>CAZEYA010000137.1:0-10092 GCA_964516515.1 uncultured Kineosporiaceae bacterium | reverse complement strand
CCCCGGGCACCTTCGGCATGCCGACCCGTACGGTCGGGATGCCCCGGTTGCGCAGAATCGTGGCGTCGGTGGCGCCGCTCATGCCTGGCACGTCGGCGTGCCGGCCGCCCTCGACGGCCTCCCAGGCGTGCCGGGCTCGTCGGGCGATCCAGTGGTCGCGGTCGGTGGTGGCACCCGGGATGGCGAGCACCGGCTCGACGTCGATGTCGAGGTCGGGGTGCTCGGCTTTCACGGTGTCGAGGAACCCGAGCAGTTCCCGCCGGGCCTGCGCGGGTGAGGTGCGCGGCGACAGCCGCAGGTCGATCCGAAGCGTGCACGAGGCGGGTGTGACTGCGGGCATCCGGAGCCAACCGCCCGCTATCGCCCCGACGATGCCCTGCGGGCTGACCAGCCCATCGGTGTGCCGCGCCGCGTACTCCTCGAACCAGTCCTCGAGCCGCTGGACCACCACGCCGGCGGCCGCGATGGCGTTGCGGTAGGGCATCTTGTGACGGCTGCCCACATAGGTGTGGCGGCCGTGGACGGTGACGTCGAACCACGCGAGCCCGACCTCCTCCCACGACACGCTCCAGCCCGGTTTGGCCACGACCGCGGCGTCCGGCCAGACCCCCTGCTCCAGCAGGAACGAGCAACCGGCGCCCTGGCCGGTGTCCCGCCGGGGGTCGCCGGGAAGGACGGGTGAGTTGGTCGGCATGCCACCCGCACCGAGACCGACCACGAGATCGCCGAGCAGGTCCTCGTGGGTGTCCTGCATGGCGGCGGCGATCACCTCGGCCGCCGCCACGACGCAGGCCGCGTGGCCCTTGGGATTGCCGGCGCCGAGCCCGATGACCAGGTCGCCGTCGATCCTGGCCGCGGCACGCATGTCCGGACGAAGCGCAGTGCCGATGGCGGGCACGTCGGCCTCGGTGCCGGTGGTGAGGGTGTCGATCGGGGCGTACAGCAGCAGCACCGGCCCGCTGCCGGACCCACGGATCCGCCCGACCGCATTGGCCTGACGATCATCCAGCGGCTGGACGCGGGCGGGGACGCCGTGACGGGACAGCTCCTCGACGGCGTAGCCCGCCAGCGCCCCCTCGTCCCCGGTCGGGCTGGGGATCGACGTCATGCCGGCAGCCAGGTCGCGAAGCCGGGACGGGTCGATCCGGTGCAGCGCGGCGGCCAGCAGGTCCGTCATCGCCACCTCATCGGAGCCTCATCGACGGGCACTGATGCTGTGGACCTGGGTGCGCCAGTTCCGCCGCCAGCGCCTGAGCAGGAGCGGCAGCGCCAGTACGCCGGTCGCCGCGAGCACCCAGGGCAGCCGTCTCACCCGCTGACCTGCCGCGCGTTGACCGCGTCCTGCGCGAGTTGCCGCCACATGGTCAGCGACACGTCCGGGCGGTACAGCCGCTCCGGGGGCGCATCCGTCGCCTCCACCATCCGCGCGTCCTGACCGGAGAATTGGCCGTGGAAGAGCCAGCGGATGAAGCCCAGGTAGCGGGCGAAGAACCAGTAGCCGCTCCGCTTGTTCCCGGGGAAATTGACCATGACACCGACGTAGCGGTGGTTGTCGGCGTCCACCGGCACGTAGAACTCGTAGTGGATGAAGGTCGGGTACACGATCCGCAGCACCCCCGGCATGCTGACCGAGGCGAAGCCGGGGAATCCCTGCGCAGCGATGACCGGGTTGACGCGCTTGGGCTTGCCGGTGTTGCCGATGTTGAAGGTTTCGGTCGGCGGCCGCTGCTTCCACCACCGGTAGTTGGTCCACGTGCCCACTCCCGGAAAGGTCGCCTCGAAATGCACCTCGTCCTGAACCCGGTAGATCCAGCGGCCCCGCTTCTCGATGTGGGTGAGGTTCCAGGTCGGCATGGTCTTGTACAGCCGCCAGAGCGCGGTGCGGTGCAGGTACTTGGCGTGCCCCTCGTCGTAGCCGTTCTCGCAGGCGAAGCGCCAGTTGCCGACCCGGTCGTCCATCCGACCGCCCATGACGAAGTCGTTGCCGACGAGCTCCTCGGGCAACTGCTCGTCGATGCTCGGTGCCTGCTCGCCGGCCAGCGGGATGTACACCCACACCATGCCGAGGCGCTCCGCCACCTGGTACGTGACCACACGGACCTTGCCGCAGATCGGTGAATCGGGACCGTCGGTGATGACCGCCGTCAGGGCACCGTCGGTCAGGTCGAAGGTCCAGCCGTGGTAGACGCAGCTGATCGTGCCCGGGAACTGCTGGTTGCCCATCGACAGCGGGATGCCCCGGTGCGGGCAGCGGTCGAACAACGCGTACGCAGTGCCCTGGTCGCGGAGCAGGACGAGCTTCTCGCCGCAGACCGTGATTGCCGTCGGCGTGCCGGTGACCCGGCTCGACCACTCCGCCGGGTACCAGTAACCCCGGAAACCCTCAGCGGCAGCCTCGTATGCGGGCCATGACGACCAGTCCTGGCGGCCCGGGAAGCGGGGGTCGATGGCGGCCCGGCGGCCGGGACGCGCCGCTGCGGTGGCGGGAGCGGTCATCGCGTCTCCTCTCATGTAGAGGCGATGCCTGATCGTCAGGTGAGGGTGTGACCACGACCACGCCGACGTGCCGGTGAACGGCACGACACCCTCGGCGCAAGGGTACGTCGAGGCGCCGCAGTCGACAATCGAGGACCCTGCAGGACGTGGACATCCAACGGGTGACAGTGGCGATGCCGGGAGTAGTAGCCGAAGCTGCCGAGGGCCTCGCGAGGATCACCGGAGCCGAACCGGCCCTGCGCGACGGTGACGACTGGGTTCAATCAGACCTCCCAGGCACCAACGTCAGGCTCGCCGTATCCGGACCTCACGGCGGCGTCACGGTGCCGACAGTGCTGTTGAAGGTCGCGTCGATGGTCGATGCTCGGACGGAGCTGACGGCGGCCGGGGTTGTCGTCGGCGAGATAGAGCAGGGCGGTCACGAAGTGAGGTCCGACGTGTTCTTACCCGGCGTGACCGCCGTCAAGATCGTCATGTACCAACCCGGCTGAACGTGTCGATCCTGCCCTCGGGGTCAAGCACTCGAACAGCCGCAGCCAGCCGCCGACCGCCGCGGAGGTCGCCGACGAGGTTCGGGGCAAGCGCCCCGAGGACGGGAGCTCGACGCCGCGGTCGTCCCTCAAATGTGACCAAATGTAACTGGGGGCGGTTGCATTTGGTGAGTGGTCTGGTCGACACCCACTCCCTGAAACAGGGCCTCGGCACCCGCGCGCGGGCCTGCACGCCACCGGTGGTCCTGGACGTCACCGAGGAACTCTTCGAAGGCTTTCCCGTCATGGTGGCCCGTGTCCGGGAATGCAACCCGGCCGACAAGCCCTGCCGCTACGACCATCAGGGGTGGATCCTCAGCTGGGCCGGCGACTTCCGGATGTCCGCCCTGGAGGAGCAGGCGTACCTGCGTAACCGTGAGGCGCCGACGTGTGACCGCAGACCCGTCCCCGGGTCAGGACACACCGACCTCGACGCGGAGCTGAGCCGGGTGTGGACCACCACTGCCCGGCAGTTCGACCCAGGCGGCCTCGAACGCTTCGACCACGCCGAGATCCTCATCCGCGCCGGCATCCTCACCCCCGACGGCGCGGCCACCACCGCCGGGCTCCTCGCCCTGGGACGCCACCCCCAACAGTTCTTCCCCCGCTACGTCGTCAACCTCGCCATCACCGACGCCCCGGCAGAATCCCCCGACGTCCGTGCCGCCCAAGCCGTCACCCTCAGCAGGCCCCTGCCACTCATGCTGCACGAGGCCCTGACCTAGGCCCGAACTGTGTTCACCCGCACCGTGATCCAGGACCGCGATGGTGCAGCGCGAGACGCGTGGACCTACCCCCTTGACACAATCCGGGAACTCATCGCCAACGCCCCCGTACACCGCGACCTCGACACCTGGGCAGCCGGCATGGCCGTCGAAGTCCGTCTCACCCCCGACCGCTTCGTCGTCACCCACCCCGGTGGGCTCTACGGCATCACCGTCGACCGGCTCGGCCGCGAGGGCGTCACCTCCGCCCGCAACGCCCGCCTCATCGAGATCTGCCGCTACGCGCCACAAACGGTGCCCGCGTCGTCGAGACCCTCGCCACCGGCATCCCCCGCATCATCACCAGCCTCGCCACCGCCGGACCCCCACCCCCGACGTTCTCCGACACCGGCCTGCGGTTCACCGCGATCCTGCGCCGCACCGCCACACCCTCAGCGTCGGCGTCGGCGTCGGCGTCGGCGCCGGAGCGTCTCAACGACTCCGAGCGGAAGGTGTACAGCGCCCTCGCCGGCGGTGACCGTGACGTATCCGCCCTCGCGGCAACGACGGCACTGAACGCCCCCAACATCTTCACGATCCTTCGCCACCTCACCGACCTGGGCCCGGTATCCCACACCGGCGGACGCGGCCAGAGAACCACCTACCACCGCGCAACACCGCCCCGGCCATGACCACACCGCCATAGGTACCGACGCGACCCGCCGAGCCTGGGCCGGCAGGCGTGACGCGCCACGCCGCCGCGGCGGAAGCCCGACGGCCGGAGATCGCACCGGCGCCGGTCAGGCGTCCTGCCACCGAGGTCGACGAGCCGCCGTGTCAGTTCCGCGCGGAGTTCGTCATGAGCACCGCTCAACGCATAGCCGGGGTCGAGCAGGTCCGGGTAACACCACACCGGTCGGGTCCGCACCGCGGGCTCCTGCCAGGAATACCGGGCACGCACATGAGCGTGCAGGTGCGCGAAGGCGTTGCCGAGGATCTCGTAGTTCACCCGGGCGAGCCCCGGATCCGATGCCGAACACGCCGCCGCGACCGCCTCACCGACCAGAGCCGTATCCGACAGGAACGCCACTCGCTGCGTGGGTGGAATCCGTGATGTACCCCGAAGGCGTTGCCGCGGCTCGGGGAACGGTCTCGACGAGCAGATCGCGCGATCCAGCCACGGTCACGCCCCGCGAAGAGTCATCCAGAGGAACGTACGGTCGGGTATGAGCCCTGCCTATCGACGACGGCCCATCCATAGCCGCCTGCGGCTGCGAGCAAGTCGGGCGCCCGAGGACCGGACGCGTACGCGGCGGTGGCCCAGACGTCGGACCACATGAGAGACGGGCCGTGGACGGTCAGCGATCCCGGTGTGGTGACCGGTTCGCCTGTGCGCGGGTCGATGACGTGGCCGCCGCGGGCGGCGGAACCCGACGTGGCGATGCCGCCCTCGACCAGCGAGACGGCGGCGAGGACCAGCGACCGGTCACCCGGGTCCTCGATGCCGACGAGCCACGGCTGGGGGTCGTCGGGACCTGGCACCAGCACGACGTCCCCGCCGGCGTTGACGCACCAGTCACCGACAAGGCCGCTCAAGCGGAGAGAGGCCCGCTCTACCGCCCAGCCCTTCACAAGGCCCGTCGGGTCCCACCGGGCGTCGCCGCGGCCATCGGGCAGCATCGCGTCGAACCAGCCGGCCGTGATCGCCTTGGCCTGCTCGGTCAGGTCGTGGACGAGACGCACGTCGGCGCAGGCGTCGGCGATGGCCAGCTCGCCACGGGCCACCCGATTCGCCTCGCTGGAGGCCCGCCACATGCTGAAGGTCGTGTCGACCTCACGAAGTTCGGCGAAGACCTTCTCGACCGCACCGTTCAGCCGCTCTGCGGTGGCGGCGTCGCGTACGCGGGCACCTCGAACGGTGACGCTGATCGGCATGCCCATGATCTGGGCGACCCAGACCCGGCGTGGCATCCCAGGCCCGCCGAGGACAACGTCACCGGTCGGCAAGGGGATGCCCGGGGTCGCGAGGCCGGGGTTATGGGTGATGGCCACCGCGCTCACCCCGTCACCGTCACACCGGCCCCCGCCGCTGCGTCCAGTGCCGACTGCAGCGACGTCTCGTACCCGGCGCTCGTGATCGACGCACCCGACACCGTCTCGATGCTCGCGCTCTGGACCGACACGGCCGACTGGTTGAGGATCGGCACCGCGTAGCCGTTGATCTGGTCGCTCTCGCCCCCGGTCGGGTGCTGAACCGCGGCAGCGGTCGTGATCACTCCGCTCTCGATAGTGATCTCGACCTGCACGGGACCCCAGCGGGTCTGGGCGACTCCCCCTGTGAAGGTCTGCGGGGCAGCGGCAGGCGGGGCAGCGGCAAGCGGGGCAGCGGCAGGCAGGGCAGCGGCAGGCAGGGCAGCGGATGGCAGGGGAGCGGCAGGCGACGTCGCGGTACTGGTGGCGGCGGCGCCGGAGCCGTACGCCGGGCTCACGGCCACGGCGACGTCCGCCGAGCGATTCGTGCTGGTGTGATAGCTGAAGAGCAGGATCAGCGCGGTGACTGTGCTCAGCAGGGCGACGACGAAGCGGCGCATCTCGATCCTTCCGTTTCGGGCGGGCGTCCAGGGCGGCCTGCTCGGCTCACCAGGTGAACCTCTCGAGGTGGATGCGAGACCTGGGTACGCCTGCACCTTCGGCCGCCTTGCCAGCCGCGTCGGCCCATGCGTCCGGGCCGCAGATGAAGACGTCGTGGCCGGCGATGTCAGGAACGAGGCGGCGCAGCGCCGCCGAGTCGGACAGACTCCCCGCCGTGGCGGGAAGCCACGTAGGCCCGCCCGGGCGGCGTGGGCCGGGCAGGTGGACGACCCGGACATGGCCGCGGGCCGCGAGGGCGGTGAGCTCGTCCTTGAAGACGACGTCGTCATGACCGCGGGTGCGGTGCAGGAGAGTGACGTCGCCGGGCTTTGCCGGCAACTCATCGAGGAGCGCCCGCAGGGGAGTGATCCCAACGCCCGAGGCGATCAGGGTGACCTTGCGGCGAGTCCTCAGTCGGCTCGTCATATGGCCGTAGGGGCCTTCGAAGAGCACCCTCGTTCCGGGCTTGAGCGACGCGATCCGGGAGCTGCCGTCGCCCAGGTCTTTGACGGTGATCCGCATGCGGTCCGATCCGGGGGCCGCGGAGAGCGAGAACGGGTTGGCCTGAGGCCATCGGGGTCCGTCGAGGAATCGCCACTGGAAGAACTGGCCTGCACGCGCGCCGAGGGTGTCCAGCCGCCGCCCGCGCAGGTGGACCGAGACGACGCCAGGGGCCTCGGGGACGACGGCCTCGACCCGAACAGCGTGATGGAGCGAGCGACCCAACGGGAGCGCGACCCGGAACAGGAGGACCGCGCCCAGGGCGAACGCCCACAGGCTCCACCAGTAGACCTGGGCGGCACCCGACATGAGGTCACGGCCCGTCCAGACCATATGAGGGACGGCCAGGCCGGCACCGAGGTAGGCGTACAGGTGCAGCAGGTGCCACGACTCGTACCGAAGCTTGGCCCGCGCCCGCCGTACAGACGTCACCACCACCATGACGAGCGCGAGCGTCCCGGCCACCGCAAGAAGCATCCCCGGGTAGTCGACGACGACATTCCACGTCATCCCCAGCAAGCTGCGCCCGGCCGACTCGGCGTAGCCCCAAAGCGTGAGGACGATGTGCCCGATCATCAGCCAGAACGATGTGAACCCGACGACGCGGTGGCGCCGGGTCAGCTCGTCCTGGCCGTAGGCCTGCTCGACGAACGGGATGCGGGCCATCAGCAGCACCTGGACCAGCAGGAGTTCGGCCCCCAGCAGGCCGGCCAGGCGCCCGGCCTCGGTGAGAGCCGCGCCCGCGTCGCCGCTGACCAGCTGTTGCGCGCCTCCGGCCGCCACCCAGAGCGCGAGGACCGCGAGCGTCGTCAGCCAGGTGAATGCGCCCGCGACGTCTCGAGATAGACGCCCCGGCGGCCGGGCGGCCAGCCGCGGCCCCGGTTCCACTCGAGCGGCGACGGGCTCGTGGGTGATCGTCATGGCCTCAGGACATACGGCGAAGATGTGACCCCGCTGTGAGAGCGGACGCCAGTTCCTGTGAGGGGCCGATCAGTTCTCACCAACGGCTGAGTAGGCGGATTGGCTCGGGCCCCATACGCTCGCGCTTCGCGAGCTCTGTCTGGGCCTTGACGAGGCAAGCAACGCAGTCGTTGCTCACCGGCACGAGGGTTTCACCGGCCGATAATCGTGCCCCGCACCTCACCGAGTGACGCCGCGCCGTTGCCGTCAGGTGTCGGAACCGTCGCGGAGATGATGACCTCGTCCCCGTCGGCGAGGAAAGTTCGGGCGGAGCCGTCGTCGAGCGTCAGTGGAGCGCGACCACCGTGGGTGAGTTCGATCAGAGAGCCCCACTGATGCGGATCGGGGCCGCTGACGGTGCCCGAGGCGAACAGGTCCCCCGATCGGGTCGAGGCACCGTTCAGGGTCATGTGGGCGAGCATCTGAGCCCCGGTCCAGTACATGCTCGCCAGGGGTGGGCGCGAGATGGTCTCGCCGTTCAGCCGCACCTCGAGGGTGATATCGAAGCCCCAGGGGTGAGCGGCGTCGTCCAGGTAGGCCTGGACTGCAGGATCACGGGGTGGCGGAGCGAGCCGGGCGTGCGCGAGGGCGCCGAGCGGGGTGACCCACGGTGACACCGAGGTGGCGAACGACTTCCCGAGGAAGGGACCCAGCGGCACGTACTCCCAGGCCTGGATGTCGCGCGCCGACCAGTCGTTGACCAGACATAGGCCGAACACATGGTCGGCGAAGTCGGAGACGGGGATCGGCCGTCCGAGTTCACTGTGACCACCGACAATGAAGCCGATCTCAGCCTCGATGTCGAGTCGGTCGGTGGGCGCCACGGAGACATCTCCATCGGATGACCGGAGCTGACCGGCCGGACGCGTGATCGGTGTACCAGAGACCACGACGGTGCCCGAACGGCCGTGATAACCGATCGGGAGGTGCTTCCAGTTGGGCGTCAGGGGATCACCGCCAGGCCGGAACAGACGACCCAGGTTGGTCGCGTGATGTTCGGAGGCGTAGAAGTCGACGTAATCGCCCACTGCGAAGGGCAGCTGCAGCGCGACGTCGGCATTCGCCACGGTCACGTCATCGCCCACTTCGTCCCACGCGCCGAGCAAGACCTCACGGACCGCCCGCCACGAGGCCGGGCC
Source organism: uncultured Kineosporiaceae bacterium (assembly GCA_964516515.1). Taxonomy (GTDB): domain Bacteria; phylum Actinomycetota; class Actinomycetes; order Actinomycetales; family JBBAYJ01; genus JANNOG01. Next base: position 1,131 of record CAZEYA010000137.1, on the reverse strand, counting down.
GCCGGCCAGAAAGTGGTCGAGCGTCCCGCCGGAGAACAACGCGGCGTGCTCGGGCGCGAGCAGTCGGGACGCGGCTGTGAGATCGAGAACCCGACCGGCCCGCGGCCCGTCAAGGCGAACCCCGACGCGTCGCCGATCCGGGTCATCCGCAGTGGTGAAGCTCCCGTACGGCAGCAGTGCCCAGGTCATGGACTCGGTGGCCAGACGCCGACCCTAGCCAACCCGGCCAGGCACTCGTCGATGCTGCACGTGCCGACGCAGACGAACGTGCCACGGACTCTGCGCAAGCGTTCCGGGGACATGTCCCTGATGATCTCCGACAGACCCTGCTCGTCCCGCTGTCCAAGGGCGGCACCGACCTCGTCGACCGAAGCAACCCGATCAGCGAGGTCGGTGGCGAGAATGACGTTCAGCAGGCCGTGGTGTTCGAACCCCGTCGCCGGATCTCGATGGCGGGCCGGATCATGCAGGCCCGCGGTGAATTTGAATGCCAGGCCTCGCCGCGCACAGCCGTGGATCGCGACGGCAAGCTCCGCTTCCGTCGGGAACGCCGAATTGGTGGTGCCGCCCGTGCGGAACTTCGCGAGCACGGATCGGCCCACGAGTGCATCGAGATCGGCGAGGACCTCAGCGGGATCGCGACGCACCTCGATCTCGGCATATCCGAGGCGACCCGTCAGCAGGTCCACTGTCATCAGGTCCAATACGTCGGTTACCGGCCCGGCAGCCTCAACGGCGACCACAGTCGCCTGGTGGTCACCTGCGAGCGCCCTACCGATGTCGTCGGCCTGACCCGAGACGGCCACCTCGAAGCCGGCCGGGACTTCGCACAGGCGCGACGGACTCACAATGAAGGCACCCACGACGTCGGCGTGTGACGACGCCTTGTGATCACGGTGCGCCTGCAAGGCCGTCTCAATCGGGAGGGTGGCAGGGGGAAACATCGAGGCGTCGTCGAACAACCCTGACACCAGCACATCAGCTGCTGTCACGACGGGTCAGCCCTGCGACCAGCCCACGTCCAGGCGTATTCGCCGTCGTCGCTGGCCCTTCCGCCCTCGCCCAGTTCCAGGGGCCGGAAGGTGTCGACCATCACCGCGAGCTCGTCGAAGAACTCCAGTCCCAGGCTCC
>CAZEYA010000136.1:0-10140 GCA_964516515.1 uncultured Kineosporiaceae bacterium | reverse complement strand
CCGCCGAACCGTGCGTGTTCCTCGACCGAGCTGGCGAGCGCGTCGGCGAGCAGCACCGAACCGCGCACCAGGCCGACCCCGGTCTCGTCACACGAGGTCTCGATCCCCAGGACGAGCGGCGCGGACGTCCCCGGCGTGGCGACCGCGCTCACGACAGCGTCCGGCGCCGCTGCAGCCGCCCGGTCTGGGTGACGTCGAGGGTCATCATGAGTGCGTCGACCCTGGCACCGCCCGGGTCGTGGAAGTAGCCCCTGCGCCGGCCCACCCGGCGGCGGCGTACAGCGCGAGCGCGGCGACGTTGTCGGCCCTGACCTCCAGATGAATCCACCGGGCGCCGGCGGCCACCGCCTCGGCGAGTCCCGACCGCAGGAGCACACGGCCTACCCCGAGGCCGCGGGCGGCCGGTGCGGTGGCGATGGTCTGGACGTCTGCCTCACCGGCGACGGCACTGATCCCGACGTAACCCAGGACACCGCCGGACGCCGGAGCGTGCGCCACCAGGTAGCGGCGGGACTCGCGCTCCGCCAGCTCCGACCAGAACGTCTCAGGCGTCCACGCGTCGAACGGGAACGAGGCCTGCTCGATGGCCAGCACCAGGTCCAGGTCCCACCACCGCATCGGCCGCAGCTCGATGTCGATCCCGCCCGCGGCCCCGACGGCCTGCGTCATGGCGCCAGCACCCGCTTTCGCAGTGCCGGTGCCGCGACGTCGGGACGGCGCAGGTACAGCGGGTCCGGCGGCATCGGGTCACCGACGTCATAGCCCCGGGCGGCGAGCACCCCGATCGCCCAGGCCGGCGGATCGAGCAGGTCAGCGACCGGAGCACCGAGGATGTCGGGGTAGAGCGCCGCGCCGCGGCCGACGACGGGCCGCCCCGCCCGCTCCACGTCGCCGGGTGACGACACCGCCGGGCCCTGCACCCGCCGGCCGTCGGCGTAGCCCGTACACCTCGCGGCGACGGGCGTCCGTGGCGACCAGGACGTCGACCGGCACGTCGCCGCACACGGCGAGTGCGATCGCGTCCAGGCTCACCATGCCGATGACCGGCACGCGGAGCACGCTGCCGAGCACCCGCGCGCTGACCAGCCCGGCGCGAAGCCCGGTGAACGGTCCCGGCCCGACACCCACCCCGACGAGTTCCACGTCCCGCATCGTCACGCCGGCCCGGTCCAGCGCGCGCTCGATCGCGGGGGCGAGGTGTTCGGCAGGCCGGCGGGAGTCGGCGATATCGACGCCGGAGCACACCTCGTACCCGACCGCACCGGTCGCCGCAGGAGCCGAACCCGGCGCCGGTTGCCCGCGGGCGTACTCGAGGACGGCGACGGATGTAATGGGGCTGGCGGTGTCCAGTGCCAGGACGAGCATCAGCGCGGGCCCCGCTGCGCGGCCACCGCGAGCGGGGAGACGCGCGCCCACCGCGCGCCCACGCCTCGGACGTCGATCGACCGCGTGTCGTCTGCGGCGCTGCGATCCAGCCGCACCTCCACGCGGTGCGCCGACAGCCGTTCGGCCAGGCCGTCGCCCCATTCCACCGCGACAACGGCGTCGGCCAGATCGGTGTCGAGCTCCAGGTCGTCCAGTTCCCAGGCCGAACCCAGCCGGTAGGCGTCGACGTGGATCAGCGGCAGCCGCCCGCCTCGCAGCTCACGGGCCAGCACGAAGGTCGGCGAGGTGACATCGGCAGCAACGCCGAGCCCTGCCGCCAGCCCCTTCACCAGCGTGGTCTTGCCCGCGCCCAGCCGCCCGCTCAGCACCAGCACGCCGCCGGCTTCCAGCACTGCGGCCAGCGCAGCCCCGACAGCCCGGGTGTCCTGCGGTGCGTCGCAGCGGCCCGACCAGAGCAGGACGGCAGCCGCGTCGGTGGTCACGAAACGAGCCGCGACACCGCTCACCGCAGGTCGGCGAGCAGCAGGTCGGCCTGCTGGGCCCCAGCCACTCGCCCCGCGGTCCCCGCGTGACGGCGGGGGAGCCTCACGCCGAGCCGGGTGACGATCTCGTAGGAGATGGTGCCCGCCGCCAGCGCCCACTCCTGCGCTGTGGGTTCGCCCCCGGTGCCCGGCCCCCAGACGATCACCTCGTCGCCGGCGGCCGCCACGGCATCGGGACCGAGATCGACGATCACCTGGTCCATGCAGACCCGACCGGCGACCGTGGCCCGCCGGTCGCCGGAGACGGTGCGGACGAGCAGCGGACCGCGCCCCCCGGCGGAGCGGGGCAGCCCGTCGGCATAACCGAGCGGCACCAGGGCGACAACGGTGTCCCGCTCGGTGACGTACTCGTGGTCGTAGGAGACCCCGGACCCCGCCGGGATCGGTTTGACCAGGGCAAGCCGGCCACGCAGCGTCATGGCGGGGACCAGTCCGGCGGCCGCCGGGGTCATGAGGTCCGGTACCGGTGACAGCCCGTAGACCGCGAGCCCGGGCCGAACCAAGTCGAAATGCAGATCTGAGCGGGTCAGGGTGGCGGCGGAGTTGGCCAGGTGGCGGTAGGCCGGGCGCAACCCCGCCCGCTCGCCGAGCTCCAGCGCCTGCGCGAAAACCCTCGCCTGCGCATCGACTGTCCGGTGGGTCGGGTCGTCGGCCAGCGCCAGGTGGCTGAAGATGCCGCCAACCCCCAGTAGGCCGTCGCGGGAGTAAGCGGCGGCTGCCGCGGCGAGCGCCGGCCAGTCCTCGACGCTCACGCCGTTTCGTGACAGCCCGGTGTCGACCTTGAGGTGGATGTCGGCGACCTGCCCGGTCTGCATCGCGGCGGCGGCGACCTCGTCCAGCGCCCAGGGGCTACTGACGCCGATCGTCACCTGCTGCCCCAGCGCGGTCGCCAGGTCGGCTCCGGGCGGGAACAGCCAGGTCAGCACCGGCGCCGTGACACCCGCGGCACGCAGCGCCATCGCCTCGTCGAGCTGGGCGACACCGAGCCAGCGGGCCCCACCGGCGAGCGCGGCGCGGGCGCTGGGCACAAGCCCGTGGCCGTAGGCGTCCGCCTTGACAACCGCCATCACCTCGGCCCCGGCCGCGCGGTCCACCAGGGCCGCGGCGTTGGCCGCGATGGCGTCGAGGTCGATAACGGCCTCGCCCCACGCGCCGGCCAGGACCTGCTCGCTGTCGGTCACGGCGTCAGTCTCCCAGGCTCGGCCCGCGGGGACATGACGGTGTGGTTGCCACGGAGAGGTAAAGCGGCGCCCGCCCCGCTGGGTGCGGGGCGGGCGCCGGGCCTGGTTGGTCGCCTTCCATGGCGGGAACGGGTCGTGGACGACGAGCGGTCAGAGCGATGGGCGATGCGTGGCTGTCGCGGGTCGATCCGAATGGACAGGGCAGCGCCCCCTGACACCGATCGTGACTGCGCGCGGGACCACATCCACTCTCAGGTCCACTGTCAGGGGCTACGCAGATCGTCGACGGTCAGGCGGTAAGTCCGCTGGAGGGACTTCTGAAAGCCGATGAAGCCTCCTTGAGACCCCGGAATGCCAAGACCGACATGAACGATGACCTGGAACTGTACTTCCCAGGCAGCGTCGGACTCTCCGGCATGGGGCGCCAGAGCGGCATTCAAGAGCCCGGTGCCACCCGGGCCGCCTTGAGTAATCCCCACGAGCACCTCATTGGATTCTATGCTCACAGTCGGGCGAGGTGGCGAGCCCCATGTCCGAGTCTGCTCGTTGAGGCGGCCATCGGTCAGCACCCACGTCAACGAGAAGAACGCGTCGTAACTCTTACAGATGCGTTGCTCTATTTTGATCTTGTTTCCACTCTGCCTGGCCCCGACATTTATGGGGAAGTACCCGACGAGAAGATAGCAATTTGAGGTACGGTTCAGCGTCGTCCGCACCTCTTGCTGCTCCACCACGTTCCAAGTATTTCCCTGGCTGTCCGTAAGAATACCGAAAGGTAACGTAGGCGCAGGACCACCGGCGGCGAACTCCGCAGTGGCAGCGAAGAGCTCTGCCTGTAGGGAGCAGGGATCGCTTTCGGGGACTAGGCCACCGCCGATGAGCGCCTGTGCGTCTGCTGCACTCAGCGTGCCGTTGCTCCCGCAGTCGTACCCGGGCGGGGGCGGCGGGTCCGAACTGGGCGCAGGAGAGGGTTGAGGAGCTGGCTCCGTAGGCGCAGGAACAGTGGGCGCAGGATCAGAGGGCTGGGGCGTGCGGGGGTCGGGGGCGCCCGAGCAGAAGGTTCCACTCCGGGGGCTAGACGCCTGGTCCGAGCGCACCAGCTTCCACCCAGGGTCTGTGACGCTCCAGGAGTAGTAGTCGTACTGCCATATAGGGGACCCAGGTGTCCCCCACGGGGTTTCCCCTCCCGGGACTATGTTGGTGAGAACCATCTTACCCCCGGTCATAGCCAGGTACGAGAATTCGACGATCTCCGCCGGCCCGCACCTGTCGCCCCCGTTGGTGAATGTGGTGGTGTCCCAAGTCCCCCTCTGGGGGACCTCGGGCGGGAGGTTCGGCTCGTATGGAGGAGAATCGCCAGGGGTGTCGACGGCGGTGCCGGGTGGCGCGGCCATGCCCACCACTAAGGCCAGACCCATCACCGTGGCACAACCCAGCTTGAACCACGACGGGGCGTTCCATTTCTGACGCATGCATACTCCTTCGTAGACGTCAAGTATCTTGCACCGCCGTAACGCCCGTCATGAGGCCATGACGGGCTGCGGCGCGCCTGCAGGAGAGCAGCGTTCAAGAGAATGTCAACTGAAGGTCCGAGGATCTTCCTTGATCCACGCAAGTGGAGGACGTATGCTTGTGCAAGCGCTATCATTGCACGGCTCGAACCGACACGCAAGACCCAAACGGGACGAAAAGTGCAATCCAAGGCACAATGAACGAGCCCCCCGGTGGGGCATGTGTCAGGGCCCCGGCAAAGTCGCCATATGTGCCTGTGACCTGCGTGTTCACCTGGGTGCTCGACGATCGGAGACGCGCTCAGCTGAGGGGATCAGGCACCGAACGCCGCTCCTTCGCCTGCATCTGTAGGCGCAGACGGGCTGCGGAGGACGTGGTTCAAGGACCAAACACGTCCTCGACCTGCAGGAACGCGACTTTGCCGGGGCCCTGGGGCATGTGTGAACTCGAACGCCCAGCCTCCGCAGGCGGAAGGCGCAGGTTCGACTCCTGCCGGGCGCACCCAGTCTGACCAGGACATTCACAACCGACACCAGGCCAAGGTGTCCGTCGTGGCACCAAACGTGGGGCCACGGCTATTGGCGCTGGTTCTATGGCTGGCCAGCTGAAGCGTCGTGGGTCCGTGGAGCAGCTCCCATCCCGCCGGTTCCGGGCTGTCGTGCACGCGCGCACCGACCCCCTGACTGGCAAGCGCCGGAAGGTCACGGCCACGAAGAGCGAGGCCGAGCGGCTGCTTGCCCGGCTGCAGAACCATATGTACGAGAGCCAGCATCCAAAGTCCGCCGCACGGCGCCAGCGGACGGCGCATCCGAAGCCGCACCGCTGGAGGCGGGCGTAGAAGCGCTCCGACAGCTCGACGTCCAGGCGGCCGGCTCGGTCGTGACCGAGGGTCGGAACGATGTAAAGACGGACGAGGTCCTCGCATCTCGCGCGTCGTCACTTCGAGGGTCCGCGACCTCCAGCTATTGCGTGATGGCCTCGGCCACGGAGGTGTAACCGCCTTCGGCCGCCATCAGCACCAGCAGATGGGGGTCGGTGGTGGCCAGTGGCAGGTCGGTGAGCAGCGCCACCGACGCGGCTGTGCAGTCGGCGAGGATGACCGGCGACCGGCCGAAGGAGTAGTGCCGGGCCCGCAACAGGCCCGCGAGCACCGCATGGTCCTCGGTTACGGGCTCGACTTGCATCCCGCCGAAGGTCAGCAGTGCCAGGTCGGCGTCGACGTCCTGGGAGTCCTGCTGGTACACCCGCACCAGCGGGTCTGTCAGGAATTTCGTGGGTGGGGTCGGCGTGACCTCCGCGGCTTGAGGCCGTGGGCTGGAGATGATCACGCATGAGCACACCGACTGTGACAATGGCGGCACGAAAGCTGGCACTGCCGGGTGATGACGTGGTGGTGCCGGACGGTGTCGCCGACCAGCTCCTCGCCGCCGCGAAAGCGCAGGGAGTGTCGTTGACGGGGCCGACTACGTCACCCTCCCCGCCGACCTCGATACGCGTCGTCTCTCCCACGACGTCACACTCAGGACCGTCGAGGTAGAGCATGCCGAGGAGGTCGACGGTGACGTGGTGCTCGACATCGACAACAAGTCGCTGACCAACCGTCCCGACCTGTGGGGTCACGCCGGAATGGCCCGTGAGGTGGCCGCCATCTATCAGCTCGACTACCGTCCGGCCGAACTCGGAGAGCTGCCGGCCGCCATCACTGGCCTGGTTGAAGTCGCCGACCAGGCGCTGTGCCAGCGGTTCGCGGCGCTCTCGTTCGACCTCCCGCATCCGGTCGAGACGCCGGGCTGGATGGAGACCAGGCTTCGGTGCTTGGGCGAGTACGTCGGGCTGTTCCTGGTCGACCTGAGCAACTACGTGATGCTCGCGACCGGCCAGCCGAACCACGTCTACGACCGCGACGGCCTCGTGCCTCCGCTCGGCGTGGTCGAAGGCGACGAGGAGTCCTACGGGCTGCTGTCGGGCGCCCAGGTCGACACCCGAGGACTCCCGGTCGTCCACGACCGCGAGCGCACCGTGGGACTGGCCGGCGTGATGGGCGGCCGGGCCTCCGGTGTGCGCCCCGCCACGGTGCATGGCCTCCTCGAGGTCGCGGCGTTCCCGGCCATGGTCGTGCGCAGGTCCTCCCAGCGGGTCGGCGTGCGGACCGAGGCCTCCGCCCGCTACGAGAAGGCGCTCGACACCCAGCGCGTCGACCAGGCCATCGGTGTATTCCTCTCCCTGCTGCGGCGCGCGGTACCCGACGTCGTCGTCCACGGCGTCCAGGACGTCACGCTGAAACCTACCCAGCCGACCACGGTCACGACCACGCGGGCTTTCCTGGCCACCCGCATCGGGGAGCGACTGCCCGACGAGGAGATCGTGGGAACCCTGCAGCGGCTCGGCTTCGAGGTCGACCTCGACGAGAACGCGGTGCGCACGGTCTCACCGACCTGGCGCTCGACCGGAGACATCGGCCTGCCGCAGGACATCCTCCAGGAGGTCGCCCGGATTCACGGTTACGACCGGCTCCCTATCGCCGACGTCTCGGTGACGCTGCGTCCGGTCCGCTCGTTGCGCCGGCTGTCCGTCGAACGACTGATCCGCGAGAGCGTCACGGTCCGCGGCGGGCTGCAGGAGGTGGTGACCTACCCCTGGAGCAGGGACGCCGGCCTGTTGGCCTGTGGGTTCGAGGTCGAGGACACCGTCGCTTTCGAGGGCGCGCCTTCCCCGGACCGCTCCCACCTGCGCCCGTCGCTGCTTCCGAACCTGCTCGAGTCGGTCGCCCTCAACCTGCGGCACACCTCGGCGTTCGGCCTGGCCGAGCTCGGTACCGTCTTCCAAGCAACCGACCTTTCGCAGCGCGAGCCGGACGGCTCCGTCTGCGGCCAGGAGCTCGAGCTCGGGGTGGTCATCGTCGACCAGGACGGCGAGCGGGCCTTCCGGTGGCTCCGCTCGGTCGTGGCGGCGGTCAAGGAGCACGGCCGGGTGGTTTCGCTGGAACTCGGTGGCGACTGCACCGAGTCCTGGGCCGATCACTCCGCCCGGGTCGGGCTGGTGGCCGACGGGGCACCGGTCGGGGCAATGGCGCTGGTGCGACCGCGCGTACTGCGGGCTTTGGACGTGCCCCCCGGTGTGCAGGTCGGCTACCTCACGGTTCGGGTGGCCGGGCTGAGGGTCCACGAGTCGCGCGACAACGGCTTCGTCTCGGTCCCTGAGCTCCCCAACTCGCGGTTCGACCTGTCGGTGCTCGTCGAGGCGCCGACCGCCTGGGCGAACGTGGAGTCGGCGGTGCTGGGACTCCAGGACGTCACCGCGGTCGAATACCTCGGCGACTACCGCGCCACCTGGGTGCCAGAGGGACAGAAGTCTCTTTCGCTGAGGGTGACCCTCACCCCAACCGAGCGGACGTTCTCTAGCGACGACATCGCTGCCCGACGCGAGGCCGCCATCGCCGCGCTTACAGCCGCGGTTGGGGCGAGCCTGCGTTTCGTTTGAGTCAGGCGCGGACGACCAGATCCGTGACCAGTAGCCCGTCCCCGGGCGGACTGGGTCCTCGTTCAGTCGAACCGGACGAGACCGTGTCCGCCACGGGCGACCCAGGTGCTTCACGGGCGCGCCGTAGGACGGCCGGACGTCGCCGAGGTCGAGTCACTGACCCGGAATCGGGCACAGGCTTTGAACAGGCCCTCTCTGGCGCAGAAGGCCAACCGGTCCGGACACACCTTCGGCGACAGGGCAGCCGTCCAGGCAGCTCTTCAGGTCCCGCGACGACGACGTCGAGCCCGTCGGGCAGGGGCTCGGTCAGCCGGTGTGGAACTCCCGGCGACGCCTGCCGACGGCCGAGCGCATCCGCGCGACCTCGACGTCGCCCAGCTCGTGCGGTACATCGCCTACGGGGCCTTCCTGGACGGCGACCGCCGAGTCGTCCGGGCACCGCGCGACGGCCGCGGCGACCAGAGCCCGGGCGCGGGTCGCCGGTCGGTCAGCCACGTCGCGCGAAGTGTCGGGCCAGACTCTCCGGCAGGGGAGTGGGGTCGTAGCTGAACCACTCCCGGGCCCGGTCGACCACGAGACCACAGCGCTCGGGCCGGGAAGCGCGCGCGGGGTTTGCCGCCGCCGGCGCCGGGCGGACGCGGTCCTCGGGGAGGCCCACCGTCTCGGCCACGAGCCGTGCCACGTCGAACCGGGTCCAGGTCTGAGGCCCGGCAGCGTGCACGATGCCCGAGGTGCGCGTCTCGGCGACCCGCTCCACCAACCAGGCGAGGTCGTCCGCCCAGGTCGGCGTCGTGAGATGCGTCTGCGACACCTCGAGGTTCCCCTGACGGAGCAGATGGGCGATCTGGTCGACGGCACCCTCCCGGCCCGCGCCGTACACCATGCTGGTGCGCAGGACGGTGCCTCCGGCGTCGAGGACCAACCGCTCGCCGTCGACCTTGTGCATGCCGTAGACGTTGACGGGACCCGTCGATGCCTCCTCCCGGTAGGGCCCCCCTCCCGGCCGTTGAAGACGTAGTCGGTGGACAGGTGGATGACGTGCGCGCCGTACGTCGCGGCGGCGTGCGCGACCTGCCCGACCAGGTCGACGTTGACCGCTCTCGAGCGGACGGGATCGCGCTCGCAGGCGTCGACGTCGGTAAGGGCCGCCGCGACGACGATGACGTCAGGCCTGACCTGGTCCACAAGTCGGTCCCACCCGTCCTGGTCGACCGCGGCTGGCATCAAAGCCGCTGCCGTTGCGGCGCGTCGGTGCGTCGTCCCCACCACGTCGTGCGTCGTCGAGAGACGGCCGACCACTGCACGCCCGACCTGGCCTGCGGCACCAACGACCAGTACCCGGGGAGCGCCCGACGTCACGCGGCCATCATGCGGACCAGGATGCGCCGGGTCCCGGAGGAGAATGCGGTCCGCCCGTGCATTACCCGCGTGTTGTCGATGACCACCACGTCGCCGTCGCGCCGGCGGTACCGGACCGTGGCGTCGGGAGTGGCACGTGACATGCGCTCGACCACGGCGGCGTCGAGGCCCGCGCAGGCCGAGCCCAGGACTCCCGCCTGCCAGATCGGGATCAGGTTGTTGGCTAGTGCCTGGTCCCCATCGAAGCGCGTACGCCGGACCGCGGGTGCGGCGTAACGCACCCGCACGACGTCCTGCTTGACGGAGACCTGACAGTCGACGTGCCCGTCGCAGGCGGCTAAAAACTCCTGCAACGGACGCTGGGTCTGCTCCTCGACCTCGGCCACCGGGGCCTCGTGCTCCCAGACGATGACGGCGTCCTCGAGTATGGCCCGGTCCGTCGGCGCCAACGCCCGGAGGAGCGCGCGCCCGTCGCACAGCGTTGACTCACCGCCGGCGGCACTGAACCTGACTTTGCTCAATTTTAGTGCGCACCCCGTCGTTCAGTTGATCATGGAGAGGGCGTCCCGCAGATTCGGGGGCAGTGGGTTTTCGGCGGTCAGCTCGTGCTTGCCGGTGCTGATGCTGATGGTGCGGTAGCGGCGGGCGGTGCGGACGAACTTCTTGATCGACCAGCCGGT
>CAZEYA010000135.1:0-10252 GCA_964516515.1 uncultured Kineosporiaceae bacterium | reverse complement strand
CCGTCCTGCGCACGGCCTGAGGTGCGCCGTACGAGTGGTGGGCGAGTGGCGCCCGGACCGACGCGGCGCCGGCGGGCGCGTCAGCCGCCGTCTGGGCTACCGGGAGGACGGCCTGTTGGTGCGGGCACATTTGTCTCGATAGCGTCCGTGGCTGGTTCGACGAAGGACAGCTTGGCTGGACCGTATAGTTCTGCGATGTGATGCATAAGGTTGCAGTAGCGGGAGCCACCGGGTACGCCGGGGGCGAGGCGCTGCGGCTTCTGCTCACGCATCCGGCCGTGGAGGTCGGCGCGCTGACCGCGGGCAGTCGCGCCGGTGAGTCGCTGGGCAAGCACCAGCCGCAATTGGTGGGCCTGCACGATCGGGTGCTCGCCGAGACCTCCTCGGAGGCACTCGCCGGCCATGACGTGGTCGTGCTGGCTCTGCCGCACGGCCACTCGGCCGGGATTGCTGCCGCGCTGCCGCCGGACGTGCTGGTCGTCGACTTGGCAGCCGATCACCGCCTCGCCGACGGCGCCGCCTGGCAGGAGTTCTACGGCGGGCATCACAGTGGCAGCTGGCCCTACGGATTGCCGGAACTGCCGTTGCACGACGGGAGGGCGCAGCGCACCCGGCTGCCCGGTATCGAGCCCGGGGCGCGGCGGCGAGTGGCCGTACCGGGGTGCTATCCCACGGCGGTGTCGCTGGCCCTCGCGCCGGGGCTTGCCGCCGGGCTGCTCGACCCGGACGACGTCGTCGTGGTCGCTGCCTCGGGGACCTCGGGTGCGGGCAGGTTCGCACAATCGCATCTGCATGGCGCGGAGGTGATGGGGTCGATGACCGCGTACGGCGTGGGCGGCACGCACCGCCACACTCCGGAGATCGAGCAGAACCTCAGCTTGGCAGCGGGCGAGCCGGTGACGGTGTCCTTCACCCCGACCCTCGCGCCCATGCCGCGCGGCATCCTCGCCACGTGCACGGCGCGGCTGCGGCCCCGGGCCGATCCGGCAGCGGTGCGCTCCGCCTGGGTCGGTGCGTACGCCGACGAGCCCTTCGTGATCGTTCTGCCCGAGGGCGGCTGGCCGCGCACGGCCGACACCCTGGGGGCCAACACCGCGCACCTGCAGGTGGTGGTCGACCCCCGCACCCGCCGGGTGATCGTCGTCGCCGCCATCGACAACCTCGTCAAGGGAACCGCGGGAGCGGCCGTGCAGTGCATGAACATCGCCCTCGGCCTGCCCGAGGCCACCGGGCTGACGACGATCGGCCTGGCCCCGTGAGCGTCACCGCCCCCGCGGGGTTCCGTGCCGCCGGCGTCACGGCCGGTCTCAAGCCCAGCGGGCGCCCCGATGTCGCCCTGGTCGTCAACGACGGCCCCAGCATCGCCGCCGCGGCGGTCTACACCTCGAACCGCTGCAAGGCCAACCCGGTGCTGTGGAGCGAGCGCGCCAGCGCCGACGGCCGGGTCCGGGCCGTGGTCATCAACTCCGGGGGCGCCAACTGCTACACCGGACCCATCGGGTTCCAGCTGACCCATGCCACCGCCGAGCAAGTGGCCGCGGGCATCACCAGCCAGGGCGCGCAGACCGGTGCGATCGACATCGTGGTGTGCTCGACCGGGCTGATCGGTGAACATCTCGACTCGTCACGGCTGGCGCACGGGGTCCAGGCTGCCCTGCACGCCCTTGCCCCGGATGGCGGCGGTCACGCCGCGCAAGCGATCATGACCACCGACACGGTCGCCAAGCAAGCCGTCCATCACGCTTCGGGGGGCTGGAGCATCGGCGGCATGGCCAAGGGCGCCGGGATGCTGGCCCCTGGACTGGCCACGATGCTCGTCGTCCTCACCACCGATGCCTCGGTGGACTCGGCCATCTGCGACCGTGCCCTGCGGGCCGCCACCCGGATGACCTTCGACCGGTTGGACACCGACGGCTGCATGTCGACCAACGACACCGTCGCGCTGCTGGCCTCCGGCGCTTCGGGGGTCCGGCCAGACCCCGAGGAGTTCGGCGCGGCGTTGAGTGCGGTGTGCGTCGATCTGGCGCGGCAACTGCTCGGTGACGCCGAGGGCGCGGAGCACACCATCGCCATCGAGGTCCGGCACGCGGCCACCGAGGACGAAGCGGTCGACGTGGCCCGGGCGGTCTCGCGGAGCAATCTGTTCAAGTGCGCGGTCTTCGGCGGCGACCCCAACTGGGGCCGGATCCTCGCAGCGGTCGGGACGACTCGGGCGGCCTTCGTTCCCGCGGAGATCGACGTCGCGATGAACGGCGTCTGGATCTGCCGCCATGGTCAACCGGGCGAGCCACGGTCACTGGTGGACCTGTCGGACCGCCACGTCACCGTGACCATCGACCTGCACGCGGGAACGGCGGGCGCCACGGTGTGGACCACCGACCTGACCACGGCTTACGTCCATGAGAACTCGGCGTACAGCACGTGAGCACGATCGACGACCGGGCCGACGAGAAGGCCGCGATCCTCATCGAGGCACTGCCATGGCTGCAGCGCTTCCGCGACGCCCTCGTCGTCGTCAAGTACGGCGGCAATGCCATGACCGACGACACGCTCCGGGCAGCCTTCGCCGCGGACATCGTCTTCATGCGCCTGGTCGGCCTGCGGCCGGTCGTGGTGCACGGCGGGGGGCCGCAGATCAGCGCCATGCTCGACCGGCTCGGGATCGCGACGCAGTTCCGGGGCGGGCTGCGGGTGACCACGCCCGAGGCGATGGACGTCGTTCGCATGGTGCTGACGGGCCAGGTGGGACGCGAGCTGGTCGGCCTGATCAACGCACACGGGCCCTACGCGGTCGGCATGTCGGGCGAGGATGGCGGGCTGTTCACCGCGACCCGGACCCCGGCCATCGTCGACGGCCTGCCCGTCGACGTCGGGCTGGTGGGGCAGGTCGTCGCGACCGACCCGGCGCCGGTGGCGGACCTGCTGGCCGCCGGCCGGGTGCCGGTGGTCTCCAGCGTCGCCCCCGAGGTGGACGCGGCAGGCGTGCCGACCGGCAGCGTGCTCAACGTCAACGCCGACACGGCTGCGGCCGCCCTGGCAGTCGCGCTGCAGGCCGAGAAGCTGGTGGTGCTCACCGATGTCGAGGGTCTGTACCGGTCCTGGCCGGACACCACGACGCTGGCGTCGGAGATCACCGCGGCCGAACTGTCCGGACTGCTGCCGAGCCTGGCCAGCGGCATGATCCCGAAGATGACCGCATGCCTGGCGGCGGTGCGAGGCGGGGTCGGCAAGGCGCACATCATCGACGGGCGCCGTCCGCACAGCATGCTGCTGGAGGTCTTCACCGACGCCGGCATCGGCACCCAGGTGCTGCCGTGAGCGCCGGCGAGGTCACCCCGGGCACTGCGGGCACCCCGCGCACGACAGCGACCAACGGCACCGAAACCAGCGGAGTACCGAGCACGACTAGCAGGACGACCAGCAGCACGACCAGCAGCACGCACGACTGGCTGGCCCGGCACTCGGACTCGCTGACGGGCACCTACGCGCGGCCGTCACGGGTGATGGTGCGCGGCCAGGGCGCCTGGGTGTGGGACGCCGACGGCACCCGTTACCTGGACCTGCTGGCAGGCATCGCCACCACCGCGCTGGGGCACGCGCACCCGCTGCTGGTCTCCGCGGTGTCCACCCAGCTGGCCACGCTGGGCCACGTCTCCAATCTGGTCGCCCACCCGGTGCAGATCATGCTGGCAGAGCGACTGCTGGAGGTCAGCGGGGCCGGGCCTGAGGGCCGGGTGTTCTTCTGCAACTCCGGCGCCGAGGCCAACGAGGCCGCGTTCAAGATCGCCCGCCGCACGTCGCGACCCCGGATCATCGCCGCCGAGGGGGGCTTCCACGGCCGCACCATGGGTGCGCTCGCACTGACCCACAAGGCCGCCTATCGGACGCCCTTCGAGCCGCTGCCGAGAGGGGTCGAGCACGTGCCCTTCGGCGACCTCGGCGCGCTGCTGGCGGCGCTGGACCGCACTGGCGAACCCGATGTCGGGGCCGTCGTGCTCGAACCGGTGCAGGGGGAGGCCGGTGTGCTGCCGGCCCCGCCCGGTTACCTGGCCGCGGCCCGGCGGGCGACCCGCGAGCGCGGCACGCTGCTCGTCCTGGACGAGGTGCAGTCCGGCATGGGCCGCACCGGTCACTGGCTCGCCCACCAGGCCCCGCACCACCTCGGCGAGGCGATCGCCGCCGACCCCGAGATGCGACCCGATGTCGTCACCCTTGCCAAGGGCCTGGGTGGCGGGATCCCGATCGGTGCCACCATCACCTACGGCTCGGCGGTCTCGGGCCTGCTGGGCACCGGGGCGCACGGCAGCACGTTCGGCGGGAACCCGGTGGCCGCCGCCGCGGCACTGGCCACGCTGCACGTCATCGCCACCGAGGACCTGCTTGGCAACGCCATGAGCGTCGGACGTCAGCTCGACCAGGGCATCCGCGGTCTGGACCACCCGCTGGTCGCCGACGTGCGCGGCGAGGGCCTGCTGCGCGCCGTGGTGCTGACCCGCGCGGTCGCCTCGGCTGCGTCGCGCGCCGCGCTGGGCGCCGGCTACATCGTCAACGCCGTCGCGCCGGACGCCATCCGGCTGGCCCCGCCCCTGATCCTCAGCCCGGAGCAGGCGGGGCAGTTCGTCCATGCGATACCCGCCATCCTCGCCACCGCCGCGGAGGACCCGACGTGACACCGCGCCACTTCCTGCGCGACGACGACCTGGCCCCGGACGAGCTGATCGAGGTGCTCGACCTCGCCGACGCGCTCAAGGCCGACCCGTTCTCGCGCCGGCCGCTGGCGGGCCCGAGGGCGGTGGCGGTGATCTTCGACAAGCCGAGCACCCGGACCCGGGTGTCCTTCAGCGTCGGCATCACCCAGCTGGGCGGCTATCCGCTCGTCATCGATGCCGCCGGATCGCAGCTGGGCAGGGGTGAACCCGTCGAGGACACCGTTCGAGTGCTCGAGCGGCAATGCGCCGCGATCGTCTGGCGCACCGGCGAGCACGAGCGCATCCGCCGAATGGCGGCCGCCAGTCGGGTGCCCGTCGTCAACGCCCTGACCGACGACACCCACCCGTGCCAGTTGCTCGCCGACCTGCAGACCGTCAGGGAACGTCACGGCCGCCTGGCCGGGCTGACGCTGGCGTACCTCGGTGACGGCGCGAACAACATGGCGCATTCATACCTGCTGGCCGGGGCTACCGCCGGCATGCACGTCCGGATCGGCGCACCGGTCGGTTACGCGCCGGCGGAATGGGCGGTGGCGGCCGCCACGGCGCGTGCCGCCGTCACCGGTGGATCGATCGAGGTGATGTCCGAGGCACGGGCGGCCGTCGCCGGGGCCGACGTGGTGGCCACCGATGCCTGGGTGTCGATGGGGCAGGAGGCCGAGGCGGCGCAACGCGAGCGACCGTTCGTGTCCTTCGCCCTCACGCCGGACCTGGTGGCGGCGGCGTCGCCGGACGTGACCGTGCTGCATTGCCTGCCCGCCTATCGGGGAAAGGAGATCGCCGCCGAGGTGATCGACGGCCCGCACAGTGCCGTGTGGGACGAGGCCGAGAATCGACTGCACGCGCAGAAGGCGTTGCTGGTGTGGCTGCTGGAGCGGTCATGACGCCTGAGGGAGGAAGCAGGGCCACCGCTGGTGGCGGCGTCCGGAGCAAGGCGGCCCGGCAGGCCGCCGTCATCCGGGCGGTGACCCGGACCGCCGTCCGCAGCCAGGCGCAACTCGCCGAGGTCCTGGCGCGGGACGGTTTCGAGGTCACCCAGGCCACGCTGTCCCGCGACCTCGACGAGCTGGGCGCGGTCAGGGTGCGCCACGGCGACCACGGCCTGGTGTATGCGGTGCCCGGCGAGGGCGGTGACGTCGCCCCGGTGGCGGCCGTCGACGAGGACACCCGAGACGCGAGGCTGGCCAGGCGCTGTGCTGAGCTGCTGCTGTCCGCCGATGCGTCCGGGAACCTGGTGATCATTCGCACGCCGCCCGGTGCGGCGCAGTTCCTGGCGTCCGCGCTCGATCAGGCCATCCGGCCCGACGTGCTGGGGACCATCGCCGGTGACGACACGATGCTCGTCGTCGCCCGGGACGCCCGCGGCGGGGCGGCGCTGGCGTCGGCGTTGGCTGCCCTGGCAGGCTCTGCGGCGGCCACGGCACCACGACCGGGCAGAGCGGAGGCGGTGTGAGCACCCTGTGGGGCGGCCGGTTCGGTGCCGGGCCGGCGGCGGCGCTGCACGCGCTCGGCGTCTCGACCGACGTGGACTGGGTGCTCGCGCCCTACGATCTGCGGGCCTCCGCCGCGCACGCCCGGGTGCTGCACCGCAGCCGCCTGCTGACCGCCGAGCAGCTGAGCGGCTTGTTGGCGGGCCTGCAGACCCTCGCCGCCGCGGTGACCGCCGGTGAGCTGGTTCCTGACGCGGGCGACGAGGACGTGCACTCGGCGCTGGAGCGAGCCCTGATCGCCGAGGTGGGCGCCGACCTCGGCGGGAGGCTGCGGGCCGGCCGCAGCCGCAACGACCAGATCGCGACGCTGCTGCGGATGTACCTGCGCGATGCCGCTCGGGACGTCGCGGCGGGCCTGTGTGACCTCGTCGAGGCGCTGTCGGCGCAGGCGCAGGCCCACCCCGATGCGGCAATGCCCGGTCGCACCCACATGCAGCATGCCCAGCCCGTGCTGTTGGCCCACCACCTGCAGGCGCACGCCTGGCCATTGGTCCGCGACATCGACCGGCTTCGTGACTGGGACGTCCGGGCCGACGCCTCGCCCTACGGCGCGGGCGCGCTGGCCGGGTCCACGCTCGGGCTGGACCCGGTCTTCATGGCCGCCGAACTCGGCTTCTCCGGCCCGTGCGAGAACTCCATGGACGCCACGTCCTCGCGCGACGTGGCCGCCGAGATGGCGTGGGTGCTGGCCATGACGGCCGTCGACGTCTCCCGGCTTGCCGAGGACGTCATCGTGTGGGCGACGGCCGAGTTCGGTTTCGTCCGGCTCGACGACGCCTGGTCGACTGGTTCATCGATCATGCCCCAGAAGAAGAACCCGGACGTCGCCGAGCTGGCCCGCGGCAAGACCGGTCGGGTGATCGGGACGCTGGCAGGCCTGCTCGCCACGCTCAAGGCCCTGCCGTTGGCCTACAACCGGGACCTCCAGGAGGACAAGGCGGCCGTCTTCGACTCGATCACCCAGGTCCGCCTGGTCCTGCCGGCCATGACCGGACTGGTGGCGACGCTGCGCTTCGACACCCAACGGATGGCTGCGCTGGCGACCGCCGGCTATTCGCTGGCCACCGACGTAGCCGACTGGCTGGTGCGGGGCGGCATGCCGTTCAGCGAGTCGCACGAGGTGGTGGGCGCCCTGGTGCGCCGCTGCGAGCAGCTGCAGGTCGGCCTGGACGGGCTCAGTGACGCCGACCTCATCGCCGTGCACCCGGCGCTGACACCGCAGGTGCGCACCGTGCTCGACCTCGGGGCCGCGCTGTCCAGGCGTGACGCCGTGGGCGGGACCGCAGCGCTGCGGGTGGCCGAGCAGCGGGAGGCGCTGCTCGAGCGGGTCGGCGCCGCTCGTGTCTGGGTGGCGGCGTGGTCGACGGACCTGACGCCGCGTTGACGCGGGCGGACCTGCTCGGCCATCCAGCGCGACTCGCCCCAGCGCTGCTCGGCTGCCGATTGCTCGTGCTCGGGGCCGACGGGCAGGTCGAGGCCCGGATCGTCGAGGTCGAGGCGTACGGCAGTGTCGGCGAGGATCCCGGCTCGCACGCCCACCGGGGCCGGACCCGGCGCAACGCGACGATGTTCGGTCCCGTGGGTCACCTGTACGTCTACTTCACGTACGGGATGCACTGGTGCGCGAACGTGGTGGTGCACCAGCCGGAGTTCGCCGGCGCCGTGCTGCTTCGCGCCGCCCGGATCACCACCGGCGTGGCCGTGGTGCGCGCACGGCGGGGCATGGGTGTGGTTGCTCGGGACCTGGCCCGCGGACCCGCACGGCTGACGATGGCGCTGGGGCTGACGGGCGAGCACGACGGCGTCGACCTGATCTCTGCGGCGTCACCCCTTCGGCTGGCGCGGGGTCCGGCCCCGGCTGAGGTCTCAGCCGGGCCCCGGGTGGGGGTGGGTGGTGAGGGTGCCGCGACGCCGTGGCGCTGGTGGGAGACTGCCAGCCCCGAGGTCTCGGCCTACCGCCCCGCGGCGCTGCGGCGGCCGCGCATCACCAAGGAAGGACCACCGTGAGCGCCCCCGATCTGTTGACCGGACTCCTCGAACGCGGCCTCATCGCGCAGACCACGGACGCCGACGCGTTGCGGCGAGATCTGGCTGCCGGGCCGGTGACGTTGTACTGCGGCTTCGACCCGACTGCGCCGAGTCTCCACATGGGCAACCTGGTGCAGCTGCTCATGCTGCGGCGGTTCCAGTTGGCGGGTCATCGGCCGCTGGGGTTGATCGGCGGGGCCACCGGGCTGATCGGCGACCCGCGGATGTCTGCCGAGCGGGCGCTGAACCCGCGCGAAGTCGTCGCCGAGTGGGTGGAGCGGATCCAGCGGCAGGTGGCACCACTGCTGGACTTCGAGGGCAGCAACGGCGCGATCCTGGTCAACAACCTCGATTGGCTGGGAGCGATGCCGGCCCTGGACCTGCTTCGCGACATCGGAAAGCACTTCCGGGTCAATCGCATGATCGCCAAGGAGGCGGTGAGCGCGCGGCTGGCCAGCGAGCACGGCATCTCGTACACGGAGTTCAGCTACCAGATCCTGCAGGCGACCGACTACCTCGAGTTGTACCGCCGTCACGGCTGCCGGTTGCAGACCGGCGGATCCGATCAATGGGGCAACCTCACGGCCGGGACCGATCTCATCCACCGGGTCGAGCAGGTCTCGGTTCACGCGTTGTCCACTCCGCTGATCACCAAGACCGACGGCACCAAGTACGGCAAGACCGAGTCGGGCGCGGTATGGCTGGATCCGGAGCGGACGAGCCCGTACGCCTTCTACCAGTGGTTCCTCAACACTGACGATCGCGACGTGGCCACCCTGCTGCGGGTCTTCACGTTCGCCGGCGCCGAAGAACTGGCGGAGCTGGACGAGCAGCTGCGCGAGTCACCACAGCGACGGGCATCACAGCAGCGGCTGGCCTCGGAGATCACGCGGCTGGTCCACGGCGAATCGGCACTTTCAGCAGTGCGCGCCGCCAGCGCGGCACTGTTCGGCGGGGGCGACCTGGCGGATCTGGACCGGACGACGTTGCGGGACGCCACCCGGGAGTTGCCTCAGGCGACGGTGGCACCGGGCACCAGCGTGGTGGATGCACTCGTCGCCACCGGGTTGGCGTCCAGCAGGACGACCGCGCGGCGGTTCGTCGACGATGGCGCGGTACACCTCAACAACGTTCGCGTGAGCGACGCGACGGCAGCGCTGGACGGTGCCGCTTTCCTGCACGGGGAGGTGGCCGTCCTCCGCCGCGGTCGCCGGAACCTGGCCGCGGGCGTGCTGGCCTGGCCGAATGGCGCGAAACCGGTCGTCGCGGACACGATCGCCGGGCCATGAGCCGGGAGTGGGCGATCGACTTGACCCCGAGCCCGATGCCGCGTACGTTCTGCGAGTCCCAGTGAGCAGCAACATCGCCGCGAGGGACACTCGCACCACTCCCAGCCAACCGGCCTCAGTTCCAGTCTTTGATTTGACTGTTACCGGATGGATGCGTAGGGTGAGAGGGTTGCCCCGGAGAAGGTCCGAAAGGACAGATTCGGTGCGCATCCGCTCCTTGAGAACTCAACAGCGTGCCAAAAATCGATGCCAGTGCGTCGGCGACCCTCGGGTCAGTCGACAACACATGGTGACGGTCAGCAAGCCTGACCGTCTTGCCAGTATCACCGTCCCCTCGGGGACGACGCAGATGTCGGCCGGACCCCCGTCCGGTCGTCAAGACATCTACGGAGAGTTTGATCCTGGCTCAGGACGAACGCTGGCGGCGTGCTTAACACATGCAAGTCGAACGGTGAAGCCCTTCGGGGTGGATCAGTGGCGAACGGGTGAGTAACACGTGAGCAACCTGCCCTTGGCTCTGGGATAACTCCGGGAAACCGGGGCTAATACCGGATACGACCTCCGTAGGCATCTGCGGTGGTGGAAAGAACTTCGGCCAAGGATGGGCTCGCGGCCTATCAGCTTGTTGGTGAGGTAATGGCCCACCAAGGCGACGACGGGTAGCCGGCCTGAGAGGGCGATCGGCCACACTGGGACTGAGACACGGCCCAGACTCCTACGGGAGGCAGCAGTGGGG
>CAZEYA010000134.1:0-10270 GCA_964516515.1 uncultured Kineosporiaceae bacterium | reverse complement strand
CCACGACGCCAGCGGGCCACCGTGGATCCACAGCGCGAGCGGCGCGGCGCCCCGGCCACCATCAGTGTCGCCATCAGTGTCGCCGTCAGTCCCGCGGTCCGGGGCGGATTCCGGCAGGCACAGCCAGGCCCGGATCGGGGTGCCGTCGACGGCGGTGGCGTTCACTTCCTCGACCCGGCCCGCTACGACGGGATCCGGCGACGGGCTGCGTAGCCGCTGTGGTGTCTGGTCCGGCGTGCTCGCGTCCAGGCGGACCGGGGCCGCGGGGCAGTCCACGGCGGCGCGCAGGGCGTACAGCGTCGAGGAGTCGGGGGAGACCTCGACGTCGGTGTAGGCCGCAGCGTCGGCCGTCAGCCGCGTCACGGCCGATGCGGAGGTGCCCGTCGCATCCAGCGCCACCCGGAACACCGGCGTGCGGCCCGCCTCGTCCGCCGTGACGATCAGCGCTGACCCGTCTGGCGTCCACGTCAGTGTCTCGGGCCAGCGGTCCCAGCCGACGGTGACGAACCGCAGGTCCGCCAGGTTCGCCGCGCGAGTCTCGGGGATGTCGAGCACCGCGATCCGCTGGTCGCCTGGATCGTGCGGGCTGATCCGATCGGAGACGATGACAGCGAGGGTGCGGGCGTCCGGGGACAACGTCGGTGCCCAGAACTCGTGGTCCGGGTCGTCGAGCAGGATCCGCCGTTCGCCGCTGGCGGTGTCGACGAGGGCGATGGCGACCCGCTGCGAGCCGCCCTTCTCGTGCCGCTCCCACGTGGTGACCGCGAGCCGACCGTCCCAGCTGACCTCGACATGCGCCTCCCGCAGCGCGTGTCCGCTGTGACCGCCAAGGTCACGCAGCGCCAGCGTGCCGGCTGCTGTGTCGAGCGTCCCGGCCAGCAGCCGCGGTGCGTCAGGGCCGAGGTCGGAAGCCCAGAATCGGATCGGGTAGTTCTCGTGCAGGATCGCGGCGATCTTGCCGTCCTTGCGGGCCTTGCGGCGCCCCGCGTCGGCGGCCTGGTCGGCACCGTCGGCGGTGCCGGGCATCGTCATCGTGGTGAGCACCAGTGAGTCGGCGTCCCTGGCGGTGGTGACCGGGCCGAAGCCGCCCTGCCGGCTGGCGAGGACGAACGCCTCACCGTTGACCGGCAGCGCCCACAGGCTGGTCGGCACGTCCTCGCCCTCGGGCATGGTGTCCGGGTCGGGGCGCTCGGACGTGAACAGCACCGTGCCGTCGCGACCGAACGCCGCGAACGACTCGCCCTTGGCGGACCTGGTCAGTCGCCTCGCCGGTGCCACCCCGGTCGGGTCGATCTGCCACAGCGCGCTGACGTAGCCGGTGCCCTCGGCGTCGAGGGTCGACACCTCGGTCACCAGCCGGTCGCCCGCCGGTGACAGGTGAAGCCCCCCGAGCCGGGGCAACGCGACAAAGGCGCTCAGGTCGTGGAACTGGCTTGGGGCCGGGCGCGGTGCGTCCGTCTGGTCTTGCTGGTCCTCGCTCACGCGGAGCATGCTCTCAGGTACCCCCGACTCAATCTCGCCGGGCGAGTCCTGCCAACATCGCGTTGTAGGCCACCAGATCGGCGTCGCCGTCGCGGTCGGCGGCACGGTCCTTGCGCCGGCCCTCGCGGGCGTCGTCGCGGGCCCACCAGATGGCGATCGCGATGGCGAGCAGCAGGGTCGGGATCTCGCCGAAACCCCAGGCGATCGCCGCCCCGTACTGCTGGTCGGCCAGCGGCGCCAACCCCCACGGCCGTCCCTCGGCCACGACGATCCAGTACTCCGGCGCCAGCAGCCGCGTGCCCTGCAGCAGCGCGACGCCGAAGAAGGCATGGAAGGCCATCGTGGCCAGCAGGATCAGCAGCCGGAACGGGTGCGCCACCCGGCGCGGGCCGGGGTCGGCGCCCATCAGCACCCAGTCGAAGAGATAGCCGGTGGCGAGGAAGTGGACGATCATCAGCTCGTGGCCCAGGTGGGTACGCAGCGCCAGCGAGAACGCGGGGGAGTAGTAGAACGCGACCATCCCGACCACGAACAGGCCGGCGGCGACCACCGGGTGTGTCATCAAGCGGCTGACGGGGGAGTGCACGACGGCCAGCAGCCATTCCCGAGCGCCGCGAGAACCGTCCTCGCGCGGGCGCAGGGTCCGCAGGGCGAGCAGCAGCGGCGCGCCCGTGACCAGGAGCATCGGAATGATCATGGCGATCAACATGTGCTGCACCATGTGGTGACTGAACGACCAGCGGCCGTAGACGGCGGGCCCGCCGCTGGTGGCCCACACCAGCAGGACGCCGCCGATCGCGAACATCACCGCTCGCCACGCCGGCCAGGTATCGCCGCGCCGCCGCAGTCGTCGGATACCGGCCACGTACCCGGCGAGCCCGGCGGCGACCAGTACCAGCCAGAACAGGTCGGGCTGCCACGACGTGAGGTACCGGGCGAGGTCCGGTGGCGGCGGCACGGGGTAGCCGACCACCACCTCTGCGGCGCTGCGACCGACCGGCGCCTCGGTGTCCGAGACCGGCGGTGTGGTGGTCGACAGCCCGACGGCGACGCCGATCGCGGCCGCCATGACGACCGCCTCGGCCACGACGAGACGGGTGAAGGCCGCCGGTCGACCGTCGGTGAGGCGACGCAGCGTCCAGCCGCGGTGCAGGGCACCGGCGACCAGCAGGGCCAGGGTCAACACGGCCTTGGTGACGACCAGCCCGCCGTAGCCGGTGGCGAGCTGGTCGATGGTCTCGATCCGGGTCGAGGCGTTGACGACACCCGACAGCGTCACCAGCCCTGCCGCGGCCAGGGCGAGTCCGCTGTATCGAGCGGTCACCGCAGCGAGGTCGGAGTCGAGACGGCGGAGCACCAGGATCAGCGTGATCAGGCCGCCGACCCAGACGGACAACCCCACCAGGTGAAGGCCCAGGCTGGACACCGCGGTCTCGTGGTCGGCCGCGCTGCCGGCGTGCCCGGACAGCGCGGCCGGCACCAGCGCCGCCAGCGAGATCACGCACGCGTACGCCGCCCCGGACGCGCCGGTGGCGGCAGCAGCCAGCACCGCGGTCAGGGCGGCGCCGACGATCGAGGCGACCAGGTAGCGCCCGGCGTCGAAGGACGTGGCGAACAGCTGCAGCCCGGCGCCGAACCCCTGGCTGTCCGGGGCCGCTCCCGAGGCGATGGCGTAGGCCGTGACCAGGCCCGCCAGTGACGACAGGGTCCACACCGTCGACGCGGCGACGGCGATCCGCAGCGCCAGCGCGAAGGCGGGCGAGCGGGCGGGGATGGCCACGGTCGCCAACACCAGGCTGCCGACCGTGACCGCGCCGGCCAGATCACCCACACCCGATACCGCGGGTCCCAGCACCCTGACGGCAAGGCCGGGATCGAGCAGCAGGCCGGGCGTCAGGTCCGACAGCGTCACGGCGGCCGTGGTGACCACGGCGAGGACGGCGCCGAGCATCAGCAGCGGCTGCACGACGCGGACGCCGACCGCCCGCGACGACATAGTTTCCGCTGTGGCCGGTTCGGCTGATGCCGCCACGACGGCGCCCTCCTCGGAGGTCTTCATCCGCGTCTGGCCAGGGCGAACGCTCCGGCACCCCCCGCAAGCACGGCGACACCGATGACGACTGCGGCGGTGGTGCCGGTGGACCAGCCGTCATCCGACGCCGAGGATGGCGCGACGGAGATGCTGGACGGCGCCTCGGAACCGGGGGCGTCCTGCGTGCGGGGCTGGGCCGTGGCCAACTGGGCCGCGGGGCTGGGTCGCGCGGTCGGCTGCGCCGTGACAGCGGCCGACGATGCAGCCGTGGTGGCCGGCCGTGCCGTGGTCGTGGTGAACGTGAGCGTCGACTCCACCGGATGGCCGTCGCCGGAGACGACCCGCAGTACGAGCGTCCACTCACCAGGCTGGGCGTCGGGTGCCAGGGAGCCGACGGGAACCGTCACGACCGCCCCCTCGATCTGG
Source organism: uncultured Kineosporiaceae bacterium (assembly GCA_964516515.1). Taxonomy (GTDB): domain Bacteria; phylum Actinomycetota; class Actinomycetes; order Actinomycetales; family JBBAYJ01; genus JANNOG01. The sequence goes on along the minus strand of CAZEYA010000134.1, from coordinate 6,330 downwards.
AGTTGCTGCACCCCGAGCGGGATCCGCTGCCCGCCGGGCGGGGTCACGCCGGCCTCCGTGAACTCCGCGGCCACCGGTGCGCTGTAGGTGAAGCTCGCCTGCTCCGGGGCGACGTCGAGCGCGGCGCCCGGGACCGGGTCCGAGGCCAGCAGCTCGTCATGGGCCCAGGCCGGTGCGGCCGCCATCGCCACCCCCGCCCAGGTCAGCACCGCCAGAATCGCGAGCCGGCCACAACGGGTCCGAGCGGTAGCCGATCGCATGTCCCCAGGTTACGACCATGGTCGGACACCCCCGTGAGCAGGACGGCCGGCCCGCATCGTTGCATGGCGAATGCAGTTGCAGACTGCACGCATCTGTTTGTAGTCTGATGCGGTGACCCTGCGAGACGGCGCCATCGTGGCCCTCGGCAACGAGCTCGTTCGGCTGCGCAAGGCCAGCGAATCGATGCGCGCCCAGCTCGCGAGCGGGTTGGACCTGGAGGCAGCAGCCATGTCGGTGCTGTTCACGGCCGTGCACGGCGGGCCGCAGCGGGGCACGGACCTCGCCCGTTCGCTGGGGCTGGATCCGTCGACGATGTCGCGCCACGTCTCGACGCTCGTCCGCCGGGAACTCGTCCATCGGGTGCCGGACCCGGCAGACGGCCGCGCCCAACTGGTGGAGGCGACCGAAGCGGGCCGACTGCTGCACCGCCGATTGCTCGCCCAGCGCACCACAGAGATGCACCGGATGCTCGCCGACTGGCCCGATGCGGACCTGGAGTCACTGGCAGCGCTGCTCAACAGGTTCAACGACACCTTCGACACCACGAGAATCCACGAGGGAGCACGATGACCCAGCCGGCCACCGCAAGCACTGCCGCCCCGCTGGGCGGGGCGCCCGTTCTCAGCCAGCGGCAGATCTACGCGATCTTCTCGGGCCTGCTCGCCGGCATCTTCCTCGCCGCTCTCGACCAGACCATCGTCGCGACGTCCATCCGGACCATCGCGGACGATCTGCAGGGGCTCGAACTGCAGGCCTGGGCTACCACCGCCTACCTGATCACGGCGACGATCACCACCCCGCTCTACGGCAAACTCAGTGACATCTACGGCCGCAAGCCGCTGTTCGTCATCGCCATCACCGTGTTCGTCGTCGGTTCGGCGCTGTGCGCGTTCGCGACGTCGATGTACTCCCTCGCCGGGTTCCGGGCGCTGCAGGGAGTGGGGGCCGGTGGCCTGTTCTCGTTGGCGCTGGCGATCGTCGGCGACCTGGTACCGCCCCGGGAACGCGCCCGCTACCAGGGCTTCTTCCTAGCCGTGTTCGGTACGTCCAGCGTCCTCGGCCCGCTGGTCGGCGGCTTCTTCGCCGGTCAGGACAGCGTGCTCGGGGTCACCGGCTGGCGCTGGGTCTTCCTCGTCAATGTACCGATCGGGATCATGGCGCTGGTCATCGTGTGGTTCACGCTGCGGATGCCCCACGTGGTGCGCCCGCACCGCATTGACGTGTTGGGCGCGCTGGCGCTGGCCGGCGGGCTGGTCCCGCTGCTGATCGTGGCCGAGCAGGGACGGCAGTGGGGCTGGAGCTCGCCCGGGGTGATCGGCCTGATCGTCATGTCCGTCGTACTGCTGCTCACCTTCGTCTACGTCGAGTCCCGGATGGGCGACGACGCACTGCTGCCACTGCGCCTGTTCCGGTTGCCGGTATTCGCGGTCGGGTCGGCAGCGAGCCTGGTCGTCGGCATGGCGATGTTCGGCGGGCTGGCGTTGCTGCCCCTGTACCTGCAGGTCGTCAAGCTCCAGACACCGACCCAGGCCGGTCTCGCCCTGCTGCCGCTGACGCTGGGCATCATGATCGGTGCGCTGACCTCGGGGCAGCTGATCTCGCGCACCGGGAAGTACAAGGCGTTCCCCGTCATCGGCTCGGTCCTGCTGGTGGTGGCGCTGGTGCTGATGGCGCAGATCGGCGCCGACACGTCCTACTGGCTGGTGGCCGGGTCGATGGTGCTGTTCGGGCTCGGCCTGGGCGGCAACATGCAGCCGGTCGTGCTTGCGGTGCAGAACACCGTGCCGCCGACCGAGATCGGCGTGGCCACCTCGTCGGTGACCTTCTTCCGCCAGATGGGCGGCACTCTGGGCACCGCGGTGTTCCTTTCCGTGCTGTTCAGCACGGTCGGCGACCGGATCTCGGCGGCTTTCCGGGCGGCCTCGACCGACCCGTCGTTCCAGGCCGCGATAGCCGACCCGGCGGTGATCGCGGATCCCGCGAACGCCGGCGTGCTTGCCGGCGTGAGCGGCGGTGCCGGCAGCAGCGCGGACATGGCCTCGCAGTCCGCGGTGCTCAGCGACTCCTCGTTCCTCTCCGTCATCGACCCACGCCTGGCGCAGCCGTTCCGCGTCGGCTTCAGCGAGTCGATGGACCTGGTGTTCTGGCTCGCCGCCGGCATCATGCTGATCGGACTGCTGATCATCGCGTTCCTGCCGGAACACCCGCTGCGGCATCGCTCGGCGCTGCAGGAGCGCACCGACGACGCCGCGGAGGCCGCCGCCGCCGCCGAAAATGCGGGTGCAGGCCGGCGGGCCATCACGCCCGCCGCAGGCTGATCACCGTGAGCAATCCGTCAGACCCACGCCCGAATAGTTCTAGAGCCACGACACTCGATCTGCCAGCAATGCGTACCCCACAAAGGCGGTGACATCGATCAGCCAATGGGCCACGATCAGGGGAATGATTGTCGAGTACCGCTGGAATACCCTGGCGAACAGCCACCCCATGACGAGATTGCCCAGGACGCCCGCCAGCCCCTGGTACACGTGATAGCTGCTGCGGATCACTGCCGAGATCACCGCCGCCCACCCCCTCGGCACCCCGAGCTGGTCCAGCCGCCGCAGCAGATACCCGACGACCACGACCTCCTCGAGGACCGCGTTGGCCGCCGCGGCGAGCACCAGCACCGGGACACGCCACCAGACGTCCGACAGCGCCGACGGCTGCACCTCCAGCGAGGTCCCCAGCGCCCGCGAGCCCAGGTACAGCGCCAGCCCAGCCGCCCCGATCACCGCTGCGATGGCCACCCCGGCGGCCACCGCCCGGCCCCACCACCGCCTCGCCAGACCGATCTGTTCCCAGGAGCTGTCCCGGCGCGCCAGATGGATCGCGAGCAGCGCCGGCAGTACCAACGCCACCGCGGCGATGAGCTGATATGCAAGGTCGACGTACGGCCGGTCCGGCGCCCGCGAGACGTTCAGCCGGACCGCCTGCGTCGAGACCGGCGCCGCCGCCGCGAGCGCCGCCGTGAAAGACACGATCCCCCGAGCTGCCGAGACACCCACGGCGATGGCCAGGACCAGCGCAACCTCAATACCCAGTGTTCGTCGCATCGGGCCATGCTGCGGCACCCAGGACCGGCACCGCCTGCTCACCACCTGGTCTGACCGCGGACACCACCGAGGTTGAACAATTTTGTGATACAAAGGGGCATGGTGTCCGGTGAGCACACAGTCGGTCTCCGGGAACTCCGGCAGAACACCCGAGCGGTGCTGGCCCGGGTCCAGCACGGCGAGACCCTCGACGTGACCGAGTACGGGCGCGCCCTCGCCCGCATCGTGCCGATCGAGGCTCGCGCACAGACGCCGATCATGACCCGGCTCGTCGAATCGGGTCGGGCCACGCTCGCCACCCGCCCGGGCTTTCGGCCGCGGATGCGGGCAGGCGACGGGTCTGACGCCCTCGCCGGCGCACTCGCGGACATCCGCGGCGAGGAGCGCTATTGAGCCTCTTCTACGTGGACACGTCGGCTGCCCTCAAGCTCCTGGTCGCCGAGACCCATTCCGAGCAGTTCGCGGCCTTCTACGACGAGCACCCCGCAGCGTCCTGGGTCAGTTCGACATTACTGCGGATCGAGGTCGTGCGAGCAGTCACGCGTGCCATACCCACCGCGCTTCCGGAGGCTCGTGAGTTGTTGGCGGCGTTCGACTACATCCGGATCGACGATGAGGTGGTCGACCGAGCCATGAACGAACCGGACCGAGCCCTGAGATCGCGCGACGCCATCCACTTGGCCACCGCTCGCCTCCTCGGCGACGAGGTGGAGGCAGTCGTGACCTACGACGACCGGTTGGCGGCGGCCGCATCCGCTGCAGGGTTCACCGTCGCCACGCCGGGCGCTGCGTAGAGGGTTTGGTCGAGGGATGCCGCCTCGTGCGCGAGGGGGGAGTTGAACCCCCACGTCCTTGCGGACACACGGACCTGAACCGTGCGCGTCTGCCTATTCCGCCACTCGCGCGAGACGCTCCAACATACACGCCACACTGGACGCGCACGCCGCCTAGGGCCGGGAACGGCGGTCGGTGGCGGGTACTCTGCGCCCAACGGCCGGTGACCGCCCGACCGGCCATCAGCCGCCAGGACCCTGCGGGGTCACCACAGTTCAGATGAACAGTGCAGCTCGACTGCAGGTCCTGGGTGTCGCGAGGAGGAGGTGACGTGGGAATCCTCGACAAGTTCGAGAAGGGTGTCGAGAAGGCCGTGAGCGGCGCGTTCGCCCGCGCCTTCAAGTCCGAGGTGCAGCCGGTAGAGATCGCCAGCGCCCTTCGCCGCGAGCTGGACGAGAAGGCCGCCGTGCTTGCTCGCGGCCGCACGATCGTCCCCAACCACTTCACGGTCGTGCTGTCGACCGAGGACTACGACCGCTTCGCCGAGTGGGCCCAGACGCTGGCCGACGAGCTGGCCGAGACCGTACTCAGCCACGCCGACCGGCACCGGTACGAATTCGTCGGCCCGGTGCAGGTGACGCTCGCGGCCGAGGACGGCATCGAGGTCGGCCTGCTGGACGTCGAGAGCCAGACGGTCCGCGGCGCGCTCACCCCGGCCGGCCCCGGCGCCGACGCCGGCGGCCGCCCGGTGGTCGACGTGGCGGGCCGCACCTACGTTCTCAGCCAGAGCGTGACGACGATCGGCCGCGACGAGGCGTGCGACATCGTGCTGCCCGACTCGGGCGTGTCCCGCCGGCACTGCGAGCTGGTCGTGGACACCACCGGCCCGCGGGTCCGGCTGGCGATCCGCGACCTCGGCTCCACCAACGGCACGTTGGTCGACGGCGAGCGGGTCACCAATTACCTGCTCTCGGTCGGCAGCGTGGTCACCGTGGGCCGCACCGAGATCATCGTCCGGGACGCTGGATGAGCGAACTCACCTTGACGGTCATGCAGCTCGGCCTGCTGGTCCTGCTGTGGCTGTTCGTGCTCGGCGTCGTCGGGGTGCTGCGCGGCGACCTGTACGGCACGCGGATCGCCCAGCCCAGTCCGTCACGCGCCCAGCGCCGCGCCCGCGAGGAGGACCCGCGGGCCCAGCGAGCCGCCCAGACCGCTCCGCCACCACCACCACGCGGGGTGCCCCGCGAGCTCGTCGTCACCGAGGGCCCGCTGCGGGGCACCACGATCAGCCTCGGCTCGGCGGCGATCACGATCGGCCGCGCACCGGACGCGACCCTGGTCATCGACGACGAGTACGCCTCCGGACGGCATGCGCGCCTGTCGCCGACACCTCAGGGCTGGATCGTCGAGGACCTGGGTTCGACCAACGGCACCTTCCTGGGCAAGGATCAAGTCATCGACGCCAAACTGATCCCGCCACGAACCCCGATCCGGGTCGGCCGCACCGTCGTCGAGTTGCGTTCGTGACGGTGGGGCTGTCCAGACCGAGGGTGATGCGAGGGTGAGACGCCGATGCCCATAGCCCTGCGCTACGCCGCCCGTAGCGACGTCGGGCTGATTCGGGCCAACAACCAGGACTCCGGCTACGCAGGTCCGCACCTGCTGGTGATCGCCGACGGCATGGGCGGGCACGCGGGCGGCGACATCGCCTCCTCGCTGGCGGTGGCGGAGCTGGCCGCGCTGGACGGCGAGTCGATCGGCTCCCAGGAGGCCCAGAGTCGTCTCGCCAAGGCGCTTCGCGGTGCCAACGGCCGGCTGCTGGACCGCGTCGTCGCCGACCCCGTGCTCGCCGGCATGGGCACCACGGTGACGGCCATCCTGCGCGCCGGCAGCCGGCTGATCGTCGCCCACATCGGTGACTCCCGGGCGTACCGGCTGCGGGACGGCGAGTTCGTCCAGGTCACCAGTGACCACACCTACGTGCAGCGGCTCGTCACCGAGGGTTCGCTGACGCCCGAGGAGGCCGAGCACCACCCGCAGCGCTCGGTGCTGATGCGGGTGCTCACCGGCGAGCACGGCGACGAGCCCGATCTCTCGGTCAGCGAGGGGCGCCCGGGTGACCGGTGGCTGCTGTGTTCCGACGGGCTCTCCGGTGTGGTCAGCGCCGAGACCATCGCCGACACCCTCGCCCAGGTCGCCG
>CAZEYA010000133.1:0-10781 GCA_964516515.1 uncultured Kineosporiaceae bacterium | reverse complement strand
GCCCTGCTGCCCGTATCTCCGGGTGGTCTCGGAGTCGTGGAAGCGTCCCTCGTGGCCGTGTTGATCGTCTTCGGGCTACCGCAGGGCCATGCAGTCGTCGGGGTCGCGACGTGGCGGCTCGCGGAGTTCTGGCTGCCGATCCCGCTCGCCGCCGCGGCCTACGTCTCGCTCCGCCTTCGTGCCCCGAAGCAGCTCAGTACTTGACGTGCAGGTCGTTGACGACGGTGCTGACGCCGTCCGACGACCATGCGGCTTGCTCGGCCTGACGTCCTTCCGTCAGTGAGCGGACGTGACCGGTCAGGTGGACCATGCCCTCGGCGTCGGTCGTGACGGAGATGCCCCGTGCTTCGACCCGGGCGCTGCGCACCGGTGCGCTGAAACTGCCAGTCGACGACTCCTGACGGTTCGATCACATGAGCGTGGACGCTGGCCGTCACCGATTCCGGAACGTCGACAGCTTGCCGAGCGCGTAGGTGGCTTCACGCGCGACATCCGTGTCGCTGGTGGTTCCCCTGTTGCTGCGGACGGTGATCTCCTGGGCACACCTGTGACGCCGTGAAGACCCATCGTGGCCTGCGGATGGGCCTAACGGCGTCCGGCGCGTCGGCGGCACGTCGTGCGGACGATCAGCTTCTTCAGCTCGTCCAACCACAGGACGGAGCTTGCCGCGGCGACACAGACCAGCCAGTCGTCGCCGCTCAGCGGTGTCGTGCCGAAAGCCTCATTCAAGAACGGTACGTGGACAACGGCGACCTGCAGGGCCGCGGAGGCGACGACGGCCCCCCACAGCAAGCGATTAGTGAAAAGGCCAGTGAAGGCGCTGGCCCGGTCCGAACGTGAGTTGAAACAATTGAAGAGCTGGGCGAGGACGAGCACGGTGAAGCCTGCGGTGCGCGCCTGATCCAAGGTCGAGGAACCTTCGATGAGGCCGCCAGGGAGCTTGTAGTCAATAGTGAGCAGGGTGGCGATCGCCATGACGAGCCCCACGAACAGGACCCCGACCCACATCTCTCGGTCGATGAGGGGGTCGCCGGCGCGCCGTGGCACATCACGCATGACGTCGCGTTGGGCGGGGTCGACACCCAGGGCCAGTGCAGGTAAGGAGTCGGTGAGCAGGTTGATCCACAGGATCTGGGTGGCCAGGAGTGGCACGGCCAATTCGGGGCCGGCGTCCAGCCCGATGACGGACGCGCCCACGACACCGAGGAACATGCTGAGCACCTCGCCGATGTTCGACGACAGCAGGTAGCGCAAGAACTTTCGAATACTGGTGTAGATGGACCGGCCTTCGCGTACCGCGTCGACGATGGTGGCGAAGTTGTCGTCGACGAGAATCATCGTGGCCGCCTCCTTGGAGACGTCGGTCCCCGTGATGCCCATGGCGACGCCGATGTCCGCGGACTTGAGCGCTGGCGCGTCGTTGACCCCGTCCCCGGTCATGGCCACGACGTGGCCTTCGGCCTGCAACGCGTCGACCAGGCGCAGTTTGTGTTCCGGGGCGACCCTGGCGTAGACCGAAGCGCTGCGGGTCAGTTCGGCGAATGCGGCGTCGTCCAGAGCGTCGAGCTGTGCGCCGGTCACTGCTGGCTCGCTGGCTGGCCCCGGGTCGGTGATGCCCAGGTCCGCGGCGATGCGCGAGGCGGTCCGCGGATGATCGCCCGTGATCATGACGATGCGAACGCCTGCAACTTTCGCCTGGGCGATGGCGACAGCGACCTCGGGTCGGGGCGGGTCGATCATCCCGACCACGCCGGCGAAGACCAGATCGTGCTCGATGGACTCGTCAGCCGGCGGTCGGCTGGTGCCCTCGCTCACCCGGTAGGCGACCGCCAGGGTGCGCAGCGCGGCAGCGGCGAAGCTGTCCACCTGCGCCAAGATGGCGGTGCGGCGCGCGTCGCTCAGCTCCTCGGTCAGTGAACCGAGGCCCTCGTACCTGCAGCGGGCCAGCAGCACGTCCGGGGCACCCTTGGTCACGACCACCGCGTGCGAATCGTGGTCCGCGTCGGCCTCGATAGTGCTCATGAGTTTGCGCTCCGACGTGAAGGGCACCTCGCCGACCCGGGTGAAGCGGGCGGCGCGCCGCTCGCTGGTGCCGAGTTTGCGCTCCGCGACGAGGAAGGCAGCTTCGGTCGGGTCACCCTGCACGGTCCAGATACCGTTCTCCTCGGTCAGGGTCGCGTCATTGGCCAAACTCCCGCCGCCGAGCACGACGGCGACCTCGTCTCGCAGCGGCCCTGCCGGGAGGGGTGCGCCGTCGAGGGTGACCTCGCCATCCGGCCGGACCCCGGCGCCGCTGACCTCCACCACACCCGAGCGCGTCGCGATCCGTTGAATCGTCATCTCGTTGTTGGTCAGGGTGCCGGTCTTGTCCGAGCAGATCACCGACGTGGAGCCAAGGGTCTCCACCGAGGACAGTCGCTTGACGAGCGCCCGCTGCTTGACCATGCGCTGCACGCCGAGGGCGAGCACAACAGTCAAGATCGTCTGAAGGCCCTCGGGCACCGCGGCCACGGCCAGTGACACGCCGACGAGCAGGACGTCGACCAGGTCGGTCGGCCCAGAGATATCGGAGGTCAGCAGGATCGCGCCGATCACCACAACGGCGATCACGATCACCGCCCGTACCAGCAGGCGCGATACGCCGTCGATCTGCTGCTGCAGCGGTGTGCGTTCCTGTTCGGTCTCCCCGAGCAGGGTGGTGACGCGACCCATTTCGGTACGCATCCCGGTGCTCGTCACCACCGCACGACCCCGCCCCCGAGTGACGGCGGTGCCGGAGAAGACCATGTTGACGCGGTCGGCCAGGGGTGTCGGCCCGCTCAGCGCTGCCGTGCTCTTCAATACCGGTTCGCTCTCCCCGGTCAACGACGCCTCAGCGACGAACAGCGAGGCAGCCTCCAACAGGCGGGCATCGGCCGCGACCGCGTCCCCTTCCGCCAGGACCAGGATGTCCCCGGCCACCACGTCGGATGCCGGGACCCGTGCCAGGTGATCGTGGCGGAGCACCGTTGCGTTGACCGCCGACATTCCCTGCAGGGCGGCCACCGAGTTCTCGGCCGACCGCTCCTGGACATACCCCAGAACTCCGTTGAGCACGACGATGGCGCCGATCACGATGGCATCGATCGGTAGGCCCGCAGCGCCCTCCAGGAGCCACGCCGCGGCTGAGACGACGACCGCCGCCAGCAACAGGTACACCAGCGGATCCGCGAACTGGTTCAGCAGCTTTCGCCACTGCGGCACTCTCTGGGTCGCGTTCAACTCGTTGCGGCCGTCGCGGGTGAGGCGCTCGGTGGCCTCGCTCGCGGTGAGACCGCCGGCCGGATTCGTGGCGGAGGATCGAGCGACCTCTTCGCCATCGACCAACCACGGCTCGGGCCGCTGCATTGCCACCGTCGTGTCACTCATCAGCGGTGTCCGTCGCCCTTCGTGGTCGTGCGCTTAACCGGTCAATGACTGTGGCACGCCGTCGGTGCACCCTTGTCGGTGCTCCCGCCGCGTCGGCTCAAGCCGTGGCCAGCGCCGCGCCCCACTCCCGGGCCCGCTCGAGCTCGCCCGGAATCAACGGCCCGTCGGTGCCCTCGACACGGAAGTGCTCCGGCTCGGCCACGAGCCGGTACCCCGAATGCTCCAACAGCGCCGCCTCGCCCTTGGCGGCCGATCCGACCGGGAACCACCGGGATGTGACCGCCGTGTCGAAGGCGGCGGCTGACTGGCTGGCAACGGCCGGTGCCATGGCATGAAGCCACTCGCGTACCCCGATGCCGGTGGAGACCGGTCCCAGGCCCGCCTCCCGCGCCTGGTCACGGGCACCGGGCCGCGTGCTCGGTGACGTCATGTGCCAGGCGTGAACAGGACCGCCGACGACGACCAGGTCGAAGCCGTCAGCCGAGGCCGGTGCCGAACCCACTTCCGTCAGCTCCACCTCGGTGTCGGCAAGGGAGCCCAATCCCTGGGCGATGGCCTGCGCGATGTCGCGGGTGTTCCCGAAGATCGATTCATAGACGACGAGAACCTTCATGAGCGTATCCCTTCTGTGGACAACGACGACCAGATCAGTCTCGCCCGCGAGCAGGCGGAACAGCATCGGACCAAGGGCCCGTCGGGGCGGGCTGAACGGCACAAGCATTGCCCGGGCGTTGCCCACGATCGGCCGCGGCTACGAGACCTCTTCTCGGTACCACGTGGCGATCTGCACCCGACTGTTGAGACCGAGCTTCGTGAGGATGTGCTGGACGTGGTTCTGTGCCGTCCGGTCGGAGAGCCAGGGCGGCCATTTCGGTCTCGCGGCCGCTCAGGCTGGCCTCCACCCGACGAAGGCTAGTGATTAGCGGCCGCCGCTATGAGTACCCAGGTTGAGTAATTCGGCGGATGGCCCGACGACGGGTGCGGCAGAGGCTCAGCACATGACGACCACAGCGCGGGCCCGGAGCACCAAGCAGAAGGTCAGGACGCCGTCGCGACACCGCTCGACCCACCTCCCAACCCAGCGCTCGATGCGGTCGCACCGGCGGTGCCCCGCAACCCTGATGTTCGTCGGGGCGCACCCCGACGATGATGCGTTCGTCATGGCCGGCACCGTCGCCCTGCTGCGCGACGATCCTGGCCTGAGGTTCGTCCTCGTCATCGCCACCGACGGCGAAGGTGGCCAGATCGCGCCCGACGTCGATATCTGCCGCGACGACCTGGGGGCCCTGCGCCGATTGGCGGACGAGGCCGCGTGGCGCGCCGTCGGTCGCGTCCCGGACCGGATCGTGTGGCTCGGCCTACCGGACGGCCGGCTGGCGGACCTGACGCCAGGCTGCCTGACCGACCTCATCGCGGACGTGATCGCCGAGGAGCGTCCCGACGTCGTGGCGACCTTCGGCCCCGATGGCTTCACCGGCCACCCCGACCACATCACCGTCGGTAAGGCCGCTTGTGAAGCCTTTCACCGCCACGCGCGAGTCGGCCGTCCGGGCCTGCGTCGGTTGCTGCACGCCGGGATCCGCCGTGAGCGCCTCGAGCGGTGGAACGGCGACCTCGCCGCCGCCGGGCTGCCGACGTCGGGCCCGGAGCAGCTGTATCACTTCCGCTGGGTCCCTGACGAGACGATCGGGATCGAGGTGGACACCGCCGTCATCTCCGATCGTGTCGTCGCGGGAATCAGGGCCCGCCGCTCGCAGTGGTCCTACACGACTGTTCCTGCGGCGGCCGACGAGCCCCTGGCAAGGTCGCTGCGTAGCGAGACCTGGGCCATCGCCTGGCCGCCGCCCCGTCCCGGCGCCCCGATGCTGACCAGTGTGTTCGAGGGGCTTGTGTCCTCGTCATAAACCACGTGGTTGACAACGTGGGTCCCATCCTCTACGGTTATCAACCACGAGGTTGATAACAGGGAGGACGCGCTGGTGGATGCACTGTCCAAAGTCCTCTCCGCCCTGGCCGACCCGACCCGTCGCGACATGGTGTCGCGGCTGGCCCGGGGGGACGCGACCGTGAACGAGCTGGCCGCGCCATACGACATGACGCTTCAGGCGGTCTCCAAGCACGTGCGTGTGCTGCAGGTCGCGGGCGTGGTGACCAGGAGCCGGGACGCGCAGCGGCGCCCGGTGCATCTTCAGGCGCATGTCTTCGACCTCGTAACCACGTGGATCGAGCGATACCGGCGGGAGGCCGAGGAGCGTTACGGGCGCCTCGACGACGTCCTGGCGGCCATGCCCGACCCGGTCGAATCACACCCCCAGAAGACAACGAGAGCAGGAGCGACGACATGACCACGACAACCCGCCAGACGGAGATCAGCCTCGACCCGGACGTCCCGCTGGTCCGGATCATCCGCGAGTTCGACGCTTCACCGGAGCAGGTCTTCCGCGCGCACACCGATCCGGAGCTGTTCTCGCAGTGGAACGGCCCCCGAGGTATGCAGAAGCGGATCGACCACTTCGACTGCCGCACCGGGGGGTCCTACCGGTACGAACTCGCCCGAGAAGACATGAGCGCCTCCTTCTACGGCTGCTTCCACGAGGTCCGACCCTCGGAAGCCATCGTCCAGACCTTCACCTTCGAAGGGATGCCCGACGGCGTGGCACCGGAACGGCTCGTCTTCACCGACCTCGGCGGCGGCCGCACCAGGCTCACCGCGACCTCGCTCGTCGATTCCTTCGCCGACCGGGACGCCTTCGTCGCCAGCGGAATGGAGACCGGCGTACGGGAGGGCTACGAGCGCTTGGACGAAGTCCTCGCGCGGTGAGACGCAGCACCGGCTCGAATGCCTGACACGATCATGAGTCGCGGAGGTCGATCGTGAGACACTGAGCGCCTGGTGACGTGAACGTTGGCACTGAGGAGATGACGCCAGGTGGCGAAGAAGGTGGCCCGAGCGGGCCAGGCGAAGGTGCACGAGATTACGGTGATCAAGCCCAACCCCGTGCTGTGGCGGGCCGCGCTTGCGCAAGCTGATGGTGATGCCAAGCGCATCGAGATCGTCAGTGAGAGCAATCTCATCGTTCATCCGACCCCGGAGAGCGGTCCCAAACGTGTCGCGGGTCGCACCAATACCGTGTGACCGCCCTGACGGTCAGACGTGTCTCGCCTCGTGAGCCAGACGATCGACCTCGACCTCGGGCGAGGAGAATGACATGCAAATATTCAGGCCGACCGCATCCCCGATGAACTTCGGCTGCATGGCCGACTGAATGACGTTGTTGAGGCGAGGACGAGCGACAGCACGCTGACGGCGCCGTAGAGGTCTGGGGGATATTTTAGGGTAGAAACCGGAAAATGACAGGCCGGGTCAAGCGCCCCCTCCAGGAGAATCGGTTCCTGTCGCCCTGGCTCACTTGTTTGACGAATCCGCCCCTCGCCGCGACGTCGGGGCCCAGTCGGGATCACGGCGTCAACCACTGCCGTAACGCTGCCGTGACGTTGCTAGCGGCAGACCGGGCTTGGTGGCGTCGTCTTCGCCGGGCGGCCGCTTCCTACCTACGGTCTCAGCTCCCATGAGACTCTTCCGTTTGTTCATTTGGCCGGTCGTGAAGCTAAAGGTTTCGAGAAGGATTCACGCGTTGACGACCCCACGAGGTGGGCCGTTGACTTCTGCCGACAGGCGGGCGATCTCACCCTCGGGCGGCGCCTTGTCGCTGGTGACGATCGACAACCACACATGACGCGGGTCGCTGTCGGTGAGGACCGCCCTGGCCATGAGCGACATGGGGATCGCGAGCAGGGCACCCAGCGGGCCGAGAACGAAACCCCAGAGAACCAGCGAGAAGAACGACGTCTCGATGTTGAGTCCCACTGCGTCACCGATGAACTTCGGTTGGATGAAGGACTGGATCACATTGTTGAGCAGCAGATAACCGATCAGGACGATGAGCGCTGTTTCCCAGCCGTTGGCTAGTAGCGCAATGAGGACGGGTGGAATCAAGCCAATGATGAGACCGACTGTCGGGATGTATCCTGTGAGAAACGCCAGCATTCCCCAGACCAGGGGGAGCGGGACCCCCAGGATAGTGAGCAGAATGACGTCGGCGGCAGCCACTATGGCACCGAAGACAGTCGTGACGATCAAATAGCGGCGGACGCCCACCGCAAACTCGGACAGCGATTTCGCGACCGCGGGCCTGATCCGCTTGATGGCGGCGAACCTCCGGCCGAAGGATCCGCTGTCGATCAGGATGAAGAAGAGCAAGGTAAGTGAGAATGCCAGGATTGTGACAGCTCCGTACAGGCCCTCGGCGACGTTGAGCGCCACATTGGCAGCCGCGCCGAGATCGATGTTGTTGATCACGGCGTCGATCTGTGCTCGCTCGACGCCGCGACCAGCGAGAAAGGCCGTGGTGTCTTCCAGGAGTGCCTGAAGATCGTCTTGGTACGTGGTGATCGTGGTGCCGAACGCGTAGAGCGACCAGCCGACCGCGCCTACGAAAGCCAGGAGGCCCGTATAGGTGACCAGAATCGTGATGATCATTGCGAGCCACATGGGCATCCTGGATGCCAGCCAGCTCTGCATGGGCGAGATGGCGATGGCTATGACCAGGGCCAGCACGGCCGGCGCGATGATGTCCTGAGACGCACGCATGGCCCCGAGCACGAAGAAGCCGGCGGCGAGGCCGACAAGGATGACGACGGGACCGGGGACGGCGGGGGTAGCGTCAACTTGCGCTGCTACTAGTGCGGTCGGTGGCGGTGGGTCGACGAGGACCGTCGTCTGCGCTGGTGAGGGCTCGGTCGAGACTGCTTCTGGCGCAGAGGTCGGGGACGGGTTGTCATCGGGCACTCCCGAAACGTAGGGCCGCCCTGCTGCGGCTGCAAGGAGAGTGCCGACGACTACCGCACGGCCGGCCCGGCACGTGGACAGAGCCACAGGTCCCGCTCGCCTGTCGTAGGCTCCCAGATCTCGGGGCGGTAGCTCAGCCGGTTAGAGCAGCGGACTCATAATCCGTCGGTCGTGGGTTCGAGCCCCACCCGCCCTACTGACATAACAGCAGTTCAGAGGCCATCCAGGTGGTCGTTGCCGAGGCTCCAATCATCACTCGTGGAATCCGCGATGGAATCCCTGACCGTTGAGGACGTACCGTCAGGTCACGGGGACGGGTCATGTCGAGGTGCTGCGGGGCGGGGGGCACCGCGTTGCGGTCTACGCCGGCAAGGACCCGATCACCGGCAAGAAGCCGTACTCGAAGGAGACCCACCAGGCGGCCGAAGCGGCCGAAGCGGCGCGGGTGCGGATGCTGGCCCAGGTCGAGGCCGACAGCACGCCGGACCATGCGGCCACTGTCGAGGTGTTGTTGACACGGTGGATGGAGGTCGTCGACCACGAGGTGTCCACCGCGTACACGACGGCCGGCTACGTGCGGCGGACGATCGTGCCGGCGCTGGGAGACATGCCACTGCGCAAGCTGCAGCACCGGGTCGACATCCTCGACCGGCTGTATACCCACCTCAGGCGATGCAATGTCCTGTGTGACGGGCGGCCTGCTCGAGGTCATGTGTGTAAGCCGATGTCCCTGCCTGTCAGGGTTGGGTGAGGCCAGTAGCTCGTTGCAAATCCCATCGCCTGGCAGGGCGAGAATCCTGAGATGATCTTTGATGTCGAGTGACCAGGCCTGCCAGTCCGGGGACTCCGGCGGCGGCGGGGCGTATCTGCGCCGGGAAGGGTTGTACTCCTCCCAGGTCACGCAGTGGCGGCGGCTACGTGATGGTGGCTTGCTGGAGGGCAAACCGGCGGGGGCGAGGGTCGGGCGTCCGAATGCTGATCAGGTCGAGATCGCCAGCCTGTGTGCACAGTTGAGCCGTTCTGAGCGTCGTCTGGCGCGGACGGAGGCCGCGCTGGAGATCATGGGAAAAGCACGAGAGCTCTTGGAGGAGATCTCCAGGAGCGAGCCGGACGAGCAGCCGCCCACGAGGCGTTGATGGCCACCTACCGGCAGTTGGTCGCCGTCCACGTCACGACCCGGACCGCAGCCGCTTTGACCGGCCTGTCCCGGGCCACCGCGACCCGCCCGGCCGGATCAGGCAACGCGACCGAAGAGCGACCATGACCGGAAGCCCAGCCGAAGCCTCAACACGCGGGTGTGCTGTCAGGGGTCCTACCTGAGTGCCGCCATCGACCTCGCCTACGCCGGCGAGGCCGGAGCGACCGTCTTGCGCATGACGGTCTTGCGCTTGCCGATGTGACGCTCGAACGTGAACCCTGCCTTCTCGAACATCGCCCTCGTGCCGTTGTGCAGGAACGAGGACGATGTCTTCTTGCCAGGGACGAGCTCGTTGGGGAACGAGACCACTTCGCCTCCGCCGGCCTGCGCGATCAGCCCGAGCGCGCCGTCCAGCGCCTCCCTCGCCGCTCCCGACCGTCGGTGATCACGGTCGACGAAGAAGCAGGTGATGCGCCACGGTGCAGGTGCGGGCTCGCCCGCGTCGTACTGCTTGCGGTGGTAGATGTTCGGCAGCTCCACCGGACTGCCGTACTCGCACCACGCGATCGCGTCCTCGCCATCGAAGACGAGCGCCGCGTGGGCGACGCCCTCCGCCACGAGCCGCTGCTTGAAGCTTGGCCCGTCGTACTCGATCTTCACGGTGCGCTCGGTGTCGCCATGGAAGTAGGAGCAGTAGCACCCACCCCAGACCCCGTTGTGCTT
Organism: uncultured Kineosporiaceae bacterium; assembly: GCA_964516515.1. Classification (GTDB taxonomy): domain Bacteria; phylum Actinomycetota; class Actinomycetes; order Actinomycetales; family JBBAYJ01; genus JANNOG01. The sequence continues at coordinate 663 of CAZEYA010000133.1, read as the reverse complement.
CTGAGCCAGCGCCAACCACGCCGGGAAGGTCTCGGGAGTGAGCGGCTTGATCACGTGCGAGGTCGTCACGCCCACCTCATTCCCCACGTGTCGGTCGAAGCGGCTGGGCACGTCCTGATCGGCCATGACAGACCCCTCCCCGTCGGTGTGGCCAGTCTGCCGACCCGCAAGGACTTTCGGTAGGGGCGGTCCTCGACTATTTCCCGCACTGCCTCGTCAGCGGCGCCATCGCCGGCCGAGAACCCGGGTGCATAACTCGCCACGCGGTGACGGTCCTGGGCCCACCGCGAGAAGGGGTCACGCTGCTCGATCGGCTATCAGGGGTGGGTGGGATCGGGCGGTGGCGACGGCCGGGTTCCGCCGGTGGTGGCCGCACGTGCCAGGCGCTGGGAGGTGCACGCCATCGCTTGTCGGAGCTCGTCTGGCTCGTGGACAGTGATCTCGGCCCCGATAAGACCCAGCCAGTGGACGACCTCGTCGAGGTCGTTGCTGCCGGTGACGACCTCGCAGGAGCCGTCGTCCAGCGGGGCCACCATGCCGATCCTGGGCCCGACTCGGTCGGCGACCACCGCCTGAGGGGCGTGCACGGTCACCCGACACCGGTGGCGGTAGGCGCGGGTGCTGATGCCGCGCGACACGTAGGTGGCGAGGTCCGCCGCCGGG
>CAZEYA010000132.1:0-10788 GCA_964516515.1 uncultured Kineosporiaceae bacterium | reverse complement strand
CTGTGAGACGCTCTGCCAGTCGACCTCAGACGCGGCTGCCGCCCAGGCGGCATACTTGTCGGTCGAACCGTTGAGCTTGCCCCAAGTACTCGCCCGCCTCGATCCGCGCAAGCTAGCGCCGCAGCCGCCGTGCCGTGACCGCCAGCTCCTTTCCCACCGTCGTGAAGTCGCGGGCTGGCCGTGGGTGCGGGCCAGCAGGGCCACGCTGCGATACAGCAGCGCCACGCCCGCCAGCTGGTCGGCCACGTGCCCGGCGGCGGGGAGCCAGACCTCGCGCACCGCCCGATGCACCAGGCGGGCGTAGGCGAGGTTGTTGATGTCCTCGCTGGTGCACCCGAAGTGCACGGACTCGCCGAGGTCCTCGATCAATGTTCCGGCGAGGCGCCCCTTGAGCAGGTACTCCACCGCCTTGACGTCGTGCGCGGTGGTGCGTTCGGAGCCGCGCGAGCTCGGCGACCGTCTCGTCGCCGAACCGGTCCGCCATGGCGTGCAGTAGCTCGACCTCGCGCGGCGTGACCCGACGGACGCCGGGCAGGAACCCGCGGTAGCTGAGGTGGATCAGCCACTCGATCTCGATCCGGAAGCGCTGGTGGTTGAGCGCCTCCTCCGACAGGTGCCACGTCAAGCGGTCGACGACCGGCCGGTACCGCCCGCCCAGTGGTCCCACTGCCGACACGTGGAACCCGGCGGATGCTGGCGCTGCTCGACCTGCGATGTCACTGGTCACGGCCCGATCCAAACACGTCCGCACCGGCCGGTACCTGTCGGCACCTGCCGGGCCGCGTCACCCGCTCAGACCGGGGACTCGTTCTGGGTTGCGATGGAGATCACCGAGAATCGGGCGCCCCATGGATCGGCGATGGTCGCCATCCGGCCGAACGGCGAGTCGTTCGGCTCAACCAGCGCGGTGCCTCCGGCGGCGACGAACGCGGCCACGGTGGCATTGGTGTCGGCAACGGCGAGGTAGGGCAGCCAGCGCGACGGCGTGCCCGCCGGGAAGAACGAGGGCCCGCCGAGCGCGTCGCCGCCCAGGTGGTACGTCGTGTACCCCTGTCGACTGCCAGGCCGCCAGAGGACCCCACGCCGGGTCGATCATCAGGACTCATGATCGTTACACCCAGGTTGCATGGACACCCGCCACGGGCCGGTCATGGCCGTCTACCGCCGGACAGCACTCGGGCCCCACCCTGAGTGTCGGAGTGGGGCCCTGACCTTGTCTTACAGGCTGTGGTGCTGGTGGTGGCAGGTGATGGATTCGAACCAACGTAGGCTGAGCCGGCGGTTTTACAGACCGCTCCCTTTGGCCGCTCGGGCAACCTGCCACGTCGCTACGCCCAACGGAACCGAACGAAGCGACGACAACGGTAGCAGCCCGGCCGGGACGGGCGACCCGGCTGCAGGGGCGCACCGACCGCGCCCTGCATACCGTCGCTGACATGAGCGGACGTGAACTGCGCGGTCCTTGCCCTCCCCGGGGACGAGCCGGAGCCATCGGTGCCTTGGCCGTCGGCGCGTCGGCCGGGAAGCCGTTCGTGGTGTAGTGCGGGGTACAGCGGGGTGACCCGGCTGCTGGGCCCAGTCGTCCGGCTGCGGCGGCCGCCCGCCCGGGCCGAGGGCACCGAGGTCGTCGTCTCGGACTGGCGCACCCTGTCGTCGCCGACCGCCACCACGCCCGGCGGTGGGCCGTAACCTAGCGCCGTGGCAGACGCATCGTTCGACGTGGTCAGCAAGGTCGACCGCCAGGAGGTCGACAACGCCCTCAACCAGGCGGTCAAGGAGGTGGACCAGCGCTACGACTTCAAGGGCGTGGGGGCCTCGATCGCCTGGTCGGGCCAGGAGGTCATCGTGATGACCGCAAACAGCGAGGAGCGGGTCAACGCCGTCCTCGATGTTCTGCAGACCAAACTGATCAAGCGGGGGGTCTCGATGAAAGCCCTAGAAACCGGCGAGCCTCGGCAGTCCGGCAAGGAGTACCGCCTCGACGCCACCCTCAAGGAGGGTCTCAACCAGGAGAACGCGAAGAAGGTCTCGAAGATCATCCGCGACGAGGGGCCCAAGGGCATCAAGGCGCAGATCCAGGGCGACGAGCTTCGGGTCTCGGGCAAGAGCCGCGACGACCTGCAGGCGGTGATCGGCCTGCTCAAGGGCAAGGACCTCGACGTGGCCCTGCAGTTCGTCAACTACCGCTAGCCATACCGCGGCCTGCCGGGCCCCAGGGCAGGATGACCTCGAGACGGCGGCCGACCAGATTCATGGCCTACTGGGCGGCTGCTTTCTTCTTGTCGAGTGCCTTCGCGCGGGTAGACTTTTTCGCGGCGTCGGTGGCGGCGCTACCGGCCGATACCCGGGCCGTAGCTGTTCGAAACCTCTGCCATCTCCATTTCGGCGGTGGCCTGCAGGGGCGCCAGCAGATCTGCGTCAGGGCCGGGCGAGAACTCCTCCATCCGCTCCACGGCGATGGTGACGGGCACTCCTTCCGACCCGCCTCGGATAGACTTTCGAGGTTGAAGCCGTACTACTTCTTCTGCACACCCAGATCGAGCAACTTCTTGACCTCCGGAAAAGCTTCGGCATTGGTCTTCGGGATAAGCGGCACCTTGCCCCAGTCGACACCGAGCGTCTCCTCTCATCTCCAGCGGCGGGCTTCCGTTCATCGACGCCAAGTTGGGGTTCGGGTCACCTCCACTGCGCGTAATTCGCGCCCCTCGCCGCCGTGTGTGTCTGACTGCAAACGCTTCGACAGCGGCCGTGCCGCACTCGTAGAGTGCCGCCGATGGGCACTCGCCAGCTGGATATCGTCCGGGTCACCGACGGCAGGCTGTGGCACGCCCTCGACGACGACGAGGTGGCCGGCCGGGCGCACCTGCTGACGCGCCCGGACGGGCGGGCTTTCGTGGCGGTCGATGCCTGGCGGGAGGACGTCTTCATCCGCCTGCTCGCCGCTGTCGTCGACGACACCCCCCGTGACTTGCGGTGCAATGTAGACGACAGCGACCACGCGCAGATCGCGCTGTACGAGCGGGCCGACTTCGGGCTGCTGCGGCGCGAGGACGAGTTCGTTGTCCCGACGACGGCGACAGCAGGGACGCTGCCCCACGGTTACACGCTTCACACCGCTGACACGGTCGACGTCGCCCAGTTGGCGTCATTGGACGAGGAGCTGCGGCAGGACGTTCCCGGTTGCGATGGCTGGGTCAACGACGTCGAGACCTTCCGCCGGAACGTCATCAACCAGCCATGGTTCGACGCGTCGACCTATCTGATCGCCATCGACGACAGCACCGGCAGGCCAGCCGGGATGGCACGAGCGTGGCGAACCGGGCACAGCGGCCGGCTGGGGCTGCTCGGCGTGCGCCAGCCGCACCGGCGACGGCGACTGGCACTGACGCTGCTCGAGACCGCGCTCCGCCCGCTCAGAGAGAAGGGCGTTGCTCTGGTGACCGCTGAGGCGGACAGCACCAACTCCGCAGCCCAGGCGCTGCTTGCCCGGCTCGGCGCAACGCGGACTGGAGGCAGTGTCGAACTGGTGAGACGGCGTCTCGACTGATCAGCTGCGCACCGGCCGGTCCGCTGCCAGGTCGCCCTCGATCCGCTGCGCCATCTCGGCCTCGTACTCCTCGAAGGACACGTCGAGGCTGAGCTGCCGGTATCGCGCCAGGAGGGACAGTCGCGCGGCCTGCTGCGGCCAAGACTCCGGTTCCCACAGCCGGCTGCGCCGGAAGGCCTTGGCGCAGTGCGTGAACACGGCGTCGGTTCGGACCACGACGGCGACCACGGGGCGTCGCACCTCCTCGGCGAACAGGTCGAGCACAGGCGCGTCGGTTGAGAGGTGAGCCTGCCCGTCGATGCGCAGCGTCTCGTGCTCCCCCGGGATCAGGACCAGCAACGCAGCGTGCCCGTTGGTGATGATGTTGTGCATCGAGTCGAGCAGGTTGTTGCCGTTGAGATCCGGCAATGCGACGTGCCGATCATCCAGAACCCGGACGAAGCCGGCCGGGCCCCCGCGGGGTGAGACGTCGCACCGGCCGTCGGCATCGGACGTCGCCAGCAGCACGAACGGCGAAGCCGCCAGGACGGCGCGCGTTCCGGCGTCGAGATGGTCGCGCTTCTTGCTGCGCACGCGCTCCGTCGGCTCGCGATACAACCGCTCCAGCTCGGATATCGACTCGACACGCGCCATATGGCGACCTTAACCGCCCTATGTTTCAGCCGCGTAGATCAGTCAGTCGCAGTGAACGGGGTGTCGGCCTCCCGGTAGGCACGGGCAGCCTCGGCCAGCGCTTCACCCCCTCGATCGGCCGCCACGGCCCCCTGGGTGAGGCCATCCCGAAGGCCAGCGAGTAGAGAGTGAATCGCAGGGTCGAGCGCCCCGGAACGCCCCGGCAGGTAGACGTTCCCGCCCTCGGGCAGGCGGCCACGTGCGGCCACCAGACGCGCGCTCACCTCGTCCCACGTGTCCCACAGCGCGATCAGGTCGGCAGGATCGACGGCGTAGCGCATGCCCTCGAGCGTGCCACCGAAACCGCTCCCGGCGCAGCCGCAGCTCAGCCACCTGTGGACGACGAGGCCGGAGCCACGGCGTGGGCGCCCAGCGCGCGGGCGAATCTCATGCCGATGTACCGGAGCACACCGGCGACCAGTGCAGCCGTGACGACCACCACCACCGTCAGCGCGAGCCACAACGGCGCACCCGCCAGGCCCCGCAACGCCAGCGCGACCGTGGTGCCGCCCAGCACGCATTGACGAAACCAATCATGCTGGCCATCGTGAACAGCGTGGCCCAGCGGTGGTAGCTGGTGCCCAGCATCCACCCGGCGTCGGCCCCAGCCTCACCGGTGCTCAGGAAGTACTCCGCGGCCTCCGGTCACAAGGCGCAGCTCAGTCCTCGCGCGCCGAGACCATCAACGACACCTCCGAGTAGCGCTGCCGAACAGCCGGGTCGACGTCCGCCTCGATACGAACGATCCCGCCGGGCGGCTGCGGCCAGGGCGGCGTGGCCGCCCCGGACAACGCCCACGCGGCCTGCCGGGCGGCGCCGTCGGCCACGTACTCACCCGGTTCCGGCACATCGACCGGCATCCCGAGGACCACCGGCGCCATCTGCTGCACCGCCACCGACCGGGCACCGCCACCGACCAGCAGCACCCGCCGCACCGCCACCCCCTGTCGCCGGATCGCATCCAGGCCGTCGGCAAGACCGCACAGCACGCCCTCGACCGCCGCCCGCGCCAGATGGGCGGACGTGGAGTTGCGGTGCGTCAAGCCGTGCACCGCCCCGCTCGCCGCGGGCAGATCGGGAGTGCGCTCCCCGTCGAGGTAGGGCACGAGGACCAACCCGTCGGCACCGGACGGGGCGGTCAGCGCGAGGTCGGACAGCGTCGCATGGTCGACACCGAGCATCCGGGCCACGGCGTCGAGCACCCGAGCGGCGTTGAGCGTGCAGACCAGCGGCAGGAAGGCGCCGGTGGCGTCGGCGAAGCCCGCCACCGCACCCGAGGGGTCGGCCGACGGCGTGGTCGACACCGCACACACCACGCCGGACGTGCCGACGGAGACCACCACATCACCGGCGGCTGCCCCCAGACCGAGCGCGGCGGCGGCGTTGTCCCCGGTGCCCGCCCCGAGCGCGACCCCAGCGGAAGTGCGCCCGACCACCTCGGCCGGCCCCGCCACCCTCGGCAGCAAGAGGTCCCGACCGAAGGCCAGGGTCAGCAGATCACGCCGGTACTCACCGGTCACCGCCGACCAGTAGCCGGTACCCGAGGCGTCACCGCGATCCGTGCTGACGGCCGCCGGGTCGGCGCCGCCGAGCAACCGCCACGTCAGCCAGTCGTGCGGCAGCACCACCGCGACCACGCGGGCCGCCGACCGCGGCTCGTGCTCGGCAAGCCATCGCAGCTTGGTGACGGTGAACGAGGCCACCGGCACCGACCCGGTGGCCGTGGCCCACGCCTGTGGCCCGCCGAGTTCGCCGACCAGGTCCGCGGCTGCACCGGCCGAGCGCGTGTCGTTCCACAGCAGCGCCGGCCGGACCACCTGCCCACGGGCATCCAGGGTGACCATGCCGTGCTGCTGCCCGGCCACCGACATCGCCGCGACCCCGTCGAGGCCACCCGCGTCGGCGAGCGCCTGCTCCAGCGCCTGCCACCAGTGCGAGGGGTCGATCTCGGAGCCGTCGGGGTGCGCCGCGCGACCGGCCCGCACCAGCTCGCCGGTCGCGGCGTCCCGGATGACGACCTTGCAGGCCTGCGTGGAGGAGTCGACCCCCGCTACCAGGGACATCCGCTGTGCCGCCGCCTCAGCGGACGCCGAAGAGGTGCTCGGTCGCCAACTGGTCGAGCACCTCGAACGCCATTCCGCGCCGCGCAAGTGCCTCGATGTCCACGCTCTCCGCACGCACATCGGCCAGCGTCTCGCCGGGCGCCAACGTCGCCACGGCCAGCTCTGGCACCCGGGACGCCGCCAGCGCCGCCTGCACCTCCGGGTCGGCGCGGTAGGCGCGCGCCTTCTGGGCCAGGATCAGGTAGTTGCGCATGCAGGCCGCCGCGGAAGCCCACACTCCGGCCTCGTCCTCGGTCCGGGGCGGCTTGAAGTCGAAGTGACGGGGGCCGGTGTAGGACGGCGAGCCGTCGGGCCCGGGGCTCTCCAGCAGGTCGACGAGGAAGAACGCCTCCTTGACATGACCCGCGCCGAAACGCAGGTCCTGGTCGTACTTCAGGCCGTTCTGTCCGTTGAGGTCGATGTGGAAGAGCTTGCCGTGCCACAACGCCTGGGCGATGCCCATCGGGAAGTTCATCCCGGCCATCTGCTCGTGACCGACCTCGGGGTTGACGCCGACGAGGTCGGGGCGTTCCAGAGAGTTGATGAAGGCCAGCGCGTGCCCCACGGTGGGCAGCAGGATGTCGCCGCGAGGCTCGTTGGGTTTCGGCTCGATGGCGAACCGGACGTCGTAGCCCTGCTCGACGGTGTAGGCGCCGAGGATGTCGACGGCCTCCTTGTAGCGCGACAGGGCCGCCCGGATGTCCTTGGCGGCCATCGACTCCGCGCCCTCGCGGCCACCCCACATCACGATGGTCTTCGCGCCGAGGCAGACGCCGAGGTCGATCTGGCGCGCCGTCTTCGCCAGGGCGTAGCGGCGCACCGCCCGGTCGTTGGACGTGAAGGCGCCGTCCTTGAACACGGGGTGGGTGAACAGGTTGGTGGTGACCATCGGAACGGTGAGACCGGTCGAGGCCAGGGCATGGCGGAACCGGTCGACGATCTTGTCGCGATCGCCGTCGGTCGAGCCGAACGGCACGAGGTCGTCGTCGTGGAAGGTGATGCCGGCCGCCCCCAGCTCGGCCAACCGCTCGACCATGTGGACCGGGTCCATCAACGCTCGGGTGGGATCGCCGAACGGGTCGCGGCCCGCCCAGTTCACCGTCCACATCCCGAAGGTGAAGCGGTCGGCCGGGGTGGGCGTGCTCATCATCGAAGACTCCTCATCGTTGGTTCGTCGAGTGGATCAGGCGGTCGCGGACTCGGGAGCGACCGAAGCCAGGGGGACCAGGGTGGGGTCGTCGAGGACGCGGCGCAGCGACACGATCGCGCCACCGATCGAGGGCGCGGCGAAGCCCAGGGTGGAGGCGTGAACGGCACAGCCCCCGACGTCGGGTGCGATGACATGCTGGTCCAGGCCCTGCGCGACTCGTGGCGAGAAGTGCCACCCCAGGATTCCGAAGTACCCGCCCAGCACCAGCGCGCCGGGGTTGACCAGGTTGACCAGCACGCTGGCGCCGCGACCGAGGGAATCGCCAACCGCGTCCAAAACGGCCAGCGTAGCCGGATCGCCATCACGGGCGCGGCGCCCCAGCAGCGCGAGCCTGGCGTCGACGTCGATCCCCATGTCGAGCAGGTCATCCACCGGTGAGCGCGCCGCAGAACGGAACAGTGCGCCCAGCCCCACGACCGTCTCCCAGCAGCCCATCCGGCCGCACCCGCAGGTCAGCCGCGGATCACCCAGTGGCATGTGACCGACCTCGCCGCTGAACCCGACCGAGCCGCGGATCAGCTGGCCGTCGATGATGATCCCTCCCCCGACGCCGGTCTCGCCGCTGAGATAGACGAGGTCGGGGGTACCGGCCGCGACACCGCAGGCGTGCTCGGCGATGGCCCCCAGGTTGGCGTCGTTACCGACCTCGACGACGAGACCGGGGCGGCGCAGCCGGGACTGCAGCAGGTCCACCAGGGCCAGGTCGGACCACTCGATGTTGGGCGCCACGCGCACCATGCCGCGGTGCATGTCGACCAGGCCCGGGACCGCCACCGTCACCCCGGCGACGTCGTACCCCTGGCGCTCGACGGTGCCGAGCACCTCCAGCACCGCTCGGCCGAGCAGGGCCACCGAGCGGACCGGGCCGGCAGCGGCGATGTCGTGAGCCACCCGTCGCTCGGCGACCGTGTGCCCAGCGAGATCTCGGGCCACCACGGCGAGGAATGCCGCATTGACGGCGGCGCCCACCCCGACGACTCCGCCACCCGCGACGTGGAGTAACTGACCAGGTCGCCCCACGGTGCCCTGGCGCTGCACGTGCCCCTCGGTGATCAGTTCCCGCTCGATGAGTTCCGCGACGAGGCTGGACACGGTCGCTTTGTTGAGCCCCACCTCGGCGGCGACAGACGCTCTGGACATCGGCCCGCGAGTCTGCAGATGCCGCAGCACCAGACTGAGGTTGGCCCGGCGCATCCCCGCCTGGCCCGACGGTTGCGGTTCGATGCCAGAACGCATGTGACCGTCGCACCTCCCTACCTCGCGCGCCCCAATCGGCTGGACGCACAACTAACCTACGCAGGAGGCGGGCGACGGTCCACCGTTGTCTGCCCAGGGAAGGCGGCGCCTGGGCCAGCGCCGGTCACGAGGACAGCGCCAACACCGCCACCGGTTCGGTAGTCGGCGCCTGCGATCCGCCCTCGGGTTCCAGGCTGACCGCGATCGCACTGGCGTCACCCAGCGCGCCGTCGAGCTGGACCACACCGCCCGCCGGATCGACGAGTCCCGCCGACCTGACCTCGTTGTCACCCAGATACCACACCTGCCAGTCCCGGCCGTCGGGCGCATCCGGCAGCCCGGAGGTGACGATGACGGCGGCGTCGCTGGACTCGCTGGCCACCGCGACCACATCACCCGAGCCTGCCGGGACGGCCAGCTCCGGAGGCAGGTCGGCGGTCGCCCGCAGTACCTGCCCGTCAGCTGCGGCGAGGATCGCCGCGGTCCCGGAGCGTTCGTCCCGGGCATCCTGCAGCTGCTGCCACAGCACTGCGGCCGTCGCGGTGCCCAGCACGGTCAGCGCGGCGAAACCCGCGGCGAGCGCGAACAGCAGCGGCGAGCGGCGAGCGGCGACCCGGTTGCCCGGTCTCGACGGCACCAGCACCTCGCGGCGGGTAGCGGGACGCACCTGCGGTGCGGCGGCGGCGGCGGCCAAGACGGCTGAGCGCATCGACGACGGTGGGGGCTCGGCAAACTGCTCGGCCATCGACGCCAGCGTCTCGCGCAGTCCGAGGAGATCCTCGGCGCAGGTGGGGCAGGACGCGAGATGAGCCTCGACGTCACGGCGTTCGTCGCTGTCGACGGCGTCCGCGGCGTAAGCCGCGAGCAACGTGTGGGCGTCCGGTCTCATCTCGCGCCTCCTCTGCGTGGCCGGGTCCTTCGGTGGATCGTGGTCTGTGTCGGGTGGTTGTTCGCGGTGTGCGAGAGCAGATGCCGATGATCGGGTGGGTCGCCGTCGTCACCCAGGAGATGTCGCATTCTCAGCAAACCGTCCCGAATTCTGGTCTTGACAGTCCCTAGCGGGATATCGAGCATTCCCGCGATCTCGGTGTGCGTGTTCCCACCGAAATACGCGAGTTCGACTGATTGCCGCTGCCGGGGAGACAGGTCCAGCAGCGCACGGCGCACCCGCTCGCCCTCCAGGCGCGCCGTGGCCTCCTCGGCCACGACATCGCCCGGATTGGGATCCGGCTTGCCGACCGCGTCCTCGCGGGCACGCCGACGCTGCGAGGAGCGCACCCGGTCGACCGCGCGCGCATGGGCGATCGTCGCGCACCACGAGCGGACGCTGCCCCGGGCGGGGTCGAACCGGGACGCCGTTCGCCAGATCTCCAGCAGGGCCTCCTGGGCGACCTCCTCGGACTCCGCCATGTCCCGCAGCACCCGCCGGCAGATTCCGAAGATCAGCGGTGAGAGGCGGTCGTACAGCTCCGCGAAGGCCCGGTCGTCACCAAGAGTCACCCAGCGGACAAGGGCCGCCAGTTCCTCTCCCTCGCTCGGCACAGCGGCAGGACCGGACGGCCGGGCGGGGCCGGGGCGGTTGTCATCGGGCACGACATACATAGTCGACCGTTCACCTCCTCGTCACCATTCGCTTGCCTGATCCCGCGCGCAACGGAACCCCTCTGGAATGCATACGCCACCCGATCGTTGTCGGATTGGGACCTGTTCGCTGTGTGGGTGATCACACGGGCGTGGCGGGCAATCCGCGGGGCGCGTGCCGTCCGAACAGCCGTCATGACACCGAGCCGAGCCCGTGGCGCCATCGCCGGACTACTCAGCGCCGCCGTGCTGCTGGCGGTAGCCGAACTCGTGGCCGCGCTGACCCGGACTCCCCCACCGCTGATCGCGGTCGGCGATGCCGTCGTCCGCTACAGCCCACCGGCGGTCACCGAGCAGGCGATCGCCTGGTTCGGCACCGCCGACAAGCTCGTCCTGCTCATCGTCACCGCCGCCCTGGTAGCCATCGGCGCGGCGATCGC
>CAZEYA010000131.1:0-10815 GCA_964516515.1 uncultured Kineosporiaceae bacterium | reverse complement strand
CTCGACCATCCTGCCCGCCACCGCAACCGCGGACTCGGCCGCCAGGGTGAACTGAGCGCGTCGCAGTTCGACGTGCTTGCTGGGCAACCCCTGGGCCATACCGGAGAACCAGCCACCGTACGAGAACCAGCACACCGGGGTCTCCCGCGCGAAGAGCTCTCGCATGGCCTGGGCGCTGACGGTCACGTTGCCCTGGAGACACACCTGGCTGACGTCGATGAGACGAAAGCTGCCCAGGGCCACACCGTCCTTCATGACTTCCAGACGGCCTCGTCGTACCCCGACGACGGCGCCCTGCTCCTGAACGTACACGGGTCGACCGGCCGGGTCGGCCGCCATCAGTCGACGAGGACGCGCTGGTTCCCGCTCCCGGACCCGGAGCGCGTTGACCTCGTCCGGCAGGCAGATCCCGACGAGCGAGCACTTGGGGCATTTGGGGCTGTCGACAAGTGGCGGAGGCGACACGTCGCTAGCAGCCACCTGCCATAACCGGCTCAGCACCAGACGGACGCTGTCCAATCGCTCCTCGTCCGCCGAGACGATCACACGTTGCCTGGTCTCGGCGTACCAGATCTCCGCCTGGTCGACCCGGTAGCCGGCCTCCCTGAGCAGGAGCACCTGCAGCAGGGACTGGACCTCATCGCTGGGCCAGACGCGGCCGTTGCGGTCCGGGCCACCCTTCTTGTAGTCGACCGGCGTCACCAGGCCCTCAGCACCGATCTCCACCAGATCGATCTTCGCGCTCACCCCGAGGGCGGTCGACGTGAGCCAGAACGACCGCGACGATCTACCGGCGAAGTGTTCGAGATCGACGTCTGCCTCGGGGAGGTCCCCCGACGGCTCGTCAACCACTCGATGGACGTACAGCCCCTCCTCGACATCGTCACTCGTGGCGAACCGTCCCTGGACCCATTCGAGATAGAAGAGGCGTGCGCAGTACACGAACTCGTTGACCATGCGAGCCGGTACCGTCTCGGGCAGGTCAGCATCATCGGGCCGGGGGCCGGTCACCGGCCGGCCCGTCGCCGGCTGCGGCCCCGATCACGATCCACGCGGGACGTGGTGGGAACGAGCACGCCGGCAAAGGTGCGTCCAGGGATGCGACGCCGTTCCGCCGCACAGACGAGGAACACCGACAGCAGGGCGATCCTGTCCCCGACCGGTCCCGGGGCGACGCCCGACAGTTCAGGGTGGTGCAGCAAGGCGGAGACGGCGTGCACATCCAGGGGCTGTGACCACAACGGGTACACCATTCGCCGGGCGCCCGCCCGGCGGCCGGTTGCCTGCCATGTCGTCGTCAGGGGTTCCCCACGCGAGGCCGTCGTCCGCAGCAGCGGGTACGACATCAGGGCCAGCCAAGTGGCGCCGGGCACACCCCGCTCCTGCGATTTCCCGTCAACCGCGTCCACCGCGTCGAACAGCACGCGATGGTCGAGATACTCCCCGGACACGCCCGGATTCCGACGCCACCCCAGCAATGCCTCGGTCAGGACCTGTGGCCTTTTGCGGACCAGGTCCAAGGGCTTGTCCAGCATGGTGCGCATCGACTGCTTCCCAGACGGGGCGGCCATGAGGCTGATGTCCGCGCGCTTCTTGTCGTCCACACTGAGATCGGTGACCAGGCTGGCCATCCACCGCTCCCCTTCGGCCTTACCGTCAGTCCACACTCGTTTGGCCAAGGCGCGGAACTCGGGCCGCGGCAAGCGCATCCGGTCTGGCGCCTCGCCCGGCGGCGGTAGATGCACGGGCAGATCCGGGAGCACACCCTGTGCCGGAATGCCCGACACGATTGCCTCAAGGTCCTCCACCAACTCATCGACGGTGTCGAACGCGCTGCTCAACACAGCCGTGCAGTCCTCCCTCGACCATGACAACTGCGCCTCGCGCCCCCTTTCCCGGTCGGTGACGAGGCGCAGGACACCCAGCGCGGCCAGGAAGCCGAGCGGGGAACGGCCGTCCAGTGCAGGCAGGGATAGTGCAGTCATGACCCCTCCGCCGAAACCGTCATGTCGGCGCAGCGCACGATCGATTCGAGCAGAGCCAGTCCCCACCGTCCGTACCGTTCGTTGAGCCGCACGAATCGAGCCGGGTGTTCCAACGACACAGTCGCGGCCGAAGTCACAGTCACCGGCGACCCGTCGAAGACGTACGTGAGATCGGGCGGTCGTGGGTCAACGACGAGCGGCAGCCAGGGTCGGGCATTGCCGTGATGGCTGGCAACCAGGTGGACCAGGAGGTCCGCATCGCCCGGGTAGGGCGTCGGACGATCGGTGACGTACTTCTCGACCAGGGCCGCGGACCACGCCTCGTGACGGGTCCCGGCGGGCAGCCCGCTGCGCTGCCTGGCAAGTCGCGCCTTGGCCCGGTCGTCGACCATGCCCGACTTGGCGAGCGGCACATCCGCCAAAAGCGCGGCGTAGCTATCGCCGCCGTGCAACGAGACCTGGAAGCGCGGTTCGATCTTGCCCACGTCGTGCCACCCTGCGCCGTCGGCGACGACATCGACCAGCGGTGTCGGCAGGCCGAGACCGATGGCGATACCGCGAGCACGGTCACGAACAGCAGCCAAGTGGTGGTCGAGTGTCACCGGCGTACCGCCGGCGCTGCTGGCCATGGCGCCGTCGTCGTCGGGGTCCGAGGGACGGCTCATGAGCAGGCGGACGAGCGGCTTCCGATCCGACGCGCCGCCGATGACAAAGGAGTCGGAATCCGAGGGATCAGGCACCTCCATCACCCGGAGCGGGTGCGTGAGCCAGGCCCGGACCTGTCTCAGGTACGGCAGGTCGCGGGACCTCTCTGGCGTACTCAGGGCGGCACCGATGGCGGCCGTCAGGACACCGACGACGTTGCCGAGATCGTCCTCGCCTTCGTCGTCCTGCCGCAACGCGTCCGTGACCCGGTCGGCAAGGTCGCCTGACAGATCGAGGCGACGCGCCAAGCCGGCGTCTAGGCGCAGCAGAGGTCGGCGACCGGAGAAGGAGGCCGGTTCGCTGACATCTCGCACCGTCGCAGCAGACCGCGGCTGCCAGCCGAACTGGTCCAGACCACCCCGCTCGCAGGGCACGACCACCTGGTCACCCGGGCGCACATCGGTGCTCTCGGCCCATTCCCATGCGGCTGGGGACTGGTCTGGGCTGTGAAGCGCAGCAGCGCCCCTCGCGCCCCCCTGCCCCGTGCGGTCCGACCGCCACACCAGCACCCGGAACGAGTCGTCCTCCTGCCACTGATCGTCCACCTCGGGCGCGGAGTCGAGGTCGGCGACCACGACCGGGGGTAGACCTGACATCCAGTCCCGAAACGCGACGAACGGCACCTCAACCTGCTCCGCGGACCGCACGGGAACCGCCTTCAGCAGGGCGTCGGCCGCAGACCCGGGTTGCTCGGCGCTGGGGTCGTCGTGCGGGACGAGCCCGCTGCGCCAGGCCACCACGACCGGTGCCCTCGCCGCTGTGAAGCCATGGAGGAAGACGTCCACCGGCGGGTCGACCATCGGTACCGGGCTGGTGGTCGCCCAGGCATCAAGGGTGGGCACCTGCAGGACCGGGGTGCCGGGGCGGGCGGACGAGGCATCCGGCGGCATCGAGGCCGTGATCTCCCGGCAGGCCAACGGGCCGGCGGCAATCCCGACCTGGCTGTCGTGGCTTGATCTGGTGACCGGCACTTGCATCCCGGCCAGGTGGTCCCAGGTGATGTCACGTGCCTCGCCGTACACCGGGCCGTCTGCCTTCCCGTCGTGCACCACCAGAGCCGGCGCGGACGCCTGCCTGGGCACTCGTTCACTCAGGCGACCGACCCGGTTGAGACGACCCAACCGCTGGACGAGGGCATCCCACGACGCCGACTCGGTGACGAGCGCGTCCGCGTCCAAGTTGACGCCGACCTCCACTGTTTGGGTTGCCACGAGCACCGCGGGGCGTGGGCCACGGGACCTTCCCAGGCCGTGCCTGCGCAGGACGTCCCGAGTCAGTTCCTCGCGATCGAAGGGGCGGCTGCGGCCGATGAGTAGGTCGACATCGATCCCGGTCGGGTCGTCATCAGCGGCGCCGCGGGCCGGAGCGGACCTGGTCAGCTGGGTGTGCACCTCGCGGGCCCGGTCCACTGTGTTGCACACCACCAGGACCGCGGGCGGCCACGAGTCGTCGTCGACTCGCGCCAACGCCAACGCCAGCGCGGTGTCGGCCATCACCTTGACAACTCGTCCGGCCGAAGCTTCCACCGGGACGATGTGTTTGGCGGCGGTCAGCCGACGCCACGCCTCCGGAGAGGATCGGTGAGCCGCCTCGTCGAGGCGGAACGGTTGCCTCGCAGAACCGGTGGCCGTCGCGGACAGCAGGACGACGGTCGCCCCCGGGAGGGGCAGGCCGGCGGTGTCACGCTCCCTGGCCGCCGCCACTGTGTCGACCAGGGCGGTCGCCAGGTGTGCCTCGTCGACGAGCAGCAGCGAGTCGGTCCCGACCAACGCGGCGTCGATGGGCTTGCGGCGGTCGCTGACACCGTAGCCGCGGAAGAGCAGCCGGCTCCCGACCTGGTCGACGGTTCCCACGACCACGCACGGCAGGTCGGGCCGGTCCACCCAGGCCTGCGCCCACGTCGTGCCGCCGCGCATCCTGGTGACGGTCAGGGCGGCAGCGTCAGCCGAGGGCGCCAACGCCTGCAGTTCACCGGCGACGGTCCGCAGTATCGTCGTCCGCGCCGACTCCAGTGCATCGGCGATCCGTCCGGCGTGCTCGGCGGCCTCGTCGACCACCAGGCGCCGGTCCACCACGAAAAAGCAACGACGCCTGCCGAGCCGTTGCGGTCCGGTGTCGCGGGCGGTCGCCGCGGCAACGAACACCGCGATGTCGATCATGGAGGTCTTCCCCATCCCCGTGGGGACGTCGATCAGATCCGGCCACCGCTGCTCGGTGAGTACCTGCTCGACGAGGTCCCGCTGCCACGGGAACGGATCCATCGAGTGGACGTCCTGATAGAAGGCCGCGAAGTCACCTGCGGTGAGCGTCATGCGCCGTGGCCTTCCGGTCGGAAAGGGGCGAAGAGCCCGACGCCCAGGTAACGCCCGGCCCCCAGGAGGAACGGCCCTGCCACGGGGCGGTCGAACGTCAGAGAGACATGGCGGAAGGGGCGACCTCGGAGCTTCGGTGGCAGGTCCCCGGGGAGCATGCGGACCGCGCCAGGCATCATGGGTTGCTTGCTCAAGTCCACCGTCACCGGGTTCGGCAGCCCGACAGTCCGGCACGAACGGAGCACTTCCGCCTCGATGCCACCGTCGCCCTTCGGATAGCGGTCCAACACCACGGGCGTGGCCGACACCCAGCGGCGGCCTCCCGTGCGCCACCGTTCGGGTGTCGCCCCCCACGGCCGCACCAGGCCAGGTTCGTAGGTCAGGGGCACGTCCCCTAGATCCGGGATGCTAACCGACGTCCCGTCCGCTCGGAGGGCAAGGACGGCAGCAAGAATTGAGCGACGATCGGCCGGTGGCAGGTCGGGCACGGCTACCGCAAGACCGAGCAAGTGGCCGTCGGCGTGATCACCTCCCACGTCGGGCAACGCGAGGAAGGCAACGTGC
This sequence comes from uncultured Kineosporiaceae bacterium, assembly GCA_964516515.1. Lineage (GTDB taxonomy): Bacteria > Actinomycetota > Actinomycetes > Actinomycetales > JBBAYJ01 > JANNOG01. Next base: position 5,249 of record CAZEYA010000131.1, on the reverse strand, counting down.
GGGCGACCGTCGGCACCGTGTCCGTGCAGGACCGCCGGGCAGTCCTGCCGATCACGGGCCGAGGCCAGCACGCGGCTGCGCAGTGCCGCCGTGAACCGAGGCGCCAGTCGCCCGTCGGGCCGGAAGCCATTGATCCGAAAGATGACGATGTCGGGGTAGGCGGATGGCGCCATCGGTGCGGACGTTTCGGCATTGTCAGAGTCGGCCCGCTGGATCGGCGGAGCGCTCCGATAGCCGAGGAAGCGGCTCGCCTCCCACGCAGGACGGTCGCTCGCGTGCAGGTCGATGAGTTGGTCGAGGTAGCCCGGGTAGGGCACCCGGAGTGAGAGCTCGGCATCGAGGACGTCGCACGGCTCGAACCGGACCAGCGCCCCGTCAAACGTGTCTGTGGTTGCGTCAGCGGCCTCCGCCGACACCAGCGCGATCCCGGTGGACCGGCCCAAGTAGGGCACCCGCCGGGCCATCGCATCGAGCGCGGCCACCACCTCCTGAGCAGGGTCCGCGGCCTGCCACACGAAGTTCACGAATGGGGACGAGAGATGACTGCGCACCCTGGTCCGCAGACCGTTGGTTCGGCCAGGATGCGATTGGCTGCCGCCGGCGGCGTTCAGTCGATTGGTCACGACGTACCCCGACGTCGCGGACTCCTCCGCGCGGGGTGCGGCCCACACCATGGGGGGGCGTTGGGTCTCCAGCCATCTGAGGGCGGCGCGGTCGGCTTCGCCGCGGGCCGCCGCCGTCAGGGCGCAGAACAGCCGAGCCGGGTGGGGAGGCCATTCGGCGCGGGCACGATCGTCGGTCGCTCCGGCGTCGTAGGAGTCGGTGAGCAGGCGAATCGTCACGGAGAGCGCCACTGTTCGTTCAGTCCTCCGTGCTCTCGGCCTTAGTCAGGCTGAAGTCGATTGCCTTGGCGAGAGCGACCGTGGGCGAGAGGGTGACGGTGTCGGTCGACATGGGCAGGCCCGCGTCGGCTGCCCGCTCGACAGCCAGCGCGAACAGGTCGATGGCCGTGGCTGTCGGCAGGTCGAACGACTCGGTCGCGCCGCCGCGCAGCACCCATTCCAACTGTTCGCTCTCCAGCACCAGCTCGCACCCGCTGCGCAGCCACAGGCTAGGACCCGAGAAGGCCAGCCGGTCGGCGAGCAGGGCGTATGCGGCCAGCACGGTCCTGGCCGCGACCGCGGCAGCGGGTGATGCGTCACCGAACCCGAGGCGGTCGAGCCCGGCCAGCGAGAGGGTGGCCATCCGCGATGCCGACGTGATGGTCACGCCGCCGTGGGACGACTGTGGCGCGATGTTGCCGTGTCCGATCTCGCTCAGCTTTTCGCCCTTCACCTTCTCGCCCGCCGCGGCGTACTCCCATCCCTGAGCGGTGGGCTTGGCCGCGCCGACCAGGTTGACCGGGTCCATCCGCCCCGCCTTACGCGCCCCCTCGACCGGATCCCAACCGATGACCTCGCTGGCGTAGACACGGGGAAACTTCTGCTGCCGGCCCTTGCGGTGGCTGTTCCACGCGCCGAATACCAGCGACCCCGGGTCGTGGGCAAACAGGGCATTGGCATCGGACTGCGAGGCCGCCAGCATCGACAGTCCCAGGTCGCTGCGGTCGAACGGGACCCCGTCGACCAGGCTGTCCCTTAGGTAGGCGTCGGCATAGCGGTGCGGGAACTGAAGTGAGGACAGCACGATCGGGGCGGCGCCATGGTGATGCAGCTCCAGGAGTGGAAGCGCGATGAGCCCCGCACGCCGTGCCCGCAGCAGCGCCTCCTCCGCCCGGTTGGCCTGGGACGGGACCTGGTCCAGGAGAACGTCCTCCCGCTGCACGCCACCGACAACTCGCTTCTCGACGACGTAGGGCGACGGCTCGCTCTGGCCACGTGCGGGTGGTGGGTACGTCGGGGGGTAGATCTTGCTGCCCGGACCTCCGGCCGGTTGGTACGTCGCGCTCACCCGCACCACTGCTGTCTCCGTCGTCAGCGTCACCGCTTCCGACAACCTGGCGTACATCTCCATTGCGTTCATCAAGCTTCCTTTCGTTCCCGACTGGTACGACATGTGTGCCCTGCTGAAATCTCTCGCGTGGGCAGCGCGGGCCCCGGTCGTTCGGCGCCAAGTCGTCCGAACGATGGGCGTGTCAGCCCCTCGCTCAGGGGATGGCGAAGAGTGCTGGAGCCCGGCCGGAACCGGGAAGCGGCGTCAAGGTCCGTACGAACCCAGCTCGTCACGTAGCCGCAATGGAGCCCGACTGACCAGGGAAGGTTGCAGGAGAGTTATACGTCACGAGGTAGGTGAGTACAAGTCGGATCTTGCTGTAGGTTGCGCTAAGGTCACGCCATGCTTACGGGTCGCTGGTGTCGTCCACCTCCTACACACTTGTTGTCGAGTGTCAATCGGACCTACCATGGGTAAGACGTTGACGGCACGCGTGATCGTCCGCCGCATCGAGGATCTGGGCGGCTACCACGTGCGAACGCGCGGGTCCCACGCGACCTATGCCGCCGTCCAGCGCGACGACGAGGGCGAGGTTGTGATGACGGCAAAGGCACAGGTCCCGCTGCACGGCGGCGACATGGCACCGGGGACGGTGCGGTCGATCCAGCGGCAACTGGAGCCGGTGTTCGGCCCGCGGTGGTTGCTGCCATGACAACCGCCAATGCAAAGAGCTACCAGGTCAGGGTTCGTCGCGACCCTGAGGATGCGCGGTTCTGGCTGGCTGACGTCGAGGGCCTCGACGGTGCCCACACGTCATCACGCAGCCTGGCCACGCTCGATCGGTACGTTCGCGAGGTAGTCGTTCTCGCTGCTGACCTGCCGGACGCGGCTGAGGACGACTTGAGCCTGTCCTGGACCTATGACACAGGTGACCCGGAGGTGGATCGGGAGGCCGAGCGGCTGCGATCCCGGCGGGCGGAACTGGACGCCGCGAACGAAGATCTGGCGGCCCACACCGGGGAACTGGCTCGCCGTCTGGTCACCGAAGAAGGGCTCTCGGTACGTGACACTGCTGCTCTGCTCTCGATCTCACCCGCCCGCATCGACCAGCTGGTTCGTCGGGCCAAGGGGTCCCGAGCGGCAGCCTGACCAGACACTCAACCGGCCCGGCCGGCCACCGACGCTCAAGCCGCGGTGATGCGGCCCGCGACCTCACCCAAATCGACGGTTGTGCCGCCCGGTCCCGGCGCGGTCGCGGTGATGGCGACCTCGTCGCCGTCGGCCAGGAACGCCCGCGTCGACCCGTCGGCCAGGCCGATCGGCTCGCGGCCGCCCTGGCTGAGCTCGATGAGCGAGCCCCACTGCGAGCGCTCGGGCCCGCTGACAGTCCCGGAGGCGAAGAGGTCACCTGGGCGCGTGGAGGCCCCGTTGGCGGTCATGTGGGTGAGCATCTGGGCCGGAGTCCAGTACATCGCCGACAGCGGCGGCCGGCAGATCACCTCGCCGTTGAGCCGCGCGGTGAAGCTGATGTCGAGCGCGTCGCGGCGGCCCGCGTCCTCGAGGTAGGGCAGCAGCGGCACGTCCCGCGGCGGAGGCGCCACCCAGGCGGCGTCGAGAGCGGCGAGCGGAGTGATCCAGGGCGAGATCGACGTGGCGAAGGACTTGCCCAGGAAGGGACCCAGCGGCACGTACTCCCATGCCTGGATGTCACGGGCGGACCAGTCGTTGACCAGGCACACGCCGAAGATGTGGTCGACCGCGTCGGCAAGGTCGACCGGTATGCCCAGCGGGCTGCCGGTGCCGACGACGAAGCCGCACTCCACCTCCATGTCGAGCCTGGCCGCGGCCCCGGCGGTGACCGCACCGTCTGGTGAACGCAGTTGTCCCCGCGGACGGCGGATCGGGGTGCCCGAGACGACGACGGTGCCGGAGCGGCCGTGGTACCCGATCGGCATGTGCTTCCAGTTGGGTGTCAGCGGATCCGTGCCTGGCCGGAACAACCGACCCAGGTTGGCGGCGTGATGCTCGCTGGCGTAGAAGTCCACGTAGTCGCCGACGGTGAAGGGCAGCTGCATGGTGGCGGTGGACGCCTCGACGAGGTGCTGCTCAGGCGGGGCTTGGGAGATGTCGAGCAGGGCGTCCCGGACTTCTCGCCACACATCGGGGGTGGCGGCGAGGAGGGGGTCCAGGGTGCCGGACACGAACAGTTCCCGATGCGTGGGCAGCAGCACAGCTGCCGCTGCCGTCAGGTCCAGCACCTGGCCGGCGGATGGCCCGTCCAGGCGGACCCCGACCCTGGGCCGGCCGGGCTGTGCCGCGGTGGTGAAGCTGCCGTAGGGCAGCGGCGCCCAGGTCACGGTACGTGCTCGCCGACCTGCAGCCCGGCATCCGCCAGCGCGGTCAGGGACTCCTCGACGCTGCAGGTTCCCACTGAACGGAAGGCGGTCCGGATGGCCGTCACGCGCTGTGGCGGCAGCCCGAGCACGGCGTCGGCGAGCGCCCGCTCGTCGTGCTCGCCCAGCACGCCGGCCACCTCGTCGTCGGACGCGCCCCGCTGGGCAGCGTCCACTGCCAGCACGACGTTGAGCAGCCCGTGATGCTCGAAGCCGGTGACGGCGTCACGATGCCGGGCCGCGCCGTGCAGGCCCGCGGTCAACTTGAAGGGCAGCGAGTGGACGGCGCAGGCCCGCAGGGCGACCGCCAGCTCGGCTTCGGTCGGGAAGGCGCTGGCGGTGACGCCGCCGGCGCGGAACTTCACGGCCACCCCGGCGGCTGAGGCGTCGAGAACGTCGTCGAGGACGTCGGCGGTGCGACGTCGCAGGTCGATCTCGGCGTAGCCGGGGCGGTCCCGCAGCAGATCGAGCACCTCGGGCAGCGCACCCGACGCCTCGATCCAGGCCACTCGGGCCGACGGTGCCCCCTGCAGGGCGGTGGCGAGGGCGCCGACCTGCCCGGTGACGGCCACGTCGGTCGCCGCCGGTACCCGTGGCAGGTGGTCGACACCGACGACCAGCGGACCGACCGCGGCGGCGTGCCCGGCGGCGCGATGGATGAGGTGACCCGCGACCGCCTGGTCCAACGGCAGCTTCGCAGGCGGGAACAGCGAGGCGTCGTCGAACAGCCGATCCAGCAGGATGTCCAAGTCGGTCACTCGCTGCGCCGCCCGCCCGGCGGCGCCGATGGGTCAGGCCTCCGGCCCGCCCACGTCCAGGCGTAGGCGCCGTCGTCGACCGCCCTGCCGCCCTCGCCCAGCTCCAGGGGACGGAAGGTGTCGACCATCACCGCGAGCTCGTCGAAGAACTCCAGTCCCAGGCTCC
>CAZEYA010000130.1:0-11061 GCA_964516515.1 uncultured Kineosporiaceae bacterium | reverse complement strand
CCGCACAACCTGCGCGAGGTCGCCGACGGGGTGCAGTGGGCGCTGGAGCACCCCGACGCGAGTCCGACGGAGCTGCTCGATGCGCTGCTGGAACGCATCCCGGGACCGGACTTCCCCACCAAGGCCCTCATCATGGGCAAGCGCGGGATCGAGGACGCCTACCGCACCGGCCGCGGCTCGATCACCATGCGCGCGGTGGTGGAGGTCGAGGAGATCCAGAACCGCACCTGCCTCGTCGTCACCGAACTGCCCTACCAGGTGAACCCGGACAATGTGGCGGTAAAGATCGCCGACCTCGCGAAGGACGGCAAGCTGTCGGGGATCGCCGACATCCGCGACGAGACGTCCGGTCGCACCGGGCAGCGGCTGGTCATCGTGCTCAAGCGCGACGCGGTCGCCAAGGTCGTGCTCAACAACCTCTACAAGCACACCCAACTGCAGGACACCTTCGGCGCCAACATGATCGCGCTGGTCGACGGCGTGCCGTTGACGCTGGGGCTCAACGGCTTCGTGAGCCGCTGGATCGACCACCAGTTGGAGGTCATCGTCCGGCGCACCCGCTACCGGCTGCGCCAGGCCACCGAGCGCCAGCACATCCTCATCGGCTACCTCAAGGCACTTGACGCCCTCGACGAGGTGATCGCCCTGATCCGCGCCTCGTCGACGGTCGACGAGGCCCGCGAGGGCCTGATGACCCTGCTCGAGGTCGACGAGATCCAGGCCCGCGCCATCCTCACGATGCAGCTGCGGCAGCTCGCGGCGCTCGAACGGCAGAAGTTGCGGGACGAGTACGACGAGCTGACCGCGCTCATCGCCGACTACAACGCGATCCTGGCCGACCCGGCGCGGCAGCGCCGCATCGTCTCCACCGAGCTCGCCGAGATCGTCGATCGCTACGGCGATGACCGGCGCACCCGGATCATTCCCGGCGACGGCGAGGTGAGCATGACCGACCTCATTCCCGACGAGGAGGTCGTGGTCACCATCACCCGCGGCGGGTACGCCAAGCGCACCCGAACCGACGCCTACCGGGCGCAACGGCGGGGCGGGCGGGGCGTGCGCGGCGCCGCGCTGCGCGCAGACGACCTGGTCGAGCACTTCTTCACGACGTCCAACCATCATTGGCTGCTGTTCTTCACCAACCTGGGGCGGGTGTACCGGGCGAAAGCGTATGAGTTGCCCGAGGGGGCACGAGACGCACGCGGCCAGCACGTAGCCAATCTGCTGGCGTTCGGGCCGGACGAGCGGATAGCCCAGGTGCTCGATATCGATGACTATGCCCAGGCGCCGTACCTCGTGCTGGCGACCCGTAGCGGTCTCGTCAAGAAGACCCGGCTGTCCGACTACGACTCGCCGCGCAGCGGGGGCCTGATCGCGGTGAAGCTGCGCGAGGACGACGAGTTGGTCTCGGCGCGCCTGGTGAGCGAGGGCGACGACCTGCTGCTCGTGTCTCGTCGTGGCCAGTCGATCCGGTTCCCGGCCGACGACCAGACCATGCGTCCGATGGGGCGCGACACCAGCGGCGTCACCGGGATGCGGTTCCGTGTGGGCGACGAGCTGCTGTCCGCCGACGTCGTGCCTGCGCAGGACGCCGACGGTGGCCTGGACGTGCTGATCGTCACCGATGGCGGCTACACGAAGCGGACGCCGGTCGGCGGCTATCGGCGGCAGGGCCGCGGCGGCACCGGCATCAAGGTGGCGCGGCTGAACGACGAGCGCGGCGTTCTGGTGTCCGCGCTGGTCGCCACGGAAGCCGACGAGGTCCTCGTGATCATGACGTCCGGGCGGGTGATGCGGTCGCGGGTCGCTGACATCCGCTCCAGCGGCCGGGACACCATGGGCGTCATCCTGACCAAGCCGGGTGACAATGATGCCGTGCTCGGGGCCACGATCAACCGTGAGGCGGTGGCGTACGCGGAGGCTGATGCGGTTACGGACATCGAGTCGATCAGCGGCGAGCTTGAGGGCGTAACCTCTGCGCAGGAGCGGGACGACACACCTCTGACTGCGTTGCAGGAGGATGAGCCTGACCCGGACGAGGGAGGTAGTGCATGAGCGCCAGCGACCCCAGCATCCGCACCGTGAGCGGTTTCGGTGACACGAGTCTGCGCGATCCCCGCACGGGCACGCTCAACCGCGGCAGCGGAGCCGACGGCGCCGCTCCGACGGGCCCGATACCGGGGTCACGACCCTCCAGTGCCCGGCCGTCAGGGGCCCGACCCGCCGTGATCCGGCCCGCCGGGAGTGGTGTTGCCCGCCAGCCGCGCCAAGGGCGCCCAGCGAGGCCGCCGCAACCGATCGGTGGCACTCGCAAGGCCCGGCTTACTCTGGCCAAACTCGACCCCTGGGGCGTGCTGAAGCTGTCGTTCCTGCTGGCGGTGGCGCTGGGCATCATCAACGTGGTCTCCGTCGCCGTCATGTGGAACGTGGTCGACGGCATCGGTGTCTTCACCGACATCAACAACGTCGTGCGGGGCATCGACAGCACCAACGCCGACTTCGACGTCCTGGAGTTCGTCGGCTTCCAGCGGGTCCTGTCGCTGGCCACGGTGATCAACGTGGCGAACGTGCTGCTGCTTACCGTGCTGGCGACCCTCTTCGCCTTCCTCTACAACGTCGGCTCCGCGCTGGTCGGTGGCATCCGCGTCACCCTCACCGACGACTGATCGGCGCCGGCCCGCACGGCCGGTGCCGCTCCTGTACGCTGTCCCAGCGCACGCGGCGCTTGCCGTGCCCCCCGGGCCTATAGCTCAGTTGGTTAGAGCGCTTCCCTGATAAGGAAGAGGTCACAGGTTCAAATCCTGTTAGGCCCACCCCCCGGCACCTCCTCTGACCAGCAGCAATACCTTTTTGGGTCCGTGGCCGGCGGCGGGCGTCCGAGCGGCTGAGTAACCAACTGAGTAACTACGCACCCGTCGCACCCGCCTTTCCGTCGTGGTTGAACAGGTCGTTCATGGCCGTGGCGCCGGTCTGGATCACGGGTCGCAGTTGCTTGCGGTAGACCAGCTCGGTGACGTGAGTGCCGCTGTGCCCGACCAGCCGCGAGATCTCCTCGATCGGTAGGCCGGACTCGGAGAGCAGGGAGACGAACGAGTGCCGCATCTCGCGCGGCGTCCACTCCGCCGGGTCGATGCCCGGCACGAGGGTCAGTGCGCGGCGGAAGTCACGACGGACGTTGGCCGCATCCATCGCGGTGCCGTGGGCAGTGGGGAACACCAATCCGGTGTCGTGCCAGTCATGCCCCGTCCGAAGCCGGCGCCTTCTTGAGCCTCTGGCGGCCGCCTTCGTCATCGGGGCGGCCGATGCGGTCCCACCGGCTGAGCCACGTCGGATCGTCGCGTGACCTTCCGCTGAGTGATGCGGCTCTCGATCGCGGTGGCCACTTCGTCAGGATCGAGATGGGTCGTATCGATGACGTCGAAGGCTCCGCTCGACGCATGCCTGACCCGTTCGCTCTCGGCGATCTTTGCCCGTCGCCACTCCCGCACCCTCTCGCTGCGCTCGGCATCGTCGGGAAACTCGGCGCTCGCCGCGATGCGACGCTCCAGCTCAGTCCGTTCGACGTCCAACACGAAATGGCGGAACGACACGCCGTCGGAGGCAAGTGCAGCGAAAATCTGCTCGGCGTAAGCTGCCGACGAGAACGTCATCGGAATGACGATGGGTCCCGATACTTCACGGCTGATGATGCCGACTGCGCTGGCGACAAGCAACCGCCAAGCGGGCCAGTCCTGGAAGTTATGCATGGGCTCGTGGGTCATGACGTGCCTGAGCATGAAGCCAACCTCTTCCGGGTCGAAGATTCGACTTCCCAGCATTCGTTCGCTTAGTCGGTTGGCGGCGGTTGTCTTCCCACTTCCGAACGCGCCGCTGATCCACAGTACGCGCGGATTGGCGTTGCTCATCAGTGGCCTCCTGGGTAGGAGGGTCCGGTGCGCGGCTGCGCCCGGGAGGACGCAGACGTCGACCGGTACATCCGGCTCTTTGCAGATGAGGGTGCAGCGCACGGCACAGGGCCCCAGTCTCCGGATGATACGGGCTCTGCGGCAACGTTCGCAGTTGTAGCCAGCTGCGCGTCCAGTGAACGCCCTATCCTGCTCATTGCCTTTCCCTTGCCGACGGCAGTGTCGGCGGCAGCCCCACCGACCTCTGCGGGGGCCTGGCTCACCGCAACACCGCCCTGGTCCTGGACGCCATCGCCCCACGGGTGGCACGAACAGGGCCTCACGCACCACACGACGGGCTGGCTGCCCGGTCACCCGGTGGGGGCGGCCCGATGACCGGCACCCGCCGCCCGGCCCCGCTGCTGTGGATAGCGCTGCTCCTCACCGTCGCCGCGCCCGTGGCCATCAACGCAACCTCCCGGATCTTGGCTTGATGCATTGGCGGCGCGGCGTGACCGCCGCCGTGGTCTCAGTGTGCCTCAGGGCGGGCATGTGCCCCCCGGTGAGGACTTTCCTTGCTGACTCAAGGCGGCCCGCTGCGCGGGCCGCGGGGCCACGGGACCCCGCTCTTACGGCCTCCGCTGGCGCTCCACGCGACGCGCACCCCCTGATCCCCCAGCACGACATCACGGGGGCGCCTGAGCAACAGTGGTCAAAGCCCTCAGCGCGGCGAGTCCACTCCACGACGACAACGCTCGAACAGTGCGCCGGCCGTGGCGGCATCCGACACCAACGGCATGACCAGGCCGAGTGCGTCGGCGTGCTGCCCGATCCGTTTCGAGATCACCTTGCGCGACCCTGAACCCTCTGGCACCCGCTGCGGTGGCCCCAGCTCGCATGCGACGAACAGGCAGGAGAGCTGCACCGACCCGAAGGTGTCCTCCAGATCAGTCGATACGCCGCTCTCGTTGTTGTGCTGCCACACCCCGAAGTGCACGTGCAGGCCTGGCCTATGCCACGACAACCCGGCCGCCGTTCGCTCGGGCTTCTCGAACAACCAGCGATCCACCAAGAAGCCGAAGCGATCCGCCGCCTCGTCCCAGACGCTCATCACCATCGGAGCAGTCTTGCGTTCTCCGCGGGGGCTCCGCCCCCACACCCCCGGGGCCTCGCTCCAGAATCACAGGGAAGGTCACCAATGGGTAGCGCTCCCGTCCCTCGGCCGCCGGAGGCCACCACACCAGCGCCGGCCGCATCCAGGCCGAGCCGCTGCGCGGTTGCTGCGCAAGCCTGGACCCGACCGACACCGGTGCGGTAGATCGAAGATCGGCCGAGCGACGGAATCACCACCCCAGCCCGAACAGTGTCGGGCAGGCCGACCGTGGGCGTGAGTAACCAACTGAGTAACGACGCCCCGTCAGACCAGGGCACGGACCTGGACGCACCTGGACTCGTCACACCAGCTCAGGGCGGTGCCGGCGACCAGCTGGGCAGGGCCTGGCCCGCCTGATAAGGAAAGGTCACAGGTTCAAATCCTGTTAGGCCCACCCGAACGCACGCCTGGGACCAGACACGACGGATCTCCGCCCCTGGCGAGCCGGCGAGCGTTTCGGGCGTGAGCGTCGTTTGCTATTGTTGCCCGTTGCTGACGCCCGCCTGAGAGGGAGGGTCACAGGGTTACATCGCCTGCCCAGGCCCCGCGACCACCCCGGAGGAACCACGATGAAGCGCATCATCATCGTCCTGCTCATCGCCGCGGCGAGCTTCGCCGGCTATCGGCAGTGGAGCCAGCGCAAGCGCGAGGCCGCGTTGTGGGCCGAGGCGACCGATCGGGTCTGACAAGCAACACCCTCGCGGCGGCAGCAGCCACCAGGGGACGTGGCGCAATTGGTAGCGCACCTGCTTTGCAAGCAGGGGGTTAGGGGTTCGAGTCCCCTCGTCTCCACGTCATCTTCCGCGGTCTCAAGGCGGCTCACCGGTAGGTGTCGCTGCGGTGAGGCATCCCGGTCGCAAACGTACGTAAATCACCAACTGCGGGCATTACGCTCAACGGATGTCGCGGGGGGGCAAGACAGATCTTGTCTTGTCAGCCGCCATCTCCGTGCTGGCCCTGTCGGCGGTCTTCGGCTCGGTCACCGCGAGGCCGGTGCCGTCCACCAGCACGGCGCGAGTGGCCGACGCCGAGCGGTTGGCGGCGTCGACAGCCGATTCCGCCGACGTCCTGGCGCGGCTCTCCGGGCAGCCGCCGTCGGCCGCCGCCCCCACCGCTGCCGCCACCCCCGCGGCACTCGACCCGGTGGCGGAGCTGGCGCAGCGACGCAACAGGGCAGGGCAGTCCGAGGTGAGGTCGGTGACGATCGCGGTAACCGGTGACATCCTGCTGCACGAGCCCGTCATGGCCGCTGCCGCGACTCCATCCGGGGGCTACGACTTCCGGCCCATGCTGGCGCCGATCGCGACCGAGATCTCGGCCGCCGACATCGCGCTCTGCCACCTGGAGGTGCCGCTGTCACGGGACGGTTCCGGGCTGTCCGGCTATCCCACCTTCAACGCCCCGCCTGAGATCGCCGACGCGATAGCGGCGACCGGGTACCACGGCTGCTCGACGGCCTCGAATCATTCCCTCGACCAGCGCCCCGCGGGGATCGCGGCAACGCTCGACGCGCTGGACAGTGCCGGTCTCGGCCACGCCGGTACCGCGCGCTCCCTGGACGAGGACGCCGCCCCGAGGCTCTATCGAGCGGGTGGTCTGGTCATCGGTCATGTCTCGGCGACCTACGGCCTCAACGGGTTCGTCATGCCCGACGACCAACCCTGGTTGGTCGACCTCATCGACCCGGTCAGCGGCGTGCTGGCCGAAGCGGCCGCGACGAGGGCGGCAGGCGCCGACATCGTCGTCGTCAGTGTCCATTGGGGGGAGGAGTACCAGACCGAACCCTCGCCCTACCAGCGAGCGGTCGCCGACCAACTGCTCGCGTCGCCGGACGTAGACCTGCTCGTCGGCCACCACGCCCACGTCGTGCAGCCCGTCGAGCGCGTCGGTGACAAGGCCGTCATCTTCGGCCTGGGCAACCTGCTTTCCGGCCAGCTGGGCCGGCACACCGCCGGTACCCAGGACGGCGTCATCGTCACCGTCACTCTGGCCGACTCCCCGAACACGACGCCCCGCGTCCCCGGCATCCGCTACATGCCCACCTGGGTCGAACCGGGCACGTACCGCGTGCTGCCCATCCCCGAGACCGTGGCCGACCCGGCACTGCCCGCCGATCGGCGCCGAGCGTTGGAGGCGTCGGCGGCGCGAACCGCTGCCGCGATCGGCCCGGTCGGTCGATAGCTGGGGTCACTCCTCCGGTTCGTCGGCGGCCAGGGCGGTCAGGGTAGCGAGGGCCTCGTCCGCCCACGCGATCGTGGCGCGGGCGCTGTGCTCGCCCGCCGACACGGTGAGCAGCCAGTAGGGCCGGTGCGCGGTGGCCGCCTCGGCCGCTCCCGCCGCTACGGCGTGGGGTTCGGCCTCGGGTTCGGCGCGAATCTCCGCATAGGCGCTCAAGCTTCGTTCGGCGTCCGCTCGGGCCTGCTCGATCAGGACGATGCAGGCCTTTGCACCCAGGGCGTGGCCGAAGAACAAGCGGAGCAGCAAACCGTTGCGGGGCGGCGTGGACGCGACCGGTTGGCGCAGTAGCTCCTGCAGCCGGGCGCGTCCGGCCGGAGTGAGGAAGTAGGTAGAGGAGCCGGCCCGGCCGCCGTCTCGGCGCTCGACGGCGCCGTCGCGGTGCAGCGCCGACAGGGCGGGGTAGATCTGGCCGAAGCTTTCGCTCCAGAAGTGGCCCAGCACGTCCCGGATCGCCTCACGGACGGCGTACCCGCTCATGGGCGCCACCCAGAGCAGTCCACTCGAGAGGGCCATCTGGGTGCCTACGGTGGCGATCCTCGCCGTGTTGTGCGCCGTAGTGGGCCGAGGCAGCCGTGCGGGACGGCCCGCCGCGTCCTCGGCCAGCACCTAAGTCCGGTCGGACTAGTGGACCGTGCCGTTGCGCCGGCGTAGCAGCGACTCGATGTCGGCCAGCTGACCATGGGCCACTGCGAGGTCGGGGGACAGGATGAACGCTGTACCCGCCACGCCCGCCGCAGCCAGTCGGCTCAAGTGCTCCGAAACGTCCTCAGGCGTGCCCACAGCCATCAGCTCGTGCCACCACTCCTGCGGGGCGGTCTCCAGTGCCGCTGCCCCGCCGGTGCCCCAGCGCTCGCGGAGCTCGTCGAAGAACGGCAGCACCGTCATCCCGACCGCGGCCTCCTCGATCCGGGCACCGAGGAAACCGCTCCACATCCGGCGCGCCGCCGCCTGATCGGAGTCGACGCCGAACACGGTGAACACGTGCACCGGGAAGTCCGGGCCAGCCCCGGCGGCCTCGCGCGCCCAGCGGACATACGTCGCGGCGGCCGGCTCGGCCAACAGCACCCCGTCGGCGCACCGGCCGGCCATCGCCATCGACCTCGGCCCCCGCACCCCGGCCAGCACGCGCGGCACGGGCGAGGGCGGCTGGTCGAGCTGGACGTGGTCCAGTTCGACGTAGCGGCCGGTCACGCTGACCCGCTCCCCGGCCAGCAGCCGCCGCACGGCGACCAGCGTCTCCTCCAGCGCGGTCAGCGGCGAGCCCGGGAGCACCCCCAGTTGCGCCATCCACTCCGCGACGCCGTGCCCGATCCCGCCGATCAACCGGCCCGGACCCAGGCCAGCCAGAGTCGCGAACTCCATCGCCGTGACCGCCGCCGCCCGCGACACCGCCGGGACGATGCCGATCCCCACCCGCAGCCGGTCGGTTCGCGTCAGCGCACTGGCGGCCAGCGTGGGCGCCGAGGTGAAGAAGCAATCCTCGATGACCCAGAACTCCGCCGCGCCGGAGCCCTCCAGACGTTGCGCGAACTCAGCCGCACCCGCCGCCGGGAAGGTCCGGCCGTAGACGGCGCCGAGCGGGAGTCCCGGCGTGCTCACCCCCTCAGGAGTCGTTGCGAGTGGTGGCGTCCGGTTGGCCCGGGACATCGGGAAGCAGGCCGTTGCCCAGCGCGGGATCAGAGCTCAGGACGTCCGTCTCGGGCTGCTGCTCGTCCGGCAGGTCGTCACCCCCGGTGACCGGTGGGACCGGCGAAGGGTCACCGATCGGCGGGTACGCCGGGTACGGCTGCGCCCACGGGTCCACCTCGGAGCTGCGCCGGCGCAACACCACGACCACGGCCGCGGCCAGGGCGCCGAGCGCGGACAGCACCAAGAACACCCGTGCCACGCGACGACGGCGAGACGGCTTGCGTACCGCGACCGCCTTGCCTCGCAGTACGTCGCCTGCCCCACCCAGCCGCTCGTCACGGGCATGCTCGGCCTTGGCGACGGCGGTCTGCGCAGCCGCTATCACCTTGGGCAGCACGTCGTCGACGATCTTGTCGCGGGTGGCGTCGACGGCCGGCACCAGCCTGCCTGCAGCCGCCTCGATCCGCGGTGCCGCGATCTCGACACTGCGGTCGCGGGCGTGCTCCAGCCGCGGTCCTGCCCACTCACGTGCCTGGTCGATGCGAGGGCCGGCCCATTCCCTGGCCTGTTCGACGCGTGGTGTGGCGTAGGCGGCGCCCTTGTCCCACCACTCGCGTACTGCGGGCGGCACCGTGACGCCGGCCGCCGCGGCCTCCTTGGCGAGGTGCTCTGCTTGGCGCTTCTTGGTCTTCACCGGGTGTCCTTCCGCGAGGTTTCTCTACCGGGTCGCTCCATCCTGCCCCGTGAAGGGTACGGGCGCGACCGCCATTCACCGATGACACACTCTGTGCTCATGCATGCCACCCACACCGGCACGATTGTCACCACGCTCGGCGAGATCCCGTTCGAGCTCTACGGCGACCACGCCCCCAAGACCGTCAGCTCCTTCGTGGGCCTCGCCACCGGCAGCAAGGAGTGGACCGATCCCAAGTCCCGGGCCAAGCGGACCGAGCCGTTCTACGACGGGCTCACCTTCCACCGGGTCATCCCCGGCTTCATGGTCCAGGGCGGCGACCCGCTGGGCACCGGAACCGGCGGCCCCGGCTTCGAGTTCGACGACGAGATCCACCCCGAGCTCGCCTTCACCTCGCCGTACCTGTTCGCCATGGCCAACGCCGGCAAGCGGAGTGGCCGCGGCACCAACGGCTCGCAATTCTTCATCACGGTCGCGGCAACCACCTGGCTGCAGGGCAAGCACACCATCTTCGGCGCGGTGACCACCGAGGAGGGCAAAGCCGTCGTCGACGCGATCGCCACCACCGCTGCCGGCCGGGACGACCGCCCCCTGACGCCGGTGACCATGGCATCGCTGACGGTGACCCCAGTCTCCCCCGTGACCCCAGTGTGAGCGCCGGGGACGCTGCCCCCGCGGGCACCGGCGCGCCGCCGGTCTGTCCCCGGCACGCGGACCGGGTCAGCTACACCCGTTGCCAGCGATGCGAGCGCCCGGCATGCCCCGAGTGCCAGGTGCCCGCGGCGGTGGGCTTCCAGTGCGTGGACTGCGTACGAGAGCAGCGCCGAACGGTTCCCGCGGCTCGCACCTCGCTGGGGTCGCGACTGGATGGCCGCCGGCCGGTGGTCACCTACGCCGTCCTGGTGACGGTCCTGCTCGTGTTCGTCGCCCAACAGGTCGCTACGGTGACCGACCAGTTGGCCTTCGTCCCGGTGCTGTCCCGGGCCGAGCCGTGGCGCTTCCTGTCCGTCGCCCTGGTGCACGGCTCGGTGCTGCACATCGCACTCAACGGGTTCGTGCTCTGGCAGGTGGGTCGGGAGGCGGAGGCGGTGATGGGACGTTGGCGCTACCTCGCGGTGCTCGCGCTGACCACCGTCGCAGGGTCGGTGGCGATCCTCTGGCTCACCCCCGCAACCGCGGACGGGTCGATCGCCGCAGCCTGGCAGACTCCTACCGTCGGGATCTCCGGTGCGGTCTTCGGACTGTTCGGTGCGCTTCTCGCCATCGAGGCGGCCAACCGCCGCCCGATCGGTCGGCAGTTCGTCACGATCCTGATCTTCGCGCTGCTCGGTGTCGTGATCCCGAACATCTCGTGGCAGGGGCACGTCGGCGGGTTGATCGGCGGTGTGCTGGCCGGCGCGGTGCTGGCCCGGGCGCCGCGTTCGAATCGGACGGCATGGCAGATCGGCGGGCTGGTTGCGGTC
>CAZEYA010000129.1:0-11179 GCA_964516515.1 uncultured Kineosporiaceae bacterium | reverse complement strand
GACCGGCGGCATCCTCGTAGAACGCGGGCGGGGGCAACCGGGGCCGAACGAGTGCCCGGAACACCCGCCCCCACGGTCCGCGACCCGGTCCCACGATGACCGTCCAGGCGAACAGCGCAACCTGGGCTGCCAGCAACCACACCGATCCGGTCACCACGACGGCCGCGAGGACCACGCTGGTGGCAACCGCGGCGAAACGGGGCCCACGAGGATCGACATGGCCGGGTGGTGGGCGCAGCCCGGCGACGGTGGCGCTCATCGGGCGACTCCGATCAGCGTCGCCACGGCCCCGCGGGCACCCGCCTCGTCGAGGCCACCGTTGTGTCGACCGACCACCCTGCCGGCCGGGTCGAGCAGGACCACCGTGGGTGCTGTCCTGACGCCCAGCGCCTCGACCAGGTCGGGGCGGTCCTCCAGCAGGAGGTGCTCGATCTGGACCTCACCGCCGGCGGCGGACGCCTCGTCACGGAGCACCGCGTAGGTCCTGGCGCACGTGATGCATGCCCTGGTACCGAGCACGACGACCGCACCGAAGGCGCCACTCGCGACGTCGATGATCCGCGGTGACGACGCGGCGGCCTCGACCGGCGCGAAACCCCGCCGGCGGACTCGCCCGTCCTGCCATCGGGCCACCAGACCGACGCCTGCGGAGATCGCCAGGACCACGACAAGGACGATCAGCCGCTCTGCCATGGAATGACCAACATCACCAGGCGTTCCGGCATTCCCCACTCATCAAGTGGGAATGGCGGGTCAACCGCGAGTCAGCCAGTCGCGCAGCGTCGTCACCCGCTGCCGAAGCTGTGCGGCGTCGGCCTGCGACACCGCAGGGCCCCCGCAGTCTCGTCGCAGCCGGGAGTGGACGGTGGCATGCGGCGCGCCCGTGCGCCGGGCATACGCCCCGACCAGCGCGTTGAGCTCTCGACGCAGCTCCGCCAGCGCCCGGTGGTCGGCGGCGGGCTCGGCCGACGCCGGTGCGGTGGCCACCGACGAGCCTCCCCGACCCGCCGAGCGCAGGTGAGCGCCGACCTCATGCGGGTGCGCAAGCCCCGGCAGCGCCAGGAAGAACTGCTCGGTGTCGGTCTCGCCGCCCGCGCCGACGTGGGCGTACTCGGCACCGTCGAAGACCGCCCGGTCGAAGGACGCCTCGGAGTCCAGTGCCTCGAAGGACTGTCCCAGGAGGTCACCCGACGCCCGCCCGTCACGCTGCGCCGCCGCGAGCGCGGCAGCCTCCGGGTCCCACTCCCCCTCGGTATCGGGCTTTCCGATGACGTGGTCGCGCTGCACCTCGAGGTCGGCGGCGAACTGCAGCAGCCCGGGCACCGAGGGCACGAAGATGCTGGCCGTCTCGCCCGGCCGCCGGGCGCGCACGAACCGACCCACGGCCTGCGCGAAGAACAGCGGGGTCGCCGTCGCCGTGGCATACACACCGACACACAGCCGGGGGATGTCGACACCCTCGCTAACCATCCGCACCGCGACCATCCATCGCTGCCGGCCGGCGGCGAACGCCTCGATCCGCTCCGATCCGCCCGCCTCGTCGGAGAGCACCACCGTGGGCCGTTCGCCGGTGATCCCCGCCAGGACGCCGGCATACGCCCTTGCAGCGGTGGTGTCGGTGGCGATGACGAGACCGCCGGCGTCGGTCACGGCGCGCCTCACCTCGGACAATCGCTGGTCGGCGGCTGCCAGCACGCCCGACACCCACTGCCCGGCGGGGTCGAGGGCGGTGCGCAGCGCCTGGGCGGTGAAGTCCGCGGTCAGCGGCTCGCCGAGTCGCGCGGCGATCTCGTCACCGGCACTGGTGCGCCACCGCATGGTCCCCGAATAGGCCAGGAACAGCACCGGCCGGACGACCTGGTCGGCCAGCGCCTCGGGGTAGCCGTAGACGAAGTCGGCACGGCTGCGTCGGGTGCCGTCCGCGGCCTCGACGTAGTCGACGAACGGGATCTGCGTGGTGTCGGTGCGGAAGGGCGTCCCCGTCAGGGCCAGCCGGCGGGTCGCGTCCTCGAACGCTTCGGCCACGCCGTCGCCCCACATCTTGGCGTCGCCCGCGTGATGGATCTCGTCGAGAATGACCAGCGTGCGCCGCGCCCGGGTGCGCCCGGCGTGCAAGTGCGGCGCGAGCGCCACCTGCGCATACGTCACCGCGACACCGTCGAAGCCCTTGGCATGCGTGACCGAGGCGTTGGTGAAGGCCGGGTCCAGCCGGATCCCGACCCGGGTCGCGGCGTCGGCCCACTGCCGCTTGAGGTGCTCGGTGGGGCACACCACCGTGACCCGGTCGACGGTCCGGGCGCTCAGCAGGTCCTGGGCGACCGCGAGCGCATAAGTGGTCTTACCGGCGCCGGGGGTGGCGACAGCGAGGAAGTCCCGTGGGGCGTGCTCGTGGTAGGCCGTCCGCGCTACGACCTGCCACGGCCGCAGTGCGACCGGGGTCATCTCAGGCCTCGTGCCTGCCTGGCGGGTCCGCTTCGAACCGCGAGGGTGACCGTGGCACGCGGTGAAGTCTAGGCCAGGGCGCGGTGTCGGAGGTCGCGGCTACCGTGGCGTGGCATGGCACATCCGAGGATGTACAACGACGACGATCCGCTGTTGGCCAGGTTGCGACGCATCTGTCTTGCCCTTCCCGAGGCGACCGAGGTCGAGGCCCACGGCCACCCGACCTTCCGTGCCGGAAAGATCTTCGCGGTGTACGGGATCGCGCATGCCGATTCCCAGGCCATGATCATCAAACCCGACCCGGACGAAGCGCCCGCTCTGATCGCCGACCCTCGGTTCACCAGACCCCCGTACTACGGCGCCTGGGGGTGGTTGGCCTTGGACCTGGCATCGCCTGATGTCGACTGGCAGGAGGTCGCGGAACTGGTGGACGCCTCCTACCGGCAGATCGCGCTCAAGCGGATGCTGCGGGCGCTCGAGTCCCGGTGAGCCGACGTCGCCCAACCCGTCAGCCGCTCGCGCAGGAAAGCCACGACACGTGCCGCCTGGCTTGCTCCACGGCCCGCTCAGACCCCCCATGATCGCCGGTTGAGAGCCGAAACTCCGGCCGCGGAGTCGGACGATCACCAGATCGGCTCTCTACCGGCGATCTCGAGGGCGGGTACCGGAACTGTCGGGTTCGGTGTATCGACAGCGACAACTCCGGCTCCGGCAGATGCTGGGCCCTGAAGGTATAGAGTTGTAGTTCTACTAGGCAACATGCTCTCATCAGCTGGTGAGTACAGCGTATCGGCCTGGCCAGGTTGCCGACCTGCTGGGGGTCAGCGTCGACACCGTGCGGCGGTGGTGCGACGAGGGCCGGCTGGCCACCACCCGTAGCCCAGGCGGGCACCGGGTGGTCGCAGGGACCGAGCTGGCCCGTTACCTGACGGCGCAGCCCAAGCGCGACTCCCCGGACTGGCTGCCGGCCCAGTCGACCCGTAACCGCTTCGCCGGCATCGTCACGAGGGTCGAGCGGGACGGGCTGACCGCGGTCATCGAGATCGTGGCCGGGCCGCACCGGGTGGTCTCGCTGATGACCCGGGAGGCCGCGGACGACCTCGGCCTGGCGCCGGGTGACATCGCGGTGGCGGCCGTCAAGGCGACCACCGTGATCGTCGAGGCGCCGCGCCACACCGAGCACGTCGAGGACCATGCATGAGATTCACGTCGATCACAGCGGCCCTGCTGGTCGCAGCTGCCGCAACCCTGCTCGGGGGCTGCGGCTCCGACGCCACCGCCGGTGCCGACCAGTCCGAGACCGGGTCCCTCGCCGGCAGCATCACCGTCTCGGCGGCCGCGTCACTGACCGAGGCGTTCACGGCGATCGGCGAGGACTTCATGGCCGCGAACCCCGGCGCCCAGGTGCAGTTCACGTTCGACTCGTCCTCGACGCTGGCCCAGCAGGTGATCGATGGTGCACCGGTCGACGTCTTTGCCTCCGCGGACGAAGCCACCATGGCCAAGCTGACCGACCCGGGCCTGATCAGCGGCGAGTCGACGGTGTTCGCAACCAACCAGCTGGTGATCGTCACCAAGCCCGGCAACCCCGCCGGTATCACGGGCCTGGCCGACCTGCCCGACGTCGGCATCGTGTCGCTGTGCGGCGAGGAGGTGCCCTGTGGTCGGTTCGCCAAGCAGATCCTTGACGGCCAGGGCGTCAGCATCGCCGAGACCGACGTCACGCGGGGTCAGAACGTCAAGGCCGCGCTGGCGGCGGTCGCCGAGGGGGACGCGGTGGCCGGCATCGTCTACGTGAGCGACGCGCAGGCCGCCGCGGAAAGCGTGACGACGGTCGACATCCCGGCAGCCCAGAATGCCGTGGCCACGTATCCGATCGGTGTCGTCGCCGCCACCGGCGAACCGGACCTGGCACAGGGGTTCGTCGACTATGTGTCGGCCGCCGAGGCCCAGCAGCGGCTCGCCGAGTACGGGTTCGGCCCGCCCGAGTGAGTACGGTGCTGCCGCGAGCGGTCGGGGAGGGCTTCACGGGCCGAAGCCTGCGACGCACCCCTCGCCGCGCGCCGTGGGCCGTCGCACTCATCTCGACCGTGACCCTGGCCTTCTTCGTGCTGCCGCTCATCGGCATCGCGGGACGGGCTGACTGGCCAGGCCTGCCTCGCGACCTGTCACAGCCGGTGGCACTGCAGGCGCTGCGGCTGTCGCTGGTGTGTTCGCTGGCCGCCGCCGCCGTGTCGCTGGTCCTCGGGACGCCACTGGCGTGGGTGTTGGCGAGGGTTGATCTGCCAGCGAAGTCGTTGATCCGGGGCGTGGTGCTGCTGCCCATGGTGCTGCCCCCGGTCGTCGGCGGCGTGGCGCTGCTCTCGGCATTCAGCCTGCGCAGCCCGCTGGGGTCGTGGCTGCACTCCGCCCTCGGGATCCAGCTGACGTTCTCCACCGCCGGGGCCGTCATGGCGGCGACCTTCGTCGCGATGCCTTTCTACGTCATCACCGTGGAAGCAGCGCTGCGTAACCTCGACGTCCGTTTGGAGGGGGCGGCAGCGACGCTGGGTGCCGGCCCGTTCACGGTCTTCCGTCGCGTGACACTGCCGCTGGTCGCACCTTCGCTGGCGGCAGGCGCGGTGCTGGCATGGGCTCGTGCGCTCGGCGAGTTCGGCGCCACCATCACCTTCGCCGGGAACATCGTGGGGCGTACCCAGACCCTGCCGCTGTCGGTGTACCTGCTGCTGGAGACCGACGCGGACACCGCCATCGCCCTGAGCCTGGTGCTGCTCGCCGTTTCGCTGGTCGTCCTGGTCGCGCTGCGCAGTCAATGGCTGACGCGGGCTTGATGCTGCGGGCCCGCGTCGACGTGACACTCGGCGACTTTGACCTCGACATCGACCTGAACGCGCGGGCCGGACGTGTGACCGCCGTGCTGGGGCCTAATGGGGCCGGCAAGACCACCCTGTTGCGGTGCATCGCGGGAACGGTGGCGCTGGACGCCGGCCGGATCGAGCTGGACGGCACCGTTCTGGACGAGCCGCCCTCGACCCTGGTGGCGCCGCAGCGGCGGCGAATCGGCGAGGTGCACCAGGACTACTTGCTGTTCCCGCACCTCAGCGCGCTGGAGAACGTGGCGTTCGGGCCGCGCAGCGCCGGGTTGCATCGAGTGGCCGCCCGGGCCGTCGCCCGCCGCTGGCTGGCCCGGGTGGGCCTGGCGGACTTCGCCGAAGCCCGGCCGCGGACTCTGTCCGGTGGGCAGGCGCAACGTGTCGCGCTGGCCCGGGCGCTGGCCTGCGACCCGGCCGTGCTGCTGCTCGACGAGCCGCTGGCGGCGCTCGATGCCGGCAGCCGGCCACAGGTGCGGCGCGACCTCGCCCGGTTCCTCGACGAGTACGCGGGGGTGACGATCCTCGTCACGCACGACCCGGCCGACGCCTTCGCCCTCGCTGACGACGTCGTCGTGCTGGAACGCGGCCGGGTGGTGCAGGCGGGCGAACTCGGGGACGTCATGGCCTCGGCGTCCTCGGCCTACCTGCGGGACTTCGTGGCCGGAGCAACGGCCCCAACTCGCGCCTAGGTGACCAACCGCGGGGTTGGGGTTGCGACTAGGCGACGGTGGGCCAGGCGTTGGCAGTGCAGCCGAAGAGGCCCTTGGTCTGCTGCAGCATGACCGGCGCCGGCGACCCGGACGCCGGACAGGGGGTGTGGGAGAACCCGAGGAAGTGACCGAACTCGTGGTTGACCAGGTACTCCCGGTAGCCATGCACATCGGCGCCCCACGATTGCGCACCGCCCGCCCACCGGTCGGCGTTCAGCACGACGAACGGCCCATTGCGGCAGGAGTACAAGCTGGAGGTCCGCAGCGGGTAGCACAGGTTGTCCGTGGTGCCGGGGCTGGCCACGACGATCCGGGCATCGGCACCGGTGTCCACTCGCTGCAGCCGCCACTGCCCGAGGCCGATCCAGGACCGGGAGTCGCCGAGGATCTGGTCCACTCGGGCGGCCACGGCGACCGGATCCAGCGGCACACTGTCCTCGATCTCGACGCTGTACGTCACCAGCGTGCCCCCGCCCCCGACGACACCGGTACCGCCGGGAGCCAGTTGATAGGTACCCGGCCCCTGGCGCGGGATGTCGCCGCGGGAATCCTCGGGCAGCGACTGGCCAGTGGCCGTGGCAAGCGGGGAGGTGGCCGCCGCGGAGGAGAGGGGCGCGGCGGAGGGCGGGGCCGGCGACGCAGTGACGGACGGGACCGGCGAGGCGATGACGGGCGATGACGCGGATTGCGCGGGGGCGGTCGCGTCCATCGGGGCGAAGTCCGACGCCACCGGCAATGGTTGGGACTGCCCAGCCACCGCAGCATTGATCCGCCCGATGCTGATCCCCTGGCCGAGGTCGGGCACGACCACCCATGCGGCGCCGAGGAGTCCGAGCGCGCCGAGCGCGGCGAGCGGCCGCCACGGCCGGCCGTTGCGCGCCGCCTGATGCCGGGTCGTCGTCCTCACCTCCTATCTGTCGGCCGCGAACGGTCGAAGATCTAGTGGATCACGCACGGGGCTCGAAGCGGAGCCAGGAACCGCCGCGCGGCCGCAGTGTCACCAGCGCCGCGACCCCCGGCCGGGGCCCGGTGACGCTGACCTGCCGTGAACGCAACAGCTCGGCCAGCACCAGAACCGACTCGACGATGGCAAAGTCCCGGCCGATGCACAACCGGGGGCCGGCGCCGAACGGCAGGTAGGCCTCGCGGTGCGGCCGGGACGGCCCGGCGAGCCACCGCTCGAGGTCGAAGCGCTCGGGGTCAGGCCAAGCTGACGGGTTGCGGTGCTGCAGCCAGGGGCTGGTGATGATCAGCGTGCCCGGAGCTATCGGATGGCCCGCCAGCACATCGGAGTCGACGGCTCGCCGGGTGATGACCCACGCTGGGGGGAACAACCGCAGGCCCTCGTCGACGGCAGCCCGAGTCACCCGAAGGTCGCGGACGTCGACCCAGCTCGGCGCGCGTCCGCCGGCCCCGAGCACCGCGTCGAGCTCAGTGTGCACTTTCTGCTGCGCCTCGGGGTTCTCGGCCAACAGCCGCAGCGTCCAGGTGAGGCTGGATGCGACGGTCTCGTGACCGGCGATGACCAGCGTGACCAACTCGTCGCGGAGCTCCTGCGGCGACATCGCGTCGGCCCCCGCCGCCAGCAGCAGGCCGAGCACGTCGCTGTCTCCCGGGGTGGCACGGCGGCGAGCGATCATCCGCTCGGCGGCCAGATCCAGCTCGTTCAGCGCTCGGTGCAGCCGCCGGGCAGCCGGTGTCGGCAGCCCCGGCGGCGCCGTCCACGGTCGGGTGGCTCGGGCGATCACGGCGCCGAGCGCGTCGTGCACGGCAGCCACCAGCCGGTCGCCGTCGGCCTCGCCCCCACCCACCAGATCGGAGCCGAACAGCGTGCTGCCGACCACGTCCAGGGTCGCCCGCATCAGCACGGCGTCCGTGTCGACCGGGGCCCCGGCCGCGGCGTCGAAGGCCTCGCCCGCCCGGAACGCGGCACGCAGCGACTGCTCGGCGACATGGCTCAGCGTGCCGCGGTGAAAGGCCGGCTGGATCGCCCGTCGGTGTGCCAGCCAGGTCGCACCGTCGCTGGTCAGCAGCCCCTGACCGGTGACCATCGCGAGTGCCGTGTACTGCATCGTGTCCTTGGTGTAGGCACGATGGTTGTCCTGCAGCACCCGTCGCACGGCGGCCGGGCCGTCGACCAGCACCGCAGGGCGGCCACGGGTGGGGAAGGACACCACCGGCCCGTGCTCGGCGACCGCGCGCTGCAGGTAGCCGAGCGGATCGCGGAGGATGCCCGGGGCACCGAGCAGCATCTGCCACGGCGTCGGGCCGGGGATCGCGACCGGCGCAGGCCCCGGCACCGCCGTCGCGGCCCGGGCACTCACAGGTACAGGCCGGTGCCGCCGTCGGTGACCCGTGGTGCGGCCACCGCGTGCAGATCACGCTCACGCAGCAGCACGTAGCTGACCGCATGCAGCTCGACCTCGGCTTTCTCCTGCGGGTCGTAGAGCACCCTGTCGCCTAGCTCGACCTGGCGGACGTGCTGACCGGCGGCCACCACCTCGGCCCATGCCAGCCGGCGCCCCAGCGTGGCGGTGGCCGGAATGACGATGCCGGCGCCGGAGAGGCGCTCGCCATCGGCGTCGGGCCTGACCAGGACGCGGTCGTGCAGCATCCGGATGGGCAGTCGGCCGTCGCTCATTCGACGAAACCTACCCCTCCGAGGGCGGCTACCAGCCCTGGGACCCCGGCCCGCCCTTGAACGGTCCCACCACATCTGGGGTGACCCAGCCGCCGTAGAAACCGCCGGGCTGCGGCTCGACGTCGACACCGTCGACCGTGACGGAATCCATCGCTGCCGCGTACAGCGCGACATGCCCCGTGATCGCCTCGTACCCACGCGACGGCGCTGGATAGGTCCAGGCGGCACGATCGGCGACTCGTCCGGTGGGCGACACGATGTCCAGGTAGGACGCCTGCCCCTTGAACTCACACCACGAAGAACCTGCGGCCTCGCGCAGCACATCTGGACCGAAGGCCTCGCGCGGCAGATACCACGTCGGCGGGTGCGAGGTTTCGTGCACCCGAATCGCGCTGCTGGTACGAGCGATGATGCCGTCGAACTGGACCACCACGAGGCTCGAACTGGTGAGCACCGCGGGCGGTCGCGGGTAGTCCCACACCGACTGCTGCCCTGGCTTGGGCGTCACTGGCACCACGCCCCGAGGCAGGGGCCGGCGGGACGGGGGGTTCAGCGGTGCCGCCGGCGGGTGCGGACGCGGGCCACGACCAAGGTGATGATGATGAGCGCGATCGCGGCGGCGACAGCGGCGACCCGCTCGGTGCGCAACGCGCCTCGGCTGTCCACCACCTGCGCCACCGCCGAGGCACGAGCGTCGGCGACCGTGGTCCGGGCCAGTCGCGCCGGTTCCAGCCGGCGGCTGAGCTCATCCAGGGTGTCGCTGAGGTGGCGTTGCCGATCGACGATCGCCGCCTCCAGTTCCGCCTGGCTGAGTCGAGGCGGCTTGGCGGAGTCAGCGCCCGCCCCCGCCTCGGCATCGGGTCCACCTGCCTGCGACATGGCGGCGACCCTATCCGCCCGTCACGACCCTTGCCGGATCGAACCCCTGCGGCAGCTCCAGGCGGTGCCGGGAGAGCAGGGCGGCGTCGGCGAGCAGGTCCCCGGTGGGCGCGTCGGCGACGACCCGGCAGCCGTC
The DNA here is from genome assembly GCA_964516515.1 of uncultured Kineosporiaceae bacterium. GTDB lineage: Bacteria > Actinomycetota > Actinomycetes > Actinomycetales > JBBAYJ01 > JANNOG01. The sequence goes on along the minus strand of CAZEYA010000129.1, from coordinate 1,498 downwards.
GAGGATGATGCTGCGCGGACACAGCCGAAGCGAACGGCAGGTCGTGCGTCACCACCAACGTGGTGACCGGCAGGGCGGCGCACACGAACGCGGCGGTCAGGCCGGCCAACCGAGCCGCACCGTCGGTCAAGTCACGGCGGACCCGGCGCAGCGCGTATCCGACGAGGCCGATCGAGAGGACGCCAGTCGCGATCGAGGTGGAGGCATCGAGGAAACCGTCTGGCACGTGCTGAGCTTCCTCATCTGGACTCGGTGCCTGCGCAAGGGGAAACTGCAGCCATGTCGCAATTAGCTGCAGGAGAGACCCCACCGGACTTCACACTCACCGACGCCACGGGCGCCCCGGTGTCGTTGCACGACTTCCGCGGCCGGAACACGATTGTCTACTTCTACCCTTCCGCCATGACTCCTGGCTGCACCACACAGGCATGCGATTTCCGCGACAGCCTGGCGTCGCTGCAGGCCGTCGGGTACTCGGTGATCGGAATCTCCCCCGACTCTCCCGCCAGGCTGTCCACCTTCGCCGAGCAGGAGGCACTGACCTTCCCGCTGCTGTCGGACCCGGACCGGTCGGTGATGACCGCGTGGGGGGCGTGGGGTGAGAAGAAGCTGTACGGCAAGACGGTGACCGGCGTCATCCGGTCGACCTTCGTGCTTGATGCCGCCGGGGTGGTCACGCTGGCCAAGTACAACGTCAAGGCGACCGGGCACGTTGCCGGCCTGCGCAAGTCCCTGAGGATCGACACGCAGTGAGCTGAACTGCTCCAGTCGGGTGGCATGGCAGCCGAAGAAGGGAGCGTGCTGGGTAACACGACTTCCATCGACACTCCGGTCAACGACGCCGACGGCGCTGCCAGGACGATCCTGCGTCATCGCCGGGCCCGGCGGCTGTTCGGCCGGCGTGCCCCCGACGGCGAGAGCGTGCCGCCCATCCTGCCGGCCGACCCGGCGCGCCCCGGTTCCGATATCGACGACTGGCCCACCCCCCCGGCGAACAGCGAGGTCCCCGTGACGGTCCACACCACCATCCGAGTGACCGCTGCCGGGCAGGCCCATGGCGACGACGGCCCGATCGCGGCTGAGGACACATCGAGCCGATGGGCAGCGTCAAGGCCGCCGGTCTCGGGTTGGGCCGGGCCGGCCACGCTGCCCGCATCGCTGGCTCAGCGGTTCCCGCCGGTGCCACGAGCTGCGTCGGTCCCGCTGCCCGCACCACCACCACCGGTACTCCCCCCATACGAACCGCGCTCACCCGACTCCCTGTTGCCCGAGGCCTTCGACGAGCCCCTACTGCCGCTGCCCGACGCGCGCGAGGAGCCGCCGCCCCCGCCCCGGAACGGCGACCACGCGGAGATGGTGCTCTTGCGTGACGAGTTCACGCATGCGACCACGACCTTTCAGACCCTGTTCGCCGCCCACCAGGTGGAGATGTCCCTGCTCGTCACAGAGCTTTCCGCGCTGCGCGCAGTGATGACCACCATGCAGATGACCACCAAGC
>CAZEYA010000128.1:0-11216 GCA_964516515.1 uncultured Kineosporiaceae bacterium | reverse complement strand
GGCTCATCCCCGCGCAGGCGGGGAGCACACTTATTGATCTGCAGCGTAGCGACTACGACTCCGGTTCCTCCTTCAGTTTCGGTTTCGGCGCGTACTGCGAAGACCGATGAGCCTTGCGGTACTTGCTGGCGTTGCTCCACCCTGGCCGGAGGTCGCGACGGGGAGGACCCGAACTCTCGGCAGGACGCAGCATGAGCTGGACACCGTCCACGTCCACAGGCTGCCAGTCGTGCCGGTGGACCTTGAAGGCGAGACCCTGTTCGGACCTCGTCGAGTGGATCATGATCGCTCGGCCATCCTTGGCCAGCTCGACCACCCGGTCCCACATGAGGTCACGCACCCTGGGCGTCACCTTCCCGACGAAGACACCTGCGCTGACCTCAAGCAACCATCGGGTCAGATGCCCTCGCAACCCGACCGGGCATGCGGTCAGGACCAGAACTACCACGGTGGGTCCGCTCCCCCGACGTCGCCGTGGTCGTCGAACCCGTAGCCAGTCCCTCCTGCGACAGTCCGCTTGGCGCCGTCCCACAACTCGACAACATCCTCGGCCAGGGAGTCCGTATCCGTCGTCGCGTCTTCGTCCGGAAGCAGCAGCCGCTGGATATCCCTCGCGCATCGGCCCAGGATCTTCCCGTCATGAACGGCGTCCCGGACGGCCCGACGGGTGTGGTCGCCGATATCTTCCTCGAATTGGGCTGCGATTCGGAAGGCGACCGGGATGGCGACCTCAGCTTTGTACAGGTCAGCAATGTCGAAGACGAACGATCGAACGTGTCCGGTGTGGACGAAGCCCAGTCCAGGTGAACACCCGAGAGACACCACAACAGCGTGCACCAGTCCGTAAAGGCATGTGCTGGCCGCCGAAAGGGCCTGATTAATCGGATTGCCTGAGGTGAAATCATCCGGTCGATAGTCCCGACCGGTCCACGGCAAGTCGTTGTCCTGGGCGGCCTCGCGGTACAAGCGCCGCACACGAGCCCCCTCGCGCCCCCGCAGTTGCTGCATCGTCAACCCGGAGACGTCTTCTTTCGGGAAACGCATCCCGTACATCAGCCGTGCCACGCGCAGCCGGGCACTCTGATTCGATACCGCCGCCGCTTGCGCCTCCAGCAGGCGCGACGATCGGGCCAAAGACCGTCCGTGGGCGTAGTACCTCACACCCCGCTCACCGACCCATACAGCCGTCGAGCCGCTCTCGGCCAGCACCATCATGGCCTGATGCGTCACCCGCGTTCCGGGGCCAAGCAGGAGAGCTCCGAGTGACGCGGCTGGGATGTGAACGGTCCCGCGTTCGTCGGTGGCCGTGATGGCGTTGGCATCCCGGTGGACGATGCACCGCTCGAGGTAAAGGAACGATAGCCGGTCCTCGGCGCGGACCAGCTCTGGTAGATCAGGCGGCGGTGTTCCCGGCTTCGTCACGACGCCTGCTTCACGACGGGCGCGCCAAGGTCAACAGGCCGCAGCCGTAGCCCTTCGCCCGACCGATTCCCCCGATCAGGGCCAGGCGCATCGACTCGACGTCCACGACTTCCAGGACACCATCGAATTGAGCCGTGGCCAGCGTGACAACATCGTCCCCGCGGTGGAATCTCGAATTCTCGCGACGTGAGACGACCACCTCCGGTGTTCCGTCTGGCAATTCTCGGACTACGAACCCGTGACGGCCCGCCCGCGTCATCAGCCACTCCACCTGTTGCTCGGCGGTTACGTGTCCGACCCTCTTTCCGACGTCTCGAGCCTGTTTGACGGTGTTGCCCCGCAGCCGGAAGGCCCAGAGTTGGCCCACTGACAGCTGATCAAGTAGAGGCTGATACTTCCGCGTCAACCACGATGACGTCGTCGGCCACCCCGCCTGCTCAACCACGTGGGTGAGATCAGGCTCCAGGGGACTGACCACAAACAGGCGAGTGTCGTGGCCGTCGACGTCCACGCGCCAGAGAACGCGACCAGTCGAGTCGTCTGCTACGAGTCCCTGCTCTGGAGCGAAACCGGACACGACCGCCGCGTGCATCGCGTGAGGTGACGCGAGCAGGCCTCGCGCGCCTCGGCGCCGTGGGTTGAGCGACAACCGAGTCAGGTACATCAGACTTCCTCCAGCAGGCCCACGGGATCGTGGTGGATGGGCACGGATCCGTTTCCCGGATGGTCGGGGTTGTCGACCGTCACCCACTCCCGCGCCACGCGGCGCCACGCGTATTCCCGGCGCCTCGGGTCGAAACTGACCGGCTCGTCCCGGACCACCTCGACATCCGCGTCGTCGTCGGTTGCGTCCCGCACGATCTCCAGATCCACCCGCGCGTCCCGCTCCTGGCGTCGCCACCACGCCGCGGCCCGCCACTCCTCAGCGCGCAGTACCTCAACGAGACTGCCGGACCGCAACGCCTCAACCAGCGGCCCGGCCGGCGGGCAAGAGCGACGACCGAGGAAGAGCGGGAACGTAGGGCGTCGGAGCGCTTCGACGAGCCCTTCGACCATGGCATCCTCGCTCTCCACCGCCGCCAGGAACACGGCGTCGGCCAGGTAGTGGCGTGTCGACAACGGCATGGTGCGCCGGCCATCAAGGCTTCGTGCGGTCTGGAAGTCCGTCACCAGCCGCCCAGGCTGCTCGATCCTGACCCCGAACCGCAGCGCCGCGAGGTCCTCAATGGGATCTGTGCGCCGACGACCCTGCGCCGCTGCCAGCAAGCCGAGGATGCCGCTGCGTGTCGGCTCCCGCCGGGTCTCGCGCCGCGAGAACCTGCTGGCGGCCCCCCACGACTGCAGGGGACCGGCGAGCTTGAGAAGGAGAACGCTCACGGGACGGTGACCTGCAACCGACCAGCGACAAGCTCCCCGACCCCATCGACGAGTCGGTCGAGCGAACTCGTGTCGCCGAGGGCATCGAGCGGTGCCGTAGCTTCCCCCACTCGCACGACGTACCCTGCCAACGGCGTTGTCCCGTAGGCGCCGTTGACCTCTGAGGCATACCCGCTCATTCGCTCGCAGGCGATTCGGAGCCTGCCGACCCCCACCGTTGCCTCGACCGGCTCCTCGAAGGCCCCGACCCAGCTCACGCTCTGGCCGTCGCGGACCACGGTGACAACGGCATCCGGCAGCGTCCGGTTGGCGAAGGTGTTCTGCTTGCCCGTCGGCATCGAGGTGACGAAGGCTCGAAGGAAGGCCCGGACGGCTCGCTCGGTCGCCGTGGCGTTACCGAGGGTCTCGTGGAGCGCGTCGACGTTGACCGTTGCGTACCGGTACAGCGTCGACGACGTGAACTCGACCGTGCCGATCATCTCGGCGCCAGCGTCCTCGTCGCGTCCCTTGCGGTCGTCCATCGCGGTGAAGTAGTCGTACTCCGTCTCGGCGGCGTGGATGCTGATGGCGTGAGCCACCTGGGCGGTGGCGTCGACATTGAGCTCGGCGTCGTCGGCGACCATCCGCCCGAACAAGGCAACATCGATGCTGTGGTCGCTGTTGGCGGCCGATTTGGCGTCCTTCGTGTCGACCGCGACGCCGGCTCGTTCGGCGGTAACGGCAAGTTCGGCAAGGCGGCTCACCTGATGCCGGCCGAGGAAGAGCAGATACTTGGATCGGTCGGGCGGGGGCAAGGTTCCCTTGGCGGCCTTGGGGGTCTCAAGGTCGATCCCCTTGCCGGTCTTCTTCAGAGTCGCCATGGCGAGCGCGACGGAAGTATCCAGCAGATCAGGCGCCTGAGCCGCAATCTCAGCAGCGAGGAGTTCAACGACCCGTTTGGTCCGGACACCGAGGTCGCGCTGATCGAGCTCAGACTTGAAAGCTTCCCGGGTTGCTCGCTTCCACGCCTGGCTGGACACCCGCGCGCGCCGGACACCCCCGTAGTAGGCGGTCTTGGGGCTCCCGGTGTCGTCTCGATTGATGTTGCTGGGCGGGACGGTCTGCAGGATGTGGATGTCGATCGTCGTGCGGCTCACTGGTCGGCTCCGTTCGTATGGTCAGCGGCGGGCTGATTGGTCGGTGGGGTTCGGTAGTAGTCGCGTCCCCACTGGCGGCGGACGCGGTCCGCGCAGTTCAGAAACTGGAGGTCGTAGAGGTCGACAGCGAGCCGGCCGTAGTCGAGTGCGATCGCATGCGACCGCAGCTGCGTGACGATTCCGCGGGCGTGGTGTGCCGCCTCGTCGAAGGACTGGGACGTGCCAAGCGCGTGGAAGCGGCGCCCGACCGCCTGCGCCGACGTCGCCTCACGCCCGGCGAGGCTGCGAACGGCCGACCCGAGCCCGACGCCGGCCTTGTGCATATCAATGCGCTGGGACTGCTGGTGAATGGCGAACAGACATAGAGCGACGTGGACGGCTCGTTCGCCGGGCGACGGCTCGTCCCCGCGACCGACGAGCCGGCGGTCCAGATCGCCCAGGGTCACCTCCCATACGGACGGGTCGCCACCAGGCTCAGTGGAAAGGGCACGACGTAGGCGGGCGAGGGTCGCTGTGGCGTGCGGCAGCTGGGCCAGATACTGCCGCTGGAACTCGGCTACCCGTCGGCCCACGTGGTCGCGAAGGGCATCGCGCGGGGAATGCTGCGCCTTGGCCGGTTCAACGTTCTTCGTGGGAACGGTCATGTGGGACCTCCTCAGGCTCGGTCAATGAGTTGGCGTCGTCGGGGCTGCGTGGGAGCGCAGCCGCCAGGGCTTTGCGAAACCACAACTCGGCTAGGGAGGCATTCATCTCCCGCCCCTTCACCTCTCGACCCACCCAAGCGGCAGGACCGGAATCGTCCAGCAGGCTGTCACCGGCGCGACCAAGAATCTGACGAGCAGTGGCGAACCAGGCGTCGAGGCGCTCCTGCCGACTGCTACCGGGACGCAGTGCTGCCAGCCAGCGACGAAAGGGTCGATCCAGGTCGAAGTAGGCCTTCTCGGCGGCTCGATCCCGAGCCCCGCCCGTGTCGCCGCTTCCACTGGCAGCAGCGAGATTGGATGCCAGCCGTCCTAGCGCGACCACAGCGTGGTCCGTCGACCGGACGGCGTCGACGGCGATCGCGCGCAACTCGCGATCCGCCACGACACCGACCCGCAGGTGGACAGCGTCGTCGATGATCTCGGCGAAGGTGGACTCGTTGGTGCCATAGCTGACCCCGAGCGCCCGCGTTGAGACCAGGTAGTCGGGGTCCACGACGTCGCGCCATTGCATCGTCGCCAGCCAGCGCAGCGTCATCGGAGAAACGGCATCGGAGGCGTCGCCACCGTGACTGCTCGTCGTCAGAATCTCGGGCAGCAGCGCTGGGAGACCGCGCCACATGGTGCGGCTCGGGTCGTGAGTGCGCGGCATATAGACGAGAGGTTCCTTAAGTTGTTTCTCCTGATTGGGGCTACGCCGCCAGGCCGTCATCGGCTCGACCGTGTGGCGGTTCTGGGGGCGCAGCGGGTCCCCGTTGGACAGGACGACTCCGGTGACCGCCCGGTCGTCATGAACGAGACGAATGCGCCGACTGGGCCACGTGAAGAGATCCGCCGGCCCAACAGGCGCTCCGCCGGGTCGTTCCTCGGCGGGGCCTAGCGGGTCTCGCTCCCATACCGGGCGGTCGTCGCCTGGCCATGGCTCATGACCGCTGTCATCGCGGGCCAGCACGAGGTTGAGCAGGAGGGTCTCGCGCAGCGTCGACCCCGTGACAACCAGTCCACCGAGACGACCCGCCCAGCCCGGCCCGATGGGGTAGCTCTTGCCACCCTTCACACGTGGGTCGCCGACGGTGCCGGTGCGGATGCCCGCGGAATCGAAGGCGTGGACATGGACCAGCCAACGGGCGGCCTCGGCGAAGGTCATGCGTGCCAACCCGGACCCGGCGCGCGTGGTGAAGTGCTTCTCGTTGCTGGGGACGTCGGCGACGAGCGCCTCCAGCGGCTTCACCTCGTCCTTGGCTGATCGAAGCCCAGCGACCTGGAAGAACGGTGTGGACGGATGGAACAGGTCAAACCGTTCGGAGTAGTCACTCAGATAGTCGGTGATGGCAACGGCGGGCAATCGCGGCCGCCGCCAAAGCTCAGCCCACGTCGTGACGGGGTCGTGGACCAGGACTGAGCGGTGCAGCACCGCCAGCAACAGGCGGGTGAGGGCGAAGACAGTGGTCGGAAGCTCACCGGTCAGCTCCCGGCATTCGTGGGCGCGCCGGAAGACGTCCGTCAGCGACAGCTCACCGGCTCGGCCGTCGAGGAACTGCACGGGCAGCCACGGCTCGGTGAGCATGTCGAAGCTGGTGAGTCTCGGTAGGGCAGGTGGGTCGATTGCGATGGCCGTCATCCAGATCCTCTCAACGGAGCCGGCGTGACCTACCGGCGCTTGACCAGGGACAACGGCGGACCGCACACTGTTGTTCGTGGTCCTGCCCGGCGCACGCCGGTAGTGGGTCTGCTTTGGGTCGGAGGCCTCGCTAGAGGCCTCCGACCTTTCTGGCGCGGGTTCTCCGGACTTACCCAATCAGACCGGCCGAGGTGAGCCGAGAACGTCAAGCGACTGGAGCCAGGTCTCGTACCACTGCCACGTGGCCTGTCCTTCAGGTCGCCGCGCCAAGTGCTGGTAAGTCGAGTAGGCGACAAGATCAGCCATCTGAAGCCACTGACTAGCGTGAGGTCCCTGGAACCACGGATCCTCGATGATGCGTCGATGTCGGATGTCCAACTGGCGATGAATGCGGCGATAGGCAGGGTCCGTCCCGTCGCCGTCCACAATAACGATACCGTGACTGTCACGGCGCACAAGCCCTGCTTCGATGCATTCGAGTGCGCCCGCATAGACGTCCTCACGGTGCGGACGTGAGATTCGCCGGCCCGCCGTGGGTACGTGTCGGTACACCGTGCCGATCTCAAGGCACCCGGTGCTTCTGAGTACCGATAGACCCTCGACAGCGACCTCAAGCCGGTTTGCCTTGCTTCGATTCCATTCCGAGCGGGTGGACGGATTGCCGTGACCGGTGACAAACCTGGACGCATGCAGCTCGTACGTCTTGCCGATCCCGCACCGCCGACCGATCTCCTCACGCCAGTCGAGCCATACCCCGAGCCCGCGTGACCAGCTGCCCACCTCGACGGCAATCCAGCTGACCGTGGACCAGCCGGTGTCGGCGGCACCCGAGTCATCGAGGTAGTGAATGCGCACAGAACGTGAAGATGGCCATGAAGTCTGACCGTGTCAACGTGAGCGGCGCAGCCCGAAGCGAACAATCGACCTGAAGGAGATCCTGAGCCGTACACTTCGGAGGGTTGTTGTCCCGCCACTGCGGGGGTGAACCCGTGGGTGGCGCAGGCCGACGCGTGTTCCCCGGCTCTCCGGGGATGCCGGCGCCGAGGCGCCGTCGTCACGGCGACTCCGCCCCGGCTCGTTCGACGACGAGGCCGTCCTGGCGGGAGTAGGTCAGCCGGTGCCCCGCAAGCTCGGCCGTCAGGTCCTCGTCGAGGACGAGCACGAGCTGCCCCCTCAGCCATGGCGACCGCTGCCAGGCAGCAGACCCGACAGCCTCCAGCGCCGCGATCACCCGGTCGACGAGCCACGGCTCGGTCAGCCGACCCGGCAGACGAACGGTGCAGGTAGCCAAGGTCCGAGCCACCTCCCAGGACGGCTCGGCGTCGGCGGGGAGCACCACGACGCCCGGCTTAATCCATGGCAGAAGTCGCAGTTCGCCGCCGACCCGCTGGGCGACGACCACCTCGAGGGTGTCCTCTCCGTCGCGGACGGCCTTCTGGCCGTTCGCGCTGTCGTCCACATCGGCATCACCGAACCCGGCGGCGAGCCAATCAATGAGCGTGGCGTCTCGCCTGGGCACCGGGCCCAGCCGAAACGTGTCGGCCCGCAGGCGCCGGTCGGCGAGCTCCTGCCGGTAACTGACCTCGGCCTCGCCGACCGTGACCTGCCAAGACTCGGGGACGGCCGGTTCCGCGGCGTAGGCCTCCTGCACCATGGGCGCGATGTCCTCCGGCAGCCGGATAACGGGCGCCTCGCCTCGGCGCGCGAGCACGGCGAGTGTTCGCAGCAGCGGGGCACGGCCGTAGATGTAATCGCTGTCGCCGATCGGGGTCGGCGGTTCGGTCGACCAGTCCTCGACACCGGTGACGACGCACCGCGCGGCGCGCAGTCGCGGAGGGCGGTCTTCGGGGCCTCGCGAATGACGGTGCAGTCGACCCACGCGCTGCAATAGCAGATCCGTGGGTGGGAGGTCGGTGACCAGCAGGTCGAGGTCAATGTCCAGTGACTGCTCGAGTACCTGCGTGCCCACGAGCACCCGGCGGCTGGGACGGGGCCGACCATTGGGACCCAGTTCGTCGCGCACCCGACGTTCCAGCGCCGCTCGATCGACGGCCAGGAACCGCGAGTGGACAAGCAGCACGTCGTCGCCGTAGTGCTCCCGGAGGAGCCTGGCCGTGTGCTGTGCTCGGGCGACAGTGTTGCGCACGATTCCCACGCACCCTCCGTCGACCAACTCTTGGTCCAGCAGACCTAACAGGGCGGCGTCATCGTCTGCGAGTCGGTCCACACGAACCGCGGTCGCACGCCCGGACGGCTCACAGATGCGTCTCGTCGGGGCAGATGAGGTCGTTGCCGTGACCACGGGGTAGCCGATGTCGCCGCGGAGACCCGAATAGGGGTCCGTCGCCGAGGACACAACAGCCCCCCGTCGCCGAAAGCTCAGTGCGCTGCCCGATCCGTCGGGACTCGCGTTGGCAGCCGAGGTCGTGCGGCGCCCGGTCTCGTACGCCGCCACCATGGCCACGCGCCGGTCCGAGGGCAGCGTGGCGCTCAGCACGACCGTCGGCACCCGGTACGCGCCGAGCCATTCGAGGGCTCGGTCGAGGTACTGCGCCATGTACTGGTCGGCGGCGTGCGCCTCGTCGATGACGACGACCTTTCCGGCGAGGGCGAGGTGGCGCAGCACGAGGTGGCGGCTCTTCAGTGCGCCGACGAGGAGTTGGTCGATCGTGCCGACCACGAGGTTCGACAGGACACCCTTCTTGCGGCTGGCGAGCCATTGGACGGCCACGACCGACCCGGCGCCTGGGCCGTCCGGGTCGTCCTGCGCGACCCCCCTCACTCGACCGGCGTGGCGTAGGTCGGCAGCGTCCTCGTTCAGGGCTGCCTTGCCGTGGGCGAGGAACGTCGACATCTGCTGATTCCCCGGCAGGTGGCGGGCCCACGCCAGCACCCGTGTGAACATCGCGTCGCTGGTGGCCATGGTCGGCAAGGCGATGAAGCACCCGCCGGCACCAGTCCGCTGGGCCAGCACCTCTGCCGCGAGGAGTGCCGCCTCGGTCTTGCCTTCGCCCATGGGGGCTTCCACGATGATGAGCCCGGGTTCATCGACGGTGCGGGCGAGTTCCAGGACGGTCTGCTGGACGGGCCGGGCCATGGTGTCGTCTGGCAGCTCGAACCGGTCGCGCATGAGCTGATGGATATCGGCACCGGGCTCGATGGTCGATTGCCAGGCCGGCGGCAGTCCGATGTCCGCCAAGGCGCGCTCAGCCCTGTCGGCGCCGCTCGACCGATCCACCCACGGAAAGAGATCGCGATTACTCGCAAGCCAGTCGGCCATGATGACGAGTGCCGTCACGAGCACCTGTGCTCGCACGTCCAACGACTGGTGATGCCGCGAGCGCAGGTCGTCGGCAACGCCGGCCTCGCTCGCCGCATAGTCGGCGAGCTCTCGCTGAACGGCTTCCCAGTTTCCACGTCCGGTCAGCTCGGGTCGATTTGTCGCCACCTCGAGAGCCAGGGTCGAGGGGGGCACCCCGTGATGGCCCCCCACCACGACCGCGTAGGTGTCGGCGATATCGCCCTCCATCCCGACCTGGTCGAGCAACCACCGTCGCAGCAGCAGGTGAGACGCAGTGGCGTGCCGGACAAGGACCGAGTCCCCCCGTCTGGCAGTCATCGTCAAGCCCTGACGATGCATGCCGTCCGCCAAGGGCGTCACCTGCATGGCGAAAGCGGGCGTGGCCTTGCCGAGGTCATGTGCGGTCGCCAGCCAGCCCACCAGCCGCCGCGCGACGGCGTGCTCGTCCTCGGTGGTGCCGCCGGCGACCAGGGTCCGAACCCCTGACGGCAACCAGCGATCCCACAGCAGCACCGCCACCGCCCCGGAGTCACTCATGTGGCGGTACAGCGGGAGCCAGTCCTCGCTGTCACGATCCGATTTCCCCCAGACAGACCGTGCCGCCGGACCGAGCACCGGGTGGTTCGCTGGTTGGTCGTCGCTGTACGTCGCCCCCATGTACCGAACATAATGGCGTCGTCGGCTCGATCGGGCTCTTTCGCACCAATCGTCAACTGGACAACCGAACCGATCATGAGGGACGGGATGAAGGGGACATACCAGTCGCAGCTGTCCAGGTTGTCGAACGATGGAGGCTTCGCAGTCGTTGATCTTGAGACGACGGGGCTCGACGCGGCGCAGGATCGAATCGTAGAAATCGCGATAGTGCGCACTCGCTCCACGGGCGAAGTGGTCGACGAGTGGTGGAGTTTCGCGAACCCCGGAGCAGGACGCTCATCGAGGTCCATTCACGGCATAGACAGCTCCGACCTGGCGACCGCGCCGGCCTTTGCTGAGCTGGCCGATATCATTTCCGACCGCATCGGCTGCCTACCGGTGGTGGCCCACAACGCGGACTTCGACATCGCCTTCCTGAGCCGCGAGTATTCTCGTGCCGGGTTCCAGCCTCCCGACCCGGTCGTCGTCTGCACGCTGAAGGAGTCGCACCGCTATCTGCCACGGCTGCGGCGCCGTCGGCTGGTGGACTGCTGCCGAGCGGTCGGCGTCGAGAATCCGGCACCGCACACCGCACTCGGAGATGCCCACGCCACAGCGGCACTGCTGGCTGCTTTCCTATCCAGCTGAAACGGCGAAGAGTTCGTTCGCGCAACAGCCCCGGCAACGGGGCCTGGGGGGCCCAGGGTCCCGGCAAAGTCAGGTGATCATGCGCTGACCTACAGGTTCGTGGGGTGCGGGGCGGCGTGGCGAGTGGGACGGAGGTGGCCTGTGTGGCTTTAATGGTGGTTCTCACGCCGTCCATCGCTGCGAAGGCCACATCCGTTGATGCCATCTTCCCTAACCTAACTTTGCTCAATTTAGTGCGCACCCCGTCGTTCGGTTGATCATGGCCAGGGCGTCGCGGAGGTCGGCTGGCAGCGGGTCTTCGGCGATCAGGGTCTGGGTAGACCCCCGCGAGCTGGAGCTGCGCGGCTGCTCACCAGCAGAGTCCCGTGACTCAC
>CAZEYA010000127.1:0-11400 GCA_964516515.1 uncultured Kineosporiaceae bacterium | reverse complement strand
GACCCGACCATGACAAGGCTCGCGCGGGAGCGACGACGCCTGGTTCGTGGCTCCCGCCGCATAGCCTCCCTGCGGGCCCTGGCCCTCTTAACGGCTCTGATGGTCATGACCGGCGGATGCGGGCAGTGGGCCATCCCCAGCGAGGGGCGTACCTACGACCCACGAGGTCTGCTCGAGGTGTTCACCCAGGACGACCTCGGCTTTCGCGACGACGTGGACCTCGCCAGTGAGGAACTTGGGGGCAATCCCTTCGGCTGTGATCCCGGCGGGTGCCCACCCTGAAGTACATCTACCCTCAAGACGTCCCGTACACCCGTGACACCTGGGGCCGACACCCTGGAAGCCGCCGGGTACCTCGTCGGCTCACGTCGAGGCGCACCCCGCGTCGACGAGTTCGAGATCCCCAAAGACCACGAGAGCCCGTTCCAACCCGCTGCACCGTCTACGCCGAACGCCCCGGCGTCATCCACGCCTACAACGTCTCAGTCCAGGGCCTTACCCGCATCACCTCCCAGTGGGAGTTCCAACTCACGTCGCGTTACCACTGACGACGCACCCGACTGACCCCTTGTCAGGCCGGACGCCGGATCGTAGGCTATCGGAAAGTTCGCATCCGAACGATTCCGGCTCAGCCCGACGAGGAGGTAGCCGGTGAGCGCCATCCCCAGGCATCCGGGCGACGCCGGGCGCACCGATCCCGCCGGCATCGATCTAACCGACTTCGACCTGTTCGCTGCCGGCCCCCCGTGGGCGGCGTTCGACGCACTGCGCGAACACGACCCGCTGCACTGGAACGTCGAGGCCGCACCCAACCACGGTTTCTGGTCACTGACGCGCCATGCCGACATCGTCGCCGTCAACCGCGACGCGGAAACCTTCTCCTCCGAGCGCGGCGGCGCGAACCTCGAAGAACTCGACGCCGAGCAGATCGAGGCCCGCAAGTCCATGCTCGAGACCGACGGTGAGCGCCATCACGCCCTGCGGCGCCTGCTGTGGAAGGAATTCACGCCCCGCATGCTCGCCGGGTACGAGACCTTCCTGCGCGGCCTCACCGCCACCACGCTGGACGCAGCACTGCCGAAGGGCGAATTCGACTTCGTCAAGGAGGTCAGCGCCGACTTCCCCATCCGGGTGCTCGCCCGGATGCTCGACGTTCCCGAGGGCGACACCGCGACGCTCATCCGGTGGGGCAACGAGATGGTGGGCAACTCCGACCCCGACTACGCCCAGGTCCTCGCGCATTCGGCGGAGTCGGAGGAGTACCGGCTGCTCTCCTTCCGCTCCCCCGCCGCGATCGAGGTCTATGAGTACGGCTTCGAGCTGGCCCGGCGGCGCCGCGGCCGCGACGGCACCGACCTGGTCAGCAAGCTGGTCAACCAACCCCCGCAGGACGGCGTCGGCCTGGACGAGCGGGACTTCCGCAACTACTTCCTGCTGCTGGTGGTCGCGGGCAACGAGACCACCCGGCATGCCATCTCGCACACCATGAACGCCCTGTTGGACAACCCCGACCAGCTGGCCCTGCTGCAGCGGCAACCCGAGCTGATCCCCGATGCGGTCGAGGAGTTCCTGCGCTGGGCCAGCCCGGTCTATCACTTCAGACGGACCGCCACTCGCGACGTCGAACTCCACGGCAAGACCATCCGTGAGGGCGACAAGGTGGTCATCTGGTTCGCGGCCGGGAACCGGGACCCCGACGTCTTCGCCGACCCCTACCGGTTCGACGTCACAAGACGGCAGATCGACCACGTGACGTTCGGCAAGGGCGGGCCGCACTTCTGCCTTGGCAATGCGCTGGCCCGGCTGGAGATCCGCATCATGTTCTCCGAACTCATCCCCCGGTTGCGCATCGCCGAGCACGCCGGTCCGGTGACACGGGTCCGGTCCAACTTCGTCAACGGCATCAAATCCTTCCCCATCCGCATCAACACCACCGCGATCGGCGGCCCGGACGTACCCCTTCCCTCGGCGTCCACCCAGGACTAACATCACCGCCAGTTCGTTCGGCTACGAACGATGGCCCGACGCTCGAGGAGGAGCAGGCATGGCTGACACCGCACCCACGACCACCCCCGTCCGGAAGAACCGGCTGCGACCGGAGGCGATCGGTGTCGCCGGCGTCGTCTTCTTCGTCGTCTCCGCCGCCGCCCCGCTCACCGGGGCCGCGGGCGCCGCCCCGGTGGCCATCGCCATCGGCAACGGCCCCGGCCTGCCCGGCGCCTACGTCGTCGCCGGTCTCATCCTGCTGCTGTTCTCGGTCGGCTACGCGGCGATGAGCGCCCACGTCACCAACGCCGGCGCCTTCTACGCCTACATCGGCCGCGGCCTGGGCCGCCGGATGGGCCTCGGCTCCGCCATGGTCGCACTGCTCGGCTACCAGTCCATCCAGGCCGCCATGTACGGCCTGGCCGGCTTCTTCTCCGCCGGCACGTGGGCAGACCTGCTGGGCATCACGCTGCCGTGGTACGTCTGGGCGCTGATCTACATGGCGATCATCCAGGCGCTCGGCTACATCCAGGTCGACGTCGGCGCCAAGGTGCTGGCCGTCCTCGTCGCCGCCGAGACCCTCATCCTCATCGCCCTGGCGTTCGGCGTGCTGTTCGACGGCGGCGGCCCCGAGGGCCTGGGCTTCGCCGAGGCGTTCAACCCGGCCAACGTCTTCGCCGGTGCCGCCGGGGTCGCCATCATGTTCGCGCTCGCCTCGTTCGTCGGGTTCGAGGCGACGGCGATCTATGGCGAGGAGTCGAAGGACCCCAAGCGGACCGTGCCGCGCGCCACGTACATCTCGATCATCCTCATCACGATCTTCTTCGCGTTCGTCACCTGGTCCTTCGTCAGCTACCACGGGGCGAGCCAGGTCGCGCAGGTCGGACTGGACGGCCTGGAAACGACCGGCGACGCCACCGGCCCGATCGTCTTCGCCGCCGCCGACGGCATCCTGGGGTCGTGGAGCGCCGACGTCCTGTCGATCCTGCTGATCAGCAGCCTGTTCGCCGGCATGCTCGCCTTCCACAACGCGATCGCCCGCTATATGTACGCCCTCGGCCGCGACGGCGTGTTCCCGCCGGCGTTCGGCCGGACCCACGCCCGGTTCCAGTCGCCCTACATCGCCTCGTTCGCGCAGACCGCGTTGGCCCTGCTCATCATCGTCATCTTCGCGGCCACCGGCTCGGACCCGTACCTCACGCTGTTCTCGTGGTTCTCCGGCCTGGCGGTCGTGGCACTGTCGCTGCTGCAACTGCTCACCTCGATTGCGGTCATCGCGTTCTTCCAGCGCACCAAGGTCGACAGCCGACCCTGGCAGACCCTGATCGCGCCCGCGCTGGCCACCCTCGCGCTCGGCGCCGCGATCTGGCTGGTGCTGGACAACTTCGACGTTCTCATCGCCCGCAGCGAGACGTTCGCCCTGTGGTTCGCCGCACTGGTCCCGTTGGCGTTCGCCGTCGGACTCGTGCTGTCGTTCACCACGCAGCGCCACACCGCAGAGCACCAGGCCGAGCTGGACCAGCTGCTCAGCTGACGATCACCTCACGGAAGGCACTGGATGAACCACCACGGGATCAGCAGCGACGAGACCGGCACCGCGAGCATCGTCGCCGACCTCACCGAGCGGGGCGTCGACATCGTCAGGCTGGTCTACGCCGACCTGCACGGCATCGCGCGCTCCAAGGACATCCCGGTCAGCGAGTTCGAGCGGGGCTCACGCGCCGGGTTCGCTTTCTGCCAGGGCGTCTTCCTGGTCTCGTTGCGGGCGGAGGTGCTGGATGGCCCGGGCGGCCCCGCCGAGGGCCTGCCGGACCTGCACGCCCAGATCGTCCCCGGCAGCCTGGTCCGGGTGATCCCGTGGGAGCCGGGTGTCGCGCTGGCGCTGGCGGACACCACCCTGGCCACCGGCGGCGCCACCGCGGTCGGGCCGCGCAACGTGCTGGCCCGGGTGGTCGAGCGGTTCGCCGCGCTGGGCCTGTCGCCCACGGTCGGGCCGGAACTGGAGTTCTACCTCTGCCGCCGCGACGAGCACGGCCGCTTGACCCGCGCGATCAACCGGCCCGCGGCGGTGTACACCAACGGCCCCAGCGCCGACCCCGGCGGCGTCGTGCTGCAGATGATGCGGCAGCTGGCGGCACTCGACCTCGGTGTCTTCGCGGCCAACCACGAGTTCTCACCCGCGCAGTACGAGATCAACATCTGGCACTCAGACGCCCTGGACGCGGCGGACCGGTGCTTCCTGCTGAAGTCCTCGATCAAGGACATCGCCGCGCAGGCCGGCCTGCACGCCACATTCATGGGCAAGCCGTTCAACGACGAGGGCGGCTCCGGCTTCCACATCCACGTCTCGCTCGACCGCAGCGCCCAGAGCGACGGGCCGACCACCAACGCCTTCGACGACCCCGACGGCCCTGACGGCCTCTCGGCCACGATGCGGCACTTCCTCGGCGGCGTCCTCGCCCACGCCGCCGGTCTCACCGCGATCCTCAACCCCACGGTCAACTCCTACAAGCGGATCCAGCCCGACAGCCTCGCGCCGTGCCGGGCCAACTGGGGCCTGGACAACCGGACCACGTTGGTGCGGGTGCCGCCTGACCGGGGCGCCGGGACGAGGCTCGAGATCCGCAGCGGGGACGGCGCCGGCAACCCCTACCTAGCGATCGCCGCCGTCCTCGCCGCCGGCCTGGACGGCATCGAGCACGAGACGCCGCCGCCGGCCGGTCTGGAGGGCTGGACCTACGCCCTGCCGGATGACGAGGCGGGCGCGGCGCTGCCCGCCTCGCTCGACGCGGCGCTGGACGCGCTGGACGCCGACCAGGTGCTGCGCGCCCTGCTGGGCGGTGACTTCGTCGACCTGTTCCTGACACTGAAGCGAGACGAGTGCGCCCGCTACGCCCGCCACGTCACCGATTGGGAGCTCGACGAGTACGCGGAGCACCTGTGACCGCACCGCCGAGCACCGAGGCGCTCGCCGCGCCGCTGGCCGACCCGGACTTCTTCGCGGCGGGCCCACCGTATGAGCTGTTTCGGCGGCTGCGGGACGAGGAACCGCTGGCCTGGACGCCGGAACCGGCGCCCAACTCGGGGTTCTGGTCACTGACCAGGCACGCCGACATCGTGCGGGTCAGCCGGGACGTGGCGACGTTCTCCTCCGCTCGTGGTGTGGCGGTGGAGGAGCTGGACGACGAGCAGCTGACCCACCGCTCGTCGATGATCGACACCGACCCGCCCCGCCACACCCAGCTCCGCTCGGTGCTGGCCAAGGAGTTCTCGCCCCGGATGATCAGCCGGTACGAGGCGTTCCTGCGCGGCATCGTCGGCCACACCCTGGACGTGGCGTTCGCCAAGGGCCGCTTCGAGTTCGTCGAGGAGGTCAGCTCACAGATCCCGGTGCGGGTGCTGTGCCGGATGCTGTCGGTGCCTGACACCGATCACGCCCTGCTCACCGCCTGGGGCGACCGGATCGTCGGACACACCGACCCCGAGTTCGCCGACGTCCTGCTCCACAGCGAGGAGAGCGCGGCCTACCGGCTGGTGCCGTTCCGCTCCCCGGCTGTGCTGGAGGTCTTCGAGTACGGGCAGGAGCTGCAGGCGCAGCGCCGTGCGTCGCCGACCGACGACCTCGTGTCCAAACTGGTCGAGGCCGAGATCGACGGCGCTCCGCTGACCCAGGCCGAGCTGGACAACTACTTCCTGCTGCTGGCGCTGGCCGGCCAGGAGACCACCCGACAGGCGATCAGCCACGCGATGCTCACCCTGATCGGGCACCCCGACGCGCTGGCGACGCTGGCCGAGCGCCCGGAGCTGCTGCTGGCCGGCGGCCTGGAGGAACTGCTGCGCTGGGGCCCGCCCGTGTATCACATGCGCCGCACGGCGACCCGCGACGTCGACCTGCACGACACCCGGATCGCCGCCGGGGACAAGATCGTCATGTGGTACCCGGCAGCCAACCGCGACGAGCGCGCCATCGCCGACCCCGACATCCTCGACGTCACTCGAACCGCCGTCGACCTGCTGACCTTCGGCAAGGGCGGTCCGCATTTCTGCATGGGCTCGCATCTGGCACGCCTGGAGGTCCGGGTGACGGTCGAGGAGCTGGTCGCCCGGCTGGCCTCCGCCTCGCTGACCGGCGAGGTGGAACGGCTGCGCTCGACGTTCGTCCATGGCATCAAACGCCTGCCGGTCGAGGTGAGGACCCGCTGATGGCCCAGCCGAAGGGGTTCTTCTACCCGCGGACCGCGACCGGCCGGTCTTCGATCGTGCCGGACCCGCCGTGGTTCTACTCCGGTGACCTGCTGACCGTGGAGTACCGGACCGATCCGGCGCGGGTCGCAGAGCTGTTGCCCGAGCCGCTGAGCCTCGCCGACGAGGACCCCGGTGCGGTCGCGCTGATCTGGGCGGACTGGCAGTCCTGCTCGACGTCGCGGGAGGAACTGCTGGACCCGGTGCGCTCGCAGTACAAGGAGGCGTTCGTCGTTGTCCGCTGCCAGTTCGAGGGCCGCACCTACTCGCGGTGCGTCTATATCTGGGTGGACTCCGACTTCGCCATCGCGCGGGGCCTGCACCAGGGGTACCCGAAGAAGCTCGGGTCGATGTGGCAGACCCGACCGCACCCGTTCGGCCAGGCGGCGCCCGCCATCGCCGCCGGCGCGATGTTCGGGGCGACATTGGCCGCCGGCGACCGCCGCCTCGCGCAGGCGGTACTGACGCTGACCGGGCCGAGCGAGCACAACGGGTTCGTCAACGGCCACCCGATGGCCCACCACCGGATCCTGCCGGGAATCGCGGCGGGCTCGCCGGACGCCTACGTCGAGCTCATCGAGTCCGGCGGCGCCTCGGCGGACCTCGGCCAGGCCTGGCGCGGCGAGGTCGACCTCGACCTGTTCGACTCCCCCACCGAGGAACTGTCCCGACTACGGGTCAAGGAGATCATCGGCGGGTACTACCGGCAGCTCGGTGTCGTCTGGAACGGTGGCCGTACCCTGCACGGACCCCACCTCCTGAACACCACTGGGTAGCGCCAGCACTCCAACTGCCAACGTGTCTCTCAACTGATGGGGTTACCGGACGCCGTAGAGGTCGTCAAGGGTGACCAGGGCGACCGCCTGCTCATCGACGGCGGCCCGGCGCAGATCGTCGGTGAAGCCGCTGCCGCTGAAGCAGACGAGCCGTGCCTGCTGGGAACCCGCTCGGCCCTGTGCGGTGAGCAGGTCGCGGATGCGTCGCAGCCGATCAAGGTGGGACAGGCCCATGGTCTCGCCCCACTTGACCTCTCCGATGGCGAGCAGCCGGTGGCCGCCGTCGTCATCCAGTGCGAAGGCAACGACGTCAAGTTCGTGGGTGGTCCGGTGGATCGGATCATTTACGGTGCCGGCGCCCACGAGGCCGGGGTGGTCACCGAGCAGCTCCGCTGGGGCCTCATAGCGAGTCCATTGCCGGGCGATGTGCTCGAAGTGAGGGCCGTTGCTCGCGTAGCGCTGCTGACTGCGCTGCCACAGCTGGCTAGTGTCTCGGGCGTGTTCCAGGTCGGACCAGATCGGGCGCATAACGGCGTGATAAAAGGTCACCAACGGCTCGGTGATCGTGAATGTGGTGCGTTTGTCCTTGAAGACGTCGGGAGCACGGGCGATGAGGCCGGCGTCCTCCAGGACGGCGAGGGGGTGGGCCAGATCACCGGATTTGCGGCCGAGGTAGGAGGCGATACCGCCCCGTTGGGTGTTCCGGGAGGCGATCGCGGCCAGGACGGAGTGGTAGATGCCGACGTCGTGCAGACCGGATTCTTCGGCGAGTAGATAGCGGGCCTCGCGAAACAGTGGGCTGGTGGGCGACAGGACGGTGCGCACCACCCAGTCATCGAAATCGCCGGGTCCGCCAGGGGTGTCCTCGCGGGCGAACTCTCGGCGATATGCAGGGGTCCCGCCGACGATGGAATGTGCCTTCAGTGCCGTGGCCGGGTCGTCGATTCCCCAGAACTCGGCGGCGAGCCGGTGGTCGAACGTAGGGACGATCAACTCCATGCCGGCTCTCCCACGCAAGGGCGCGTTGCCGCTGAGCAGGCGCCCCATGAAGGACATCGCCGACCCGCACAACAGGAGGCTCGCCCGGCTGGTTTCGCGTTCGGGGCGCAGCGGTGCCAGGGCGTTCTGAATAATCGAGGGCAATTGTGGATTTGCCTTTACCAGATAGGGAAATTCGTCGATGACCACCGGCATCCTGCGCTCGCCTCCCAGCGCGAGCAGTGCGTCGATCGCCTGATGCCAGGAGGTGAACGCGAACGGGGCCGGCACCTTCAGGTGGTCCGCGAGCGCGACTCCCAATCGGTTGAGGGACTCGCGGTCAGTGGCTTCGTCGGCAGCAAAGTAGAACCCATCGCTGGCCTGGCACAGTGCCCGCAGGAGGAAGGTCTTGCCTTGCCGGCGACGGCGGCGGGTTCGGTGGCGAACGCTGACATGAAGCTGGCAGAAGAACGCTCAGGGCGGTCCCATGCTCACGGCAGGCGACAGTCGCAGCAGCTCTCGACCTTCAGATCACCGAAACAGCCCGCCTCGCCACGCCAGCAGCCTGACCGCCAAACCGCTCAGGAACGTCGGCCCACCGCAACGACTTGGCGAGCGCATCATCGGCAGCGGAGAGCGGGGCGACGCCGCCGGGCTCCCAACCAAACCGATAGTGCGCGATCGAAGCCCGGTCGAACGACCGACGTCGATACTGGTCTACAGCAACGCGGCAACGGCGCCCACCAAAAGAGTTGCCCCGAGAATCAACACGATCATCCAGACTTCGGTCGAGGTTGTTCCTTGCTGTCGGTGCCGTTTCACGAACCAGGCGACGACAGCGATGATGATCGCGATCGGAAGCACAATTGATAGGACTTGCAGCACGTGCCGACAGTAGTTCGAACCCACCTATCGGATGAGCCCTACCGACGGGAACAACGCTCCTGCAGAGTCACCGCCGCCGGGTACGGCGTCTTGAGAGTGCAGCCGACGGCCGCATCAAACGGTCGTCGACACCCCGAGCGATAATCGCGGGCCTACGGGCGCGGACCCACGCGTGATCCGGCAATGGACGATGAGGCTGATCGTCTCGATGGCCCTTCCGCAATTCATTCGCGTGCATCCGATAATCCTCTGTGCTTTCCGGTAGTCCCAGAGACAACTCGACACTGTCGGACTCTCGGAAGGGTGTCCAACTCTCGCCCGTTCCGGCCAGGGGTCGCCGGCGGTGACCGTCGGCGCGAGACGGTTTGGTTGAGTCGCGAGTAGCGCCGGCCCACCGGGGTCTCCGATCTGGAGTCGGGGTGTCAACGACTCAGGTATGCGACAACGGCGAGTACCCGACGGTGGTCGTCGCCGGAGTCGGGGATCTGGAGCTTCTGGAGGATGGATCGCATGTGTGCCTCGACGGTTCGCTCTGCGACGACCAGGCTTCTTGCGATCGAGGCATTGGTGCGCCCCTACGCGACGAGTTCGAGCACCTCGAACTCGCGTGTCGACAGCGAGGCGAGCTGATCATCGCGCCGTCGCGGCGCAACCAGCGCACCGACCACCGACGCGTCGAGCGCTGAGCCGCCGGCCGCCACTCGTTCCACGGCGTCGACGAACTCGTCGACTCGCAACACCCGGTCCTTGAGCAGGTAGCCGAATGCTCAGGTACCCACCAGTTCGACGGCGTGTCGCGTTTCTATGTGCTGCGAAAGGAGCAGGATCGGCAAGGTCGGACGTAGTGCTCTCAAGGCGTGGGCGGCTCTGGCGCCGTCGTCGGTCATGTCCGGGGGCATCCGGACGTCGACGATGACCACATCCGGAGTCCGATTGGCGACGCTCCCCAGCAGCGACTCGGCGTCGCCCACTGCCGCAACGACATCGTGCCCGGCCTCCTCGAGCAGTCGTGTGAGGCCCTCTCGGAACAGCACCGAGTCCTCGGCGATGACGATCCGCAGTGTCACAGGATCGCCCGAATCCGAGTGCCCGCGCCGAGTTCGCTCCGGATGTCCAATTCGCCATCCAACGCCGCGACACGGTCCCGGAGTGCGGTGACACCGAAACCGGTTCGGGCGCCACCGATGCCGTCGTCGAGCACCTCGACGCCGAGGCGTCCGTTGATCGGCCCCACGCGCACGTTGACGCGACTTGCGTGTGCGTGCTTGAGCGCATTTGCGAGGGCCTCGGCCACCACGAAGTACGCGGTCGTGACGACCGCTTCCGATGCGTCCATCTCGTCGACTTGGACCTGAACCGGAATCGGACTATTGGCGACGAGTGAGTTGAGTGCGACCTCCAACCCGTCGTCGAGCAGGCGCGGTCGCATGCCGTGAGCGAGTCGGCGGAGTTCGTCGACGATCGATACCAGCGCGTTCACCGCGAGGTCGAGCTCGTCATGGGTCGCGTCGCCCGAGGGATGGCGACGCTGCACGGAGCGAAGCCGCATTCCCACCGCGACGATCTGCTGCTGGGCGCCGTCGTGAAGGTCGCGTTCGAGTCGGAGGCGCTCCGTTGCCGCGGCTTGCACCAATCGAAGGCGACTTGACGGTGCGTCGTCGAGAGCGTGACGCAGTTCGAGCCACAATCGGCTGACATCGATCGCGAGCCGGGCTTCGATTGCCCCTCGCGCCCTCGACGCACCCGCCGGAGGGATGTCTGCCCGAGGATCAAGAGGCCGATCTCAGCGCCTCGGGATTCCAACGAGATCGCCGAGCGCTCGTCAACGTTCTCGACAGGCTCGACATGCTTGCCATCGAGCCTGCTAAAGCCGTCTCGCCCAGGCACGCGCAGCAACACCATCAGCTGGGGGTCATTGAGGCACTCGCGCAGCACCTCCTCTACGTGCTCCGGTTCGGCCTGCCCGTCGCGGACCTGATCGACGAACCGTCGAATCCGGGTGAGCACGACGACGCGGTCCCGATCGATGAGACGGCCGACGACGAGCTCGAACCATCGGTATAACGGCGTCAGGACCAGCGCTGTCACGAACGCACCGACTGCCAGACCGACTCCCTCACCGACGCCGGTGCGCGCAATGCCCGACTGGGAGATTCCGACGACCACGAGGGCGAACACGCCCGCCGAAACCGCCGTCGTCAGCACGCACGAGATCGTGCCGTTCACCAATCGGTCGATGTCGAACAGGTCGTGGCGCAGGATCGCTCCCGTGACCGCTGACGGGAGCGCGGTCAAAAGGGCGAGCATGAACGGCGTGTACGCCACAGCCACCGTTGCACCGAACGACTCCGCCACCCACCCAGCCACGAGGAGCGTCGGTACCGAACCGGCTGCGAGCATGAACCAGCGGAGTTGGACTTGCGTCAGTTCGTCACCGCTGCGATACCGCACGATCACCGAAGCGACCGCTGCAACCAGCACCGCGACGAGGAGTGCGAGGACGAGCAGGATCAGCCCCACGGCCGCGACACCG
>CAZEYA010000126.1:0-11594 GCA_964516515.1 uncultured Kineosporiaceae bacterium | reverse complement strand
TCCGGCGGTTCACCGTCCGCACCGTGCTGCCCGAGCCCCTTGCCCCGCTGGGCGAACTGGCCCTCAACCTGCGCTGGTCCTGGCACCCGCAGACGCGGGACCTGTTCAGCGGCATCGACCCGAGCCGCTGGACACCCGCGGCAGGCGATCCGGTTCGCCTGCTCGGCCTGCTCAGCCCCGACGAGCTGGCCCGGCTGGCGGCCGATGGCGACTTCGTCAGCAGGGTCCAGGCGACAGCGGCCGAGCTTCGCGACTACCTGGAGACGCCCAAGTGGTTCCAGAGATTGCCGCAGTCGCCGTCCGGCATCGCGTACTTCTCGCCGGAGTTCGGTATCGCGGCCGCTCTGCCGCAGTACTCCGGTGGCTTGGGAATTCTGGCCGGGGATCACCTCAAGGCGGCCAGCGACCTCGGGGTGCCCATCATCGGCGTCGGCCTGTTCTACAAGACCGGATACTTTCGGCAGTCGCTGTCGCGCGACGGCTGGCAGCTGGAGACCTACCCCGTCCTGGACCCCAACGAGCTCCCGCTGTCATTGCTGCGCGAGGTGGACGGCACCCCCGTGGAGATCACGATCGGTCTGCCCGAGGGGCGGCAGATGCACGCTGCGGTGTGGCTGGCCCAGGTCGGCCGGGTGCCGCTGCTGCTGCTGGACACCGACATCCAGGCCAACGACGAGCGGGCACGGGTTGTCACCGACCGGCTCTACGGGGGCAGCAAGGAGCACCGGCTGCAGCAGGAGATGCTGCTGGGCATCGGTGGCGTGCGCGCCGTCCGCGCCTACGCCCGGATCGCCGGTGTCGACACCCCCGAGGTCTTCCACAGCAACGAGGGGCACGCCGGCTTCCTCGGCCTGGAGCGCATCCGCGAACTCGTCGCCGACGGGCTCAACTTCGGCGAGGCTGTCGAGGCTGTCCGGGCGGGGACGCTGTTCACCACCCACACCCCCGTCCCCGCCGGCATCGATCGCTTCGACCGCGACCTCGTCGCAACCTTCGTCGGCGGTGGCGCGGCGCTGCCCGGGCTGGCTGCTGGGGACATCCTGGCGCTGGGCGCCGAGGACTATCCCGGCGGTGACCCGTCGCTGTTCAACATGGCTGTCATGGGCCTGCGCCTGGCGCAGCGCGCCAACGGTGTCTCCAAGCTGCACGGCGCGGTCAGTCAGGGCATGTTCCAGGGTCTCTATGCCGGATTCGACGCCTCCGAGACCCCCATCTCCTCGGTCACCAACGGCGTGCACCCCGCCACCTGGGTCGACCGCAAGGTCGTCGACTTCGGTACCAAGCTGGGGGGGAGGTCCTTCGGCGAACTCAACGACTGGTCGGTGTTCGCCGACGCCGGTGATGCCGAGTTGTGGGCATTGCGTGGCGAGCTGCGGTCGCAGTTGGTCGACTGGGCGCGCTCTCGGCTGCGGCAGTCCTGGACCGAACGGGGCGCCTCACCCGCGGAGCTTCGCTGGATCGATTCGGCCTTCGACCCGAATGTCATGACCATCGGCTTCGCCCGCCGGGTGCCGACGTACAAACGACTGACGCTCATGTTGTCCGACCCGGAGCGGCTGCGCTCGCTGCTGTTGCACCCGACCCGGCCGATCCAGATCATCATCGGCGGCAAGTCGCATCCGGCGGACGACGGCGGCAAGCGGCTCATCCAACAGGTGGTGCGGTTCGCCGACGAGGCCGGGGTGCGCCACCGGATCGCCTTCTTGCCCAACTACGACATCGCGATGGCACGGCGGCTCTACCCCGGTTGCGACGTCTGGCTCAACAACCCACTTCGCCCATTGGAGGCATGTGGCACCTCGGGCATGAAGTCGGCGCTCAACGGTGGCCTCAACCTGTCCATCCTCGATGGCTGGTGGGACGAGTGGTACGACGGTGAGAACGGCTGGGCGATCCCGACCGCGGACGGTGTCGAGGACCCCGATCACCGTGACGACCTTGAAGCCGCGGCGCTGTACGACTTGATCGAGTCCTCCGTCGCCCCCGCCTTCTACGCCCGTGACGAGGCCGGCCTGCCCAAGCGGTGGCTGCAGATGGTCCGTCACACGTTGTCGACGCTGGGCCCGAAGGTGCTGGCGCAGCGGATGGTGGCCGACTACGTCACGCAGCTCTACTCACCGGCGGCCGCGTCGTCGCGGGCTCTCAACGGTGCCGACAAGCACGCCGGGGCGCGCGCGCTCGCGGCCTGGAAGCGGCGCGTGGTGGCGGCCTGGCACGGCGTACGGGTCGACCACATCGAGAGCCACGGCCTGGGGGCGGCACCTCAGATCGGCGACACGCTGACCGTGGACGCCTATGTCCATCTGGGGGAACTGACTCCCGCCGACGTCTGCGTGGAACTCGTGCACGGCGGTGTCGACGACGCTGACGTGCTCAAGGCGGAGCAGCGGCTGCCGCTGGAACACGGCGTGGATCATGGCGAAGGGCGCCATACCTTCACCGGGTCCCTACCGCTGGGACGCACCGGCGCCTTCGGGTACACGGTGCGGGTACTTCCGGCTCACGAGTCGCTGGTCGACCCGGCCGAGTTGGGGTTGGTCGCCAACGCGACCGCCTGAGTCCAGGCCGGTGGATCGCCAGGTCGCGGACCCGGCTGCGCCACCGGGCACGCCGCTGACCTGGCGACGTGACGTGCGCTCGGTGGCCGTGGCGGGATCGCTGGCGATCGCGGTCGTGGCGATCGCGGCCGTCGCCATGACCGCACTCGTCGGCGCGGGCTGGCGCGATTCGGCTGCCACGGCCGCGTCGATCGCTCTGCTGGGCTCAGCGGCCGGGATGCTGTTGTTGCTCGGGCGCATCGCCCTGAACGGTGGCCCCGAACTGGAACTGCCCGGCGGGGTGACCCTGCTGGTCCTCGACACCGCGGACGCGTCAGGCGGGGACCGTGCGTCGGTGTCGCGGATGTGGGCGCTGGACACCGACCTGCCCGATCTTGCGCGGGCACTGGTCCTCGGGGTGGCCGACCCCCCGTCGGTGCTGGATACCGCCGTGTTGTCCTGGGCCGGCTCGCTGGGGC
This sequence comes from uncultured Kineosporiaceae bacterium, assembly GCA_964516515.1. Classification (GTDB taxonomy): domain Bacteria; phylum Actinomycetota; class Actinomycetes; order Actinomycetales; family JBBAYJ01; genus JANNOG01. The sequence continues at coordinate 8,578 of CAZEYA010000126.1, read as the reverse complement.
TGGATCCGGCCGAGATCAGGGCGGCCCTGCCCCTGGTGGACCAGGTCCCCTACGACCCGGACCGGCGCCGACTGACCACCGTTCACGACACCGGTGACGGCTACCTCGTGGTGTGCCGTGGTGCACCCGAGACGATCTGGCCACTGCTGATCACAGCCCGCAACGGGGCGTGCGTCGCCCGGGCACAGGGGCAGCCGGTCGCCCAGGCGTGGTCGGCCGAGGGCCTGCGGGTGCTGGCGGTGGCCACCACCACGAGGCGCGTCGTCGGCAACTCCTCGGGCCGGCTGGAATCCGGGTTGCGGTTGCGGGGCATGGTGGCCTTCCATCACGCTGTGCCGTCCGGCGCCCGCGACGCCGTGATCGAGCTGGCCGGCCTGGGCGTCGAGGTGGTGCTGGTCAGCGCCGATCCCAGGGCGTCTGCGCTGGCGGCGGCGTCGCGGGCGGGCCTGGTGGTCGGCACCCGCGGCAGCGGACTGGTGACCGGCGACGACGTGGCGGCTGGTTCCTGGCCGCAAGACGTCCGGGTCTTCGCGGGGGTGGCGCCGCAGCAGCGCGACCAGCTGGTCGCCCACTGGCGATCGACGGGCCAGATCATCGCCGCGCAGGACGGGCCGGTGGTGACGGCGCAGGGCGAGGGTCCGGCGGGACTGATCCCCCGGATCAAGGCGTCGCGCCATGCTCGCGACGTCATCCGGCGCGGCGCCGGAGTCCTCGCGGTCGCCGTGCTGACGATGCTCGCCCTTACCGTCACCGGTGCGTCGATGGGTGGTGCCCCCTGGCTGACGCCGGTCCACGTGCTGTGGACGGTGCTGGCCGTCGCTGCCCCGACCGCGCTCGCCTACTGGCGCGAACCGCTGAATGCCGCCGCCGCGAGTTCCCCGCGGGCGCACGTGCGGTTGTTCACCACGACCTGGTGCCGCCAGGTACTGACCGTGACCCTGGTCGTGCTCGGCTGGGCGGCCGTGGCCGGGTGGCTCGCCGACTCTGCGGGCGCAGTGTCGCAGGCGCTGTTCGCTGCCGTCGCGGCTGCCGTCATCGGGGTCGGGGCGGGGACCCGCTCGCGCCCGGCGGTGCCGGGCGGGGGACGGATCTGGGTGGACGGTGCCCTGGCCGCCGCCGCTGTCGGCACGGTTCTCCTCGCCACCCCGACCTGGGGCGAGGTGGTGCTGGCCGCAGGGGCGGTGGTCGTGGGCTACGGCGTGGCGCGCATCGTGCGGATCGGCTGACGCGAATCAGAGCGGATGAAGGGAATCGGTTGGGCGCGTTGCTCAGCTGGAGCGGGGTGGCAGGATCCCGGTCATACCGGCGTCGAGCCGCAACTCCGCGCCCGTGAGCGGCGTCGTGGGCGCCGCCAGGTACACCGCGGCGGCCGCCACTTCCTCGGCCGTGCACATCCGCCCCAGCGGCTGCCGGGCATCCAGGGCGGCGCGGGTGGCCGCGGGGTCCGCCGACTCCGCGACGAGTCGCTGCACCCATGGCCCGGCCACGGTGGCCGGGGACAGCGCGTTGACGCGGATGCCATGACGCACCTCATCCGCGGCGACGGCCCGGGTCAGTGCCAGCACCGCACCCTTGGAGGCGCTGTACGCGACCCGCTCGACCAGCCCGATGTCGGCCGCCACTGAGCAGGTGTTGACGATCGCCCCGCGGAACTGCTGCCGCATCACCGGAATCACCGCCCGCGTCATGTTGACGGTTCCGAAGAGGTTGACGGCCATCACCCGCTGCCAGTCGGCGTCGGAGGTGCTGAGGATGTCACCGACCGCCCCGACGCCGGCGTTGTTGCACAGCACATCGATCCGGCCGTGCCGGGAGATGATGTCGCTGATGACGTGGCCGCAGCGCACGGGGTCGGTGATGTCGATGCCATCGGTGATGTCGATGGGGCAGATCTGGTCGCCCAATGCCTCGAAGGCGCGACACATCGCCGACCCGATCCCGCCGTCCGCCCCCGTGATCACAACAACCCGGGGGAGCCGCCGGGAGTCCGCACTCGTGCCGTCCGTCACGCCCTCACCTTGCCACGGCTCACCGATGCCGCTCTCACGATGCCGCTCTCACCCGTGCTGGGCCGTGAGGATGGTGACGGTCATGGCCGCGACAGTCAGCCGGTCGGCAGGCAACAGATCGGTGGGCCCGGGACCGCTGGTCGCGGGAATCGGGCCCTTGGGCCAACCGGGCCGCGCGGCGGCCGACGTCCACAGCATCCGGTAGCGGCTGGCCCACGGCAGGTCCGGCAGCACGACCTCGTGCGCGTGCAGCCCGCCGTGGAAGACCACCAGCAGCGAGTCGCCACCGGCCGGCTCGCCGTGCAGATACATCAGCAGGGTCCGTCGGTAGCCGTCGTACCACTCGTCGTCGTTCATCTGGTCGCCGTCAGCGGTGAACCACGCAAGGTCCTTGGTGCCATCGGCGTGCACCGTGCGCCCGGTGAAGAAGGCCCGCTGGCGCAACACCGGGTGTGACGCGCGCAGTTGCAGCAGGAACCGCGTCGTGTCCATCAGATCCACCTGGGCCTGGCCGTACTGCCAGTCGACCCAGGTCAGATCCGAGTCATGGCAGTAGGCGTTGTTGTTGCCCTGCTGGGTGCGCCCCAGTTCGTCACCCGCCAGCAGCATGGGAACACCCGTGCTGACGGCCCACGTCCCCAGCATTGCCCGCGTCGTGGCCGCGCGGGAGGCCACGACGCCACGATCGGCCGTGGGCCCCTCGACGCCGTGGTTGTCCGACCGGTTGTCGGCACTGCCGTCGCGGTTGTCCTCGCCGTTGGCCTCGTTGCGGCGATCGTTGTACATGGTGAGGTCGGCCAGGGTGAAGCCGTCGTGACTGGCGATGTAGTTCACCGACGCGAGCGGGCCCCGCAGGTAGCTGAACAGGTCCTCGGACCCGGCCAACCGGGTCGCGAGATCCCGGACCCCGGGTCCGGGCCGGCCGGCCCGCTCAGCGGCCCCGCCAGTGAGCCAGAAATCGCGGATGCTGTCGCGGTAGCGGTCGTTCCACTCGGCGAGCGGGATTCCGAAGCGGCCGGTCTGCCAGCCGCCGTAGCCGATGTCCCACGGCTCGGCGATCAGCTTGACCTCTCGCAGCACGGGGTCGGCCCGCAGCGCGACCAGCAACGGGTGGTCGGGCGTGAACGACCCGTCGCGGCCGCGGGCCAGGGTCGTCATGAGGTCGAAACGGAAACCGTCGACATGCATCACCTCGACCCAGTACCGCAGCGAGTCGAGCACCTGCTTGATCACTTCGGGATGGCCGAAGTTCAGCGAGTTGCCCGTCCCTGTGGTGTCCGGGTACAGCACGCCCGATGTCCGGTAATAGGCGGCATTGTCGAGACCCCGCCACGACAGCGTGGGGCCGCCGTTGCCCCCCTCGCAGGTGTGGTTGTAGACGACGTCCAGCACCACCTCGATGCCCGCTGTGTGCAGGTTCCTGACCATCGTCTTGAACTCGTCGATGACCGCCCTCGGAGATCCGTCGTGCCGCGCGGCGGCGCTGAACCTCGTGTCCGGGGCGAAGAATCCGAGGGTGTTGTAGCCCCAATAGTTCGTCAGGCCCTGCTGCGTCAGCCAGGCTTCGGTCACGCTGGCGTGCACCGGCAGCAGTTCGATCGTCGTGATCCCCAGCTCGTTCAGATGGGAGAGCACTGCAGGATGACCGAGCGCCTGGTAGCTGCCACGGATCTCGTCCGGAACGCCGGGGTGGCGCATCGTCAGTCCCTTGACATGCGCTTCGTAGATGACGGTGTCGTCCCAGCCGATCCCGGGGCGGCGGTCCGCGCCCCACTCGAAGGCCTCGTCGACGACCACGCCGAGCGGGGCGGTGGCCAGGGAATCGACGGTGCTGGCCACGTAGGGGTCACCCATCAGGTGGTGATCGACGGTGTGGCCGAACAGCTCCGGACCCATCCGTCCGGGTGGGACCACCGCCCGGGCGTACGGGTCCAGCAGCAGCTTGGCGGAATTGAACCGGTGCCCCTCGCCGGGCCGCCATGGGCCGTGCACCCGCACCCCGTAGTGCTGTCCCGCGCTGACTCCCGGGAGGTGGGCGTGCCAGATCCCGTTGACGCGGTGCGGCAGCGCCACCCGCCGCTGGCTGCGCCGGCCTGCTTCGTCGACGTCGACGAGGCACACCTCCACGCTGTCTGCGTTCTCCGCGAAGACGGCGGCGTCCACGCCGCCTGCGCGCAGGTGAACGCCCAGTCGTGTCGGATTGGTGGCAGGTGCGAGGTGCCGTTGCTCATCCGCGGGGACGACGGGCGGCAGCACCGGAGCAGTCTGCCTGGCCGTGTCGCGGCTGGCAGACTCCGACACGTGAACGCGAATCCTCCGGTGAGCGCCGAACGAGTGCAGGCTGCGTTCGACGATCCGGCGCTGGCCCAGGTGATCTACCACGACTGGGAGTCGACGACCTACGACGACAAGTGGTCGATCTCCTTCGACCAGCGGTGCATGGACTTCGCCGGCGACCGTTTCCTCGCGGCGCTCGGTCCCGCGGCCGCCGCGGCGATGCGGCCGTTCGGCCGGGCGCTGGAGATCGGTGCCGGTACCGGATTCTTCTCGCTCAACCTGCGCCAGGCCGGGTGGCTGGACGAGGTGGTCCTCAGCGACGTCTCGCCCGGCATGGTCGACGTGGCGAAGGACAATGCCCGCTCGCTCGGCTTCGACGTGCCAGGCCGGGTCAGCGGCGCAGTCGCCGGGATCGAGGACCTGCCGTTCGAGGACGGCAGCTTCGACCTGGTGCTCGGTCACGCCGTGCTGCATCACGTACGCGACGTCGAGGCCGGGCTGCGGGAGTGCCTGCGGGTGCTGCGCCCCGGCGGTCGGCTGTTGTTCGCCGGCGAGCCGAGCCGGATCGGCGACGCCTACGCCCGGCTGTTGGGCCGGATCACCTGGGAGGTGACGACGCGAGTGACGGCGCTGCCACCGCTGCGGGCGCGCTGGGCCCGCCCCGCGGCCGAGCTGGCCGAGTCCTCCCGTGCGGCGGCCCTGGAAGCGGTCGTCGACCTGCACACCTTCATGCCCGGAGACCTCGCTCGGCTTGCGTTGCGGGCCGGGGCTGTGGACGTCGCCACCGGCGGGCAGGAGCTGGTGGCGGCCCTGATCGGCTGGCCGGTGCGCACCTTCGAGGCGGCCGTCAATCCCGATCGGCTGGGCTGGAACTGGGCGATGTTCGCCTACCGGGCATGGCAGCGCGCCGGCGCCCTCGACCGGGTGCTGGGCCGGGTGCTGCCCGACGACTTGTTCTACAACGTGTCCTTGACGGGCGTCCGAGCCTGAGCGTGGTCCGGGCGTGGGCCCACCGACTGCGCCATGGCAGGCACCCGGCCCAGTACCGCCACCTGAGCCGAGCGTCACTGGCCTGGGTGTGGCGCCGTCGCGCACTGACGCCCGGGTACCTGCTGCGGTACTGGCGGCTGCTGGTCTTCCGGTTGGCGCACCCCGACGTCATCACGCGCGGGATGGTCTTCCTGGGGCGTGACCTGGTCATCGAGACCGTGCCGGGCCGCGGCCGGCTGGACATCGGGGCCTTCGTCCACGTCGGCGACCGGTGCGCGCTGCGCGCCCACGAGGGCGTGCTGCGGATCGGCGACCGCGCCGTCTTCGGGGTCGACGCCAGAGTGAACTGCTGGCTGGACATCGAGATCGGCGCGGCGACCCTGGTTGCGGATTGGACCTATATCGCCGACTTCGACCACGTCCACGACGATCCGCACCGCCCGATCAAGGACCAGGGCTTGGTCAAGACACCGGTACGGATCGGCCCCGGGTCGTGGCTGGGGGTCCGCAGCACGGTGCTGCGCGGCGCCGTGCTGGGCGAAGGCACCGTCGTGGCGGCGCACGCCGTGGTCCGGGGCAGCCACCCGCCGGGCGCCGTGCTGGCGGGCACACCCGCCACGATGGTCGCCGATCGTCACGCCCGCTGGTCGCAGGCCGAGCAGACCCGGCAGGCCTTCGACGAGCTGGCCCGCTGGCACCAGCGCCTGGGTCACGAGGGGACAGGCGGGTCCGAGCCAGGGGTTACCCGCCGTTAACATAAGTCGTCACCCGCGCTGAGGAGCGTTCCGATGAAGATCATTGTCTGTGTCAAGTACGTGCCCGACGCCCAGGCCGGCCGCCGGTTCGAGGCGGATCTGACGACCGACCGGGCCGGTGTCGACGGGCTGCTGAGCGAGCTGGATGAGTACGCGGTCGAGGAGGCCCTGGTCGTCGCGGACGCCATCGGCGCCACCGGCGAGCGACCGCAGGTGGTCGTGCTGACCGTCGGACCCGAGGATGCGGCCTACGCGATCAAGAAGTCGCTGCAGATGGGCGCGGATGCCGGGGTCCACGTCGACGACCCGGCCATCCAGGGCTCTGACGCCGTTGCCACCTCCCGGATCGTCGCCGCCGCCATCGCCGCGCAGTCGCCCGACCTGGTGATCACGGGGATGTCCTCGACCGACGGCGGGACCGGTGTGGTGCCGGCCATGATCGCCCAGCGGCTCGGGCTACCGCAGCTGACCTATGCCGCCGAGCTGACCGTCGACGCCGCAGCCGGTACCGTCCGGATCCGCCGCGATGGTGACACCAGCGTCGAGACCGTCGAGGCATCGCTGCCCGCGATCGTCAGTGTGACCGACCAGATCAACGAGCCGCGCTACCCCTCGTTCAAGGGGATCATGTCGGCGAAGAAGAAGCCGGTCACCCGGCTGAGCCTCGCCGACCTCGGTATCCCCGCCGAGGAGGTCGGCCTGGCCGCCGCGTGGACCCGCACCGTCGCCGCCGAGCCCAGGCCACCGAAGGCCGCGGGCACGGTCATCACCGACGACGGCACCGGCGGCGCCCAGCTGGTCGAGTACCTCGTCTCTCACAAGCTTGTCTGAAAGGAAACCGGTGTCTGCAGTCCTGGTCCTCATCGAGCACGACGGCGGTCCGGTCCGCAAGGCCGGCCTCGAACTCCTCACGCTGGCGCGGCGGATCGGTGATCCGGTCGCCGTGGTGATCGGTCCCGAGGCGGCGGCGGCGGCCCCCTTGCTCGCCGAGCACGGTGCCGGCCGGGTCTTCGCGGTCGACGCCACCGAGGTGCTCGACCACCTCATCGCCCCGGCGGCCGAGACCCTCGCCCAGCTGGTCGCTGTCACCTCACCCGTGGCCGTCCTGCTGCCCAGCAGCTCCAGCGGGAAGGAGGTGGCCGGCCGATTGGCGGTGCTCATCGAGTCCGGTGTCATCACCGACGCGGTCGACGTCGAGCTGCAACCGGACGAGGGCTCGCAGATCGGCTCCGTGATCGCCACGAAGTCGGCCTTCGCCGGCGCGTTCGCCACGCGTTGCACGGTCACCCACGGCATTCCGATCGTGTGCGTCAAGCCGAACGCGGTGGCGCCGCAGGAGGCACCGGTGGAGTCCGTGGTGGAGGCATTCATCCCCGAGATCTCCGCTGCGGCCAGGGCCGCGCGGATCACCGGACGAGAGCCGCGCGAGGCCTCGGGTCGCCCCGACCTGGCCGAGGCGTCCACCGTGGTCTCCGGCGGGCGGGGCACCAACGGAAACTTCGCTCAGGTCGAGGCGCTGGCCGACGCTTTGGGCGCGGCCGTGGGCGCCTCGCGTGCCGCCGTGGACGCCGGCTGGTACCCGCACGCCAACCAGGTGGGGCAGACCGGGAAGACGGTCTCGCCTCAGCTGTACGTCGCTGCCGGGATCTCCGGTGCCATCCAGCACCGGGCCGGTATGCAGACCTCCAAGACGGTGGTCGCCATCAACAAGGACAGCGAGGCGCCGATCTTCGAGATGGCCGATTTCGGGGTCGTGGGGGACCTGTCGGCCGTACTTCCGGCGGCGATCGAGGAGATCCGCAAGCGCCGGCCGTGACGCGTCGAACCGTGACGCGTCGAGTCGTGCCGCGTCGAACCGTGACGCGTCGAACCGTGACGCGTCGAGTCGTGCCGCGTCGAGCCGTGACGCGTCGAACCGTGCCGCGTCGATCCGTGATCGACGGGTTGTCTCCGCGGTGGTCGTTACCCTCGACCCCGTGACCCGCCAGCTGTACCTGGATCATGCCGCGACCACCCCGGTCCGGCGTGCGGCGCTGGACGCCTATGTCGGCGCGGCTGCGTTGACCGGCAATGCCGCGTCATCGCACACGGCCGGCCGGGCGGCTCGGCGGGCGCTGGAGGACGCGCGCGAGTCGATCGCGGCGGCGCTCGGCTGCGCCGCCGACGAGGTCGTCTTCACGTCCGGCGGCACCGAGGCCGACAACATCGCCGTTGCGGGGCTGTTCCGCAGCCGTCACCGAGCCGATCCACGGCGGCGCCGCGTACTGATCAGCGCGGTCGAGCACCCGGCGGTGCAGGCCGCCGCCGTCGCCCTCGAGTCCGAGGGTGCTGTGGTGGTGCCGCTGTCGGTCGGCACCGACGGCGTGCTCGATGCGGCCGCAGTGGGCGCTGCCGTGCTCGAGGGTGGTGGCCCGGCGACCGTCGCGCTGATCGGGTGCATGTGGGCCAACAACGAGGTGGGGGCGGTGCAGCCGGTCGGGTGGCTGGCAGGGCGGGCCGCCGAGTACGGGATTCCCCTGCACGTCGACGCGGTGCAGGCCGTGGGCA
>CAZEYA010000125.1:0-11755 GCA_964516515.1 uncultured Kineosporiaceae bacterium | reverse complement strand
ACCGGGCCCTGGAGGCGAAAGCCCGCGCCCTGGCCGGCTTGAAGGGCTACGTCACGAACCTGACCGCCCCGGACCCGGACTTCGTGATCGGTGCCTACCACCAGCTGTGGCACATCCAGAAGAGCTTCCGGATGTCCAAGCACGACCTGCGGGCCCGACCGATCTACCACCACAAACGCGAGTCCATCGACGCCCACCTCGCCATCGTGTTCGCCGCGCTGGCCGTCACCCACTTCATCGAGGACCGCACCGGCTGGTCGATCAAGAAGTTCGTCCGCACCGCCCGCCGCTACCGCACCATCAGCATCAGCACCGGCAAGCACGAGCTGACCGCCGAAAACCCACTGCCCCCGAATCTGCGGGACGCCCTCTCCATGATCAACTGAACGACGGGGTGCGCACTAAAATTGAGCAAAGTCAGGCCGCCTCTCGCCCGTCGTCGGCCCGATCGTGCACCTGGTGATCTCCCAGTTGATCGGCGTGTCCTACGCGGTGCTGTTCCGGCGCCGCCGCTTCGACCTGGCCTCCGGCATCGGCTGGGGCGTGTCGTACGGGTTCCTCTGGTGGGTGTTGGGGGATCTGACGCTGTTGCCCGTCCTGACTGGCGCGCCGCCGCAGTGGAGCGCTGCCGGGATCGCCGCGGGCTTCCCGTCCCTCGTCGGCCACCTCGGCTACGGCGCCGCGCTGGGTGCCGTCTACTACCGGCTAGAGGAGCGCACCAATCCGTGGTGGTTCCGGCGTAGCACCGCCGAGGCCGAGCGGGTCGCGGCGCAGCAAGACCAGACGCTCGGATCTGCGCAGCACTGTGGGCACTGATCGTGATGTTCGCGCTGACCGTTCCCGTGCTGGTCAGTCAGTGAAGCGGCAGGAGATCGCGAGATCCGTGATCACCGTGCTGTTCTAGACTCCCGATTCCCGACTCCCGAGGTAGTGACGATGAAGACGTATGACCTGCTGGTGCTCGGCGCCGGTAGCGGCAACATGCTCTTCGGCCCGCAGACCGAGCACCTGCGGTCGGCGATCGTCGAGCCGAGCCGCTTCGGCGGGACCTGCCTCAACCGCGGGTGCATCCCCTCGAAGATGTTGGTCGTCGCGGCCGACGCCGCGCTCGCGGTGCGCGAAGCGGGGCGGCTCGGCGTCCACGCGACGCTGGACGGGGTGGATTGGCCCGGGATCAGGGACCGCGTCTTCGGCCGTATCGACCCGATCCATGGCAGCGCAGTGGACTACCGCCGCAGCATCGGGATCGACGTGTACACCGACCCCGCGCGGTTCGTCGCCCCGAACACCCTCGACGTTGGGGGACAGCGGGTCACCGCGGAGCAGATCGTCGTCGCGGTCGGGTCGCGACCCGTCGTGCCCGTCATCGCGGGGCTGCAGGACGTCCCGTTCCACACCTCGGACACGATCATGCGGGTCGAGGAGGTCCCGCGGTCGCTGCTCGTCATCGGGGGAGGTTTCATCGCAGCCGAGCTCGGGCACGTCTTCGGCGCCTTTGGGACCCGGGTGACGATGGTCCAGCGCGGTCCGCGGCTGCTCATGGCCGAGGACGCCGAGATCTCGCAGCGGTTCACCGAGCTTGCCGGCGAGCGGCACCGGCTGCTGCTCGACAGCGAGGTGACCCAGGTACGGTCGCGGCCTGACGGGGGCGTCACCGCGACGGTGCGCCGGCGGGACGGCGCGACGTTGGTCGAGGAGACGGTCGACGCTGACGCTGTCCTCGTCGCAGTCGGCCGGCGCCCGAACACCGACCTGCTCGACGCCGCAGCCGGTGGCCTCGACCTCGACGCGCACGGGCACGTCGCCACCGACGACGCCTACCGCACGAGCGTTCCCGGCGTCTGGTCGTTCGGTGACGCGGCGAACCACTTCCAGCTCAAACACATGGCGAATGCCGAGATGCGCGTGCTTCGGCACAACCTCTTGCATCCGAACAACCTGCGCACCCTCGGGCACACGCTCGCACCCCACGCTGTCTTCTCTCACCCGCAGGTCGCCGGTGTCGGTCTGACGCAGGAGCAGGCCGATGCGCGGGGCGCCGCGTACGTGACGAGCGTGCGGGCGTACTCGGACACCGCATACGGGTGGGCCCTCGAGGACACCACGAGCTTCGTCAAGCTCCTCGCCGACCCGCAGAACCGGATGCTGCTCGGCGCCCACATCATCGGCCCGCAGGCCGCGACACTGCTGCAGCCCCTGCTTCAGGGCATGATGCTGGGACAGACCGTCGACCAGATGGCCCACGACGTTCTCTATGTGCATCCGGCGCTCACGGAGGTCGTCGAGCAGGCCCTGCTGGACCTCTAGCCCGCAGGACTCGGGTCGCTACGGCAAGCCAGTCGAGGACGAGCGGCTCGTCAGCCACGTGGCGCTGTGCCGGGGCTGGCCGGCGCGCACGCCAGGCTCGCAGCGGCCGTGGAGGCAAGGGCCTGAGCCGGCTGACGACGATGACGTGGCTGATGGGTCGCGGCGACGAGGTCCCCCGCGCCGAGGTCACCCGCCACCTGCAGTCCTACCTCGACTGGCACAACGACAAAGCCTAGGTGCGCAGGATCGAGGAGCACCTGGAGCACTGCCGCAGACGCGTTCTCCAGGCGACATCACGATCGGCTGCATCCAGCTCAGGATGCTCGACGCGGCCGAACGACGCTCCCGCCACAGCGAACTTCTGGAGGAAACTACTGGCTGGCCGGGTCACCCCGCGGGCGGGAACGAAGTAGCACGGCAGCGCTCACGAGGCCAGCCGCTATGAGCATGACAACGCCACCGACCAGTATCCATCGGAGCGGGCCTGACACGGCACTCGCCGTGGGCGCCGTCGCCAGCGGCTGCAAGCCTGAGTCCGGGGCGGCGGCGGACCCTGACGCCGACCTCTCGACCACCTCGCCTGTCACCGTGGCGGGCGCATCCGGCGGGTCGACCTTGACGGCGCCGACGTCCTCGACGAGCGACTGATCATTGCTCAGCCCCAGTGCGATGAGCGCGTCTTCCCATTCCGTCTGGACCGTGGCACTTAGTTGCGCTCTCGTTGACGGGTTCTCGGACGTGGCGGTAGCTCCGGTGGTGGCCGGACTGGAAGCGGGGCCAGACCCACCACCGGCAGTGGCTGGCCTGACACCTGATCCAGTTGTGGCCAGCCGCACCTGAGGACGTAACGTCACGCTCTGGCCGGGCTCAAGCCGAATCGACCGGGGGAAGCCGGTCACCTCGATGTTGCCGTCCGATAGGGTGAGCGCCAGGTCAGTGAGGGTGTACGGGATGAACGTCGACGTCGATGTGACGTCGATCCGCCAACCCGCTCCTGCCTGGTCAAGGGTAGGCAGCGGGGCGGCGTCGACGTCGAGGCCACGTGTGGTGTCTTCGGCGAGAATCAAGGTCGCCTCTCGCGAGCGGATCTTGACCCCGGACTGGGCCAGCGCTGACCCCAGGTCGCCGGCGGTGGCGACTTGCAGGACCTCCGGGGTAGCGAAGACGTACCCCAGGATTTCGGCGCCGGTGGCATTGCCCGAGATTGGTAGGGCGTACGCCTCCACGTCTCCCAAGGCTGTGGCCCGTGCGGCAAGATCTTGCCAGGCGGGGTTGTCCGCGACGCCCTCGGAAGGGTACGGGCTGCCCGGGGCGGGGTCTTGCGTCCCGTCACTGATAAGGATGAGCGATCGGATCGCGGTATCGGTGGCCTCCAACTCGCTGATGCCCGCGTCGAGCGCCCTGCCGAAGTCGGTGTAGTCGCCGGTGGCCTCCGTCGGCAGGCAGGCGAGGATTCCTGGGCCGTCGGCTGCGGGCAGTACTCCGGATCCGCATTGTCTAGGCGTTACATCGAACGCGATGAGCGACACCAGGTCGGTGGTGGGCAGGGCCTGGACAAGATTGGACACGGCAGGCGACACCTGGGCATAAACGCTCTCCGCGGCCATGGACCCGGAGGTGTCGACCAGCAGCACGTAATGAGCGCTGATGTCCTCACCAGCCGTGACCGTGGCGACGACGTCGCCGGGCATCGCCTGGGCGGGCCCGCCCGACGTGCCGACAAGGGAACCGAACGCGCTCATCTGGGCCGCTGAAACGGCGATCATGACCGTAGCCGCGGCCGCCGCATGGATGAGGATGCGAGGAGTCACGGCCGCCCAGCGAGCAGGCTGTCCGTGGCGGACCGACCAGTGCCCGGGGCTGTGGTCGCGTCGCGGGCGACGTCAAGCCGATCCAGGTCGATTCGGTCCAGCGCGTCATCGGTGAGCTCCTGACGCCGACGCCGAATCGTGGCGCGGCCCCCGATGAAGATGACGATTCCCAAGCCGACCTTGTTGATGAAATCTGCGACGTTATAGAGCAGTTCACGGAAATCCGGACTGAATCCCAGGGCCGGCTGCAGGTAACCGAGGGGATAGATTGTCCAACCCAGGACGACGAGGATGACCATGGCACGGACTGTCCGTACGGTCTGTGGCGGTGTCCGCTCCGGTAGTGCCCGCAGGGCGATCAACAACGGTCCCACGATGGCTAGCGCGAAGGCGCACCCCAGAACCCACAGGCCCAGGTGCAAGGTCGTGTCGTCAGCGTTGATTTCACCCAGATATCCCGCGGTCAACATGAGCAGTGAGAAGGTGATGAGCCACACCATGAACATTCGCCCGCGTCTGCCCATCCCGAGGTGCAGCGGGAACTGCGCCAGCATCAGGGGCACCGTGAGAAACCAGTCAATGTAGCGGAACTCGGTCGGGAACAGGCCGCCGCCCTCAAGGGCGCCGGTAACGTAGATCTCGCGCATGTAGAAGTAATTGCCTGCAGCTATAGCACACACGAGACCGGCGAGCGCAACCGGGACGCGGAACTCTGCAGAAACCTGGTCCCGTTCGACCAGAAAGAAGAGCGCTGCCGCGGCCATCCCGAAGAATGTGAGCAAGAACGTGAAAGAGACGAGTTGCTGCAAGGCGTTCAATTCGGTGATCATGGCTCAGCCCCAAACCTCGTCACGTCGACGTCGCCGCCCGGGTCGCGCCTCGGCGCTTGCCGGGTGGGTCGGAATTTCCTGCGGCTGCGTGACCGCGGCCAGCGTCGCCTCGGAGACCCGAGTCGCAGTTCGCACCAGAGTGGTTCTGGTGCCGGGTTCACCCAGCAGGACCAGCAGGTTGGCCCCCACCCGCTTGGCGAAGATGGTGAGTCGCTCGAAGCGGAGTACGACGTGGTCCGAGCCGGGTAGCGGCATACCCGCTGCCATCAGGGCCGCCTGACACCGACGGCCTACGCTGATCAACAGATCATCGGCGATGTCACCGGGCACGTCGCGAATGAGGACATGCCCGGCGGGATCGACCAGACACGAGCCGGCGACCCCCGGCACGTCGCGCAGTAGCGCCATCAGCTCCGTGGGTTTCACGAGGACGGCTGCCCGGTAGCTCCCTCGAGGGCGGCCGCCAATGTCTCGGTCGCGCCAGCTGCTGGGTCCACCAGGCCGCGGACCGTCACCCGCTGCGTCGAATCGGTCGTGAGGGCCGCGTACATCGACGCGGGTCCCAGCACTTCGACCGCCGTCAAGCGACCCGCGCCGAGGGCGAAGCCGACCGCGTCCGCCAACTGAGCGATGTAGAGGACCGACTCGGCCACTTCCACGGCCGTCGCCGTCGAACCCAAGATCCGCGCGTCGGGGTGGACGATGAACGAGCGGGCTGTCGAAGGCGGTGGTGGCATCGTTGAGACCAATGTCAGGCCGGGACTCGGAGGCATCGTGTCCCCCTGCTGCGGACTCGACGAGATGCTCACCGGTGACCCCTACCCGTTGTGATGGCAGCCCCTGACGTTGCGAGGCAGGGTCGAAGCTAACATGATGCGGTCTAAGATCACCAGGTTTTGTGTCTTTCTGTACCGAATCGTGACTCAGGGTGCATATGGGCAGGTGGCATCCCTATCGGGCAGGTCCGCCCCTATCGTCGGCGGAAGCCGTGGGCGGGCGGGCCGCCGCCGCAGTTGCCCCGCTACCCCATGCCTCGCTCAAGGATCAGGCGAGATAGCCACGGTGGTCTCGACGCTCACGATCGAAGTTCAGCCGCGACAACGGGATCACCGGTGCTCAGTCCAGTGGCTTGAGGCCTTTTAGGATGGTGGGCGCACACGTGCACGTACTGCGTCGCCGTCCACCGCACCATCGCCTACCGGAACAAGGTGCCGGTAAAGGCGCGCGCGGACGGCGCCCGCCTGACCCCTCCGCGGGGCCGGGAAGGGGAGCGGCGGTCGGCCGGGTTCCCGGGGTATGGACATCGACACGCTCCCGTTGGTGCGATGGTTGGCCTGCCTGTGGACGGCTCGCAGGATCCAGGCTGCCCTCGACGACGACCCGGACGGCCGCCTGAGCCTGCGTGACCTTCAGCGGCTCCTCACCCACGTGGCGCACTGCCGGCGCTGCTGCTCGATGACCACCGACTACCAGCGGCTGGCCGCCTCCCTGGGCCGGATCGCCGCCCGCACCGCCCCCGACCCCGCTGCTGTGCACCGCCTCCAGCACCTGGCTGCTGGCCTTCCGTCCGAGGAGCCCACGTGACCGCGCCCGTGTCTGCAGACGCGTTCCCGGCGCCGCCCACGGGCGGCTGGGACCTCCTGGTCGTCGGTGGCGGCACGGCCGGGATCGTCGCGGCAAAGACCGCCGCGGGGTTCGGGGCGTCGGTGCTGCTCGTCGAGCGGGAGCGGATGGGCGGCGACTGCCTGTGGACCGGGTGTGTCCCGAGCAAGGCGATCCTCTCCGCCGCCGCGAAGGCGGCGACTGCCCGCCGTTCGTCCGCGCACGGCGTGCATGTGGACTCGGTGGAGGTCGACTTCCCTGCGGTGATGAAGCACGTGAGGACGGCGGTGGCGACGATCGAGCCGGCCGACTCCGTCGAGGCGATGGAGGCGGCCGGGGTGCGGGTCGGCACCGGGGACCTCACGTTCACCGGACGGCGGACCGCACGGGTGGGGGGCACCGAGATCGCGTTCCGCCAGGCGGTGCTCGCGATGGGCGCCTCGCCCGCGGTCCCGCCGGTCCCGGGCCTCGCCGACGCCGTGGCCTCCGGGCACGCCCTGAGCAGCGACACAGTCTGGGACCTCGCCGACCTCCCGGCCCGCCTCGTCGTGCTCGGCGGGGGCAGCATCGGCTGCGAGCTGGGCCAGGCGTTCGCCCGGCTCGGCGCCGCGGTCACGGTCCTCGACGCCGCGCCGGGGCTCCTGCCCCGCGAGGACCCCGACGCCGCCGCAGTGGTGACCGACGCCCTGCGCGAGGACGGCATCACTGTTCTCACCGGTGCCGCGGTGCGCCGGGTGGTCCCAAACACCGCCCATGGGGCGACGGGTGCGGTGCCCGGCGCCGGGGGCCGCCTGGTCCTGGACGGTGACGTCGAGTTGGTCTACGACCGGCTCCTGGTCGCCGTCGGGCGGAGCCCGCGGACCACGGGGCTGGGCCTGGACGCCGCGGGCGTGCACGTCGACGCGCGGGGCGTCGTCGTTGTCGACAAGGCGCTGCGCACGGACAACCCGCGGATCTGGGCGGCCGGTGACATCACCGGGCACCCGCAGTTCACCCACACGGCCGGCGTGCACGCGAGCACCGCCGCCTCGAACGCCGTCCTCGGGCTGCGCCGCGCGGCGCAGACGACGGCGATCCCTCGGGTCACGTTCACCGAGCCGGAGGTCGCAGCGGTGGGCGTGCCCGCGACCGCCGCCGAGGGCCGCCCGGGGTGGCGGGTCGTGACCCGGTGGCACCACGAGGTCGACCGCGCGGTCGCCGAGGCCGACACCGCCGGCTTCGCCCGGCTCGTGCTCGACGGCAAAGGTCGGGTCCGGGGGGCTACGGTCGTCGGACCCCGGGCGGGCGAGTCGCTCGCCGAGCTCGTGCTCGCCGTCCGGCTGGGTCTGCGCAGCCGTGACCTCGCCGGTACCGTCCACGCGTACCCCACGTACGGGGACGGGCCGTGGAACGCGGCGATCGCCGACGTGCGCGCCCAACTCGCCGCGCCGCGGGCGGCGTGGGCGGTCGGGGTCCTCGTCACGCTACGCCGTCGCTGGCTCGGGCTGCGGCGCTGAGGCCCGATCCCGCGATCGTCAGCGCAGTGCCCGGTATCCGGCCCAGATCCGGTGCGCTGCGCTGACCCCGACCACAACGGCCCACACCATGGCGATCCGTCCGGCCGCGCCGGGCAACAGGCACCACAGGGCATGCACGACGATGGTCTCGGTTCCCTCGGCCAGCCCACCGAGGAACGACAGGGACCGCCCGTCGTCGGACGTGCGACCAGTTCGCTCAGCGATCGAGGAGAAGGCGAGGAACACCGACCCGTTGATGTAGTAGGCGAGCAGGACGGCGACGAACGGCCAGGGCGAGCCCCCCACGCCGATGGCCACTGCGACCACGGTCGTTCCGTAGACGACGAAGTCGGCACTGATGTCGAGAAAGCCGCCCGCCTGGGACGGCGGAAGACCGTCCGCGTCCGACGGCGCCCGGGTCGACGCAAGGCGGCGGGCCAGCGGGCCGTCCAGGCCGTCCGCCAGTCGCGACAGCAGCCACAGCACGAGTGCCACCGTCCACCATCGCTGCGTCGCCGCAGCAGCACTGCCGAGGCCGAGTCCGAGGCCGACGAGCGTGACCCGGTCCGGGGTCAGCCACCCGACCCGCGCGAGTCCGCCGGCGACCGAGTCCAGGGGCCGTTCGAGGACGCGTCGCGCCGCAGCGTCGAGCATCAGCCCATGTCCGGCTCGGACGACGGGCCGTGCAACGGCGGGCTTGGCGACGGCGGGGCGCCGGTCGACGCGCGGTGCCGGCGGGCTGCCAGCCACCCGCCGAGCGACAGCGCGCCAAGCACCGCGACCGACAGCGCGAACTGCCAGGATCGCGGTGTCGTGCCGTAGGCGCCGAGGGCGACGAACGCGACGGTGCCGGGGATGATGCCGACGGCGGTGCCGATGAGGTAGTCGCGGAACCGCACCGCGAGTAGGCCGCTGCCGTAGTTGACCGCGGTGAACGGGACGACGGGCACGAGACGGACGGCGACGACCGCTAGGACGCCGCGGCGTTCGAGGAGCTGATCGAGGCGGGCTAGCCGCCGGCCCGTGATCCGCCGGACGCCGGAGCGGCCGAGCAGGCGGCCCAACCAGAACCCCGCAATCGCGCCGAGCATGGCCCCCAGGAGCACCAGCGCGGTCCCGGCGACGACCCCGAAGAGCACCCCGGCCGCCGCGGTGAGGACGGTCTTCGGCACGGGTGCCAACGTGGCAAGCGCGTAGCCGAGCACGAAGAGCGCCGGACCGGCGGCGCCGGCGTCCGCCACGAGCGCCCTCAGCCCCTCGACGTCGGGAACGCCGAGGACCGCGACGGCCAGCGCCGCGCCGCCCACGAGTAGCAGCAAAACGGTGAGGCGCAGCCACACCCCGGGGGTCGCCCCGTCGACTCCCGGGTCGTCGGTGCTCAGCGGACCTCCACCAGGGGCAGAAGACGGCGCAGCCCGACGTTCTCCATCGGGTCCAGGACGGCGTGCTGGGCGCACGCAGGGACCAGCTTCCCCGTGTCCGGGTGGGCCATCGTGTACATGCACGCCTGCAGTCTCTGCTGGGTCGCGAGGACCGTCGGATCGGTGCTGATCTCCCCGCGCTCGAGCAGGTCCCAGGCGGGGGTGACGTCGGCGGCGTCCATGAAGGCATGGACGACGAACGTCATCGGCCGCACCCGACGCTCCACGAGCGCCCTCAGCAGTCGGGGCAGACCGCCGACGCGACGCAGTAGCGACCTGCCGAACCGCAGGGCGACGACGAGGTCGCCGGGGTGCGCGGTGAGCATGCGCAGCAGCTTGACGAGGAGCAGGGCCGACGCGGTGCCACCGATGTTGACGCCGCCGAAGTGGGCGTAGAACCGGTCCCTTGCCACGACGTCCAGCGGTTCAGTCTCGTCCAGCAGCGGCACCCAGCGTGGGCCGACGAGCAGCCCGAACGCGGTCCGGTTGCAGCGGCTGTCGCCGAGCTGAATGGCGCCCCACGGCAACCGGACTCCGGCTCCGCGCTCGATCTGTGCCCAGACGGCGTCGATGTCGATCGTGCGGTAGCTCTCCTTCCACCGCCGGTCGTCGCCCAGGAATGCCGCAGGCTGGAAGGACATCATCTGATAGCCCATCGGCAGGACGGCGGCGACGACCTCGGCGACCTGGTCGAGGTTCGCCGGCGTCACGGTCATGTTGTGGGCCAGGTAGGAGCGCACGCCGAGGTCGCGCCGCAGCGCGGTGAACATGTCGGCGAACCGTTGCCGGTAGGGGTGCAGCTCGGCCTCGGTCCGCGGGCGGGGGATGCCCCGGCGGCCACGCATGAGGGAGTCCATGTGCGCGGCGAACGACACCCGCCGCAGCCGGACCTGCCCGGTCCCGTCCGTGACGAGCCGCCGCAGGTAGTCGGCGTCAAAGTCCCCGTGCGTCATGGACATCGGCTCGCGGCCATGGCTGCGCATCGACAGCAGGGCGGCGGCGTGATCGTCGGGCGGGAGCAGGCTCACCTCGCCGCCGATGAGCTGGGCGTGGGCGCGCGGGCCGCGCTGCTCGCGCAGGAAGGCCATCTGGCGGTCCACCTCTGCCAGCGTGTGCGCCCCGTCGACGCGGACCTTGTTCGCGTCCTTGGAGTGGTAGCAGGGCGTGCAGGTGAGGTCGCACCTCGGGAAGACGCCGTGCGTCCCCTCGCACCCAATCGCGTGCCGACCCAGAGACTGCGCGGGGGTGCGCGCGTGCTCGGGGAGCTCCGCCCAGCGGCGGTCCAATGCTGCCCGGGCCTCGGGGTGCACCGGACGCGTTGCGTCGAGCAGTTGCCGAATGGTCGACCGAAATCGCACATGTCTCCTCTGTCAGTAGGGATCAGCCGGGCAGGACGTACCCGTGGCCGGGGGGTAGCCGGACCCGGACGAGGTCGCCGGGCGCGGCCTTGATGGTCGGCGCTGTGACCGCGTGCAGGACGGTCCCGTCGACCTGCAGGTCCAGCTCCCACGACGTCCCGCGGTAGCGGGCGTCGGTGACGAGCGCGGGCAGGCCGTCGGCGTCGGGGTCGAGATCGACGACCAGGGACTCCTGCCGGACGGCGAGGGTCGCGGCGCCGTCTGGGGCCCCGGTCGCAATGCGCCCGAGCGGTCCTGTCCACGAGCCTTCGCGGACAACGCCGGGGACGAGGTTCGCAGTGCCCAGGAACCGGGCGACCGACAGCGACGCGGGCCGCTCGTAGAGGTCCTGGGGCGGGCCGTGCTGGGCGATCCGGCCGTCGAGCATGACGGCGACCCGGTCGGACAGGGCCGCTGCCTCCTCCTGGTCGTGCGTGACGAACAGGGTGGTCAGTCGCAGCTCGCGCTGAACCGTCCGCACCAGCTCTCGCATCTCCTGTTGCAGTCCAGCGTCCAGCTGAGACAGCGGCTCGTCGAGCAGCAGGACACTCGGCCGCACGACGAGGGCACGGGCCAGGGCCACCCGCTGCTCCTGCCCGCCGGACAGCTGTGCGGGACGGCGCGACTCCAGCCCGGTCAGGTGCACCAGGTCGAGCATGTCGGCGACCCGGCGCCGGGTAGTCGCCCGATCCAGGCCCTGCATCCGCAGGCCGAACCCGATGTTCCCGGTGACGTCCAGGTGTGGGAAGAGCAGCGGCTGCTGGAAGACCACCGCCAGCGGCCGCCGGTGGGTGGGCAACGCCAGGACCGACCTCCCGCCGACCAGGATGTCCCCCGCGAGCGGGGCGAGCAGACCGGCGAGCAGCCGCAGTGCCGTGGTCTTGCCGCAGC
>CAZEYA010000124.1:0-11843 GCA_964516515.1 uncultured Kineosporiaceae bacterium | reverse complement strand
GTGGTGGCCGGAGGGGGTGCATGAAGACGCGGAGAGGTGTGTCAGGCGCGGAGTTTGGCGCCAGTGATGCGGCGGATGCCCTCTTCGGGGCCGATCAAGGCGACGCGCGCGGCACCACGGCGGCCGAAGGCGTAGAGGGCCAACTCGATGGGAGCGCCGCTGATGGTCACGGTCGGCTGCCCACGGCGGGCACGGCGAGCGACCACCTCGCCCAGGCCCACCCCGGGCGAGCCAGGGTCGACACCGCGCGGTGTCCGGCGGAGCACGACCCCGGTCCCGGCCCGCAGCAGCCGCATCCGACCCTGGGCCGACGCCATGGATCGCCAGACTGCCTCCTCCACCGCGTCGAGCGTCACACCTGCCTCACGAGGGCCCGCCCCTCGGCCCCGGCGGACGTCCTCGTGATGGATCAGCATCTCCATGAGGTTGCCGTTCTCGTCCACCCCCGGTAACGCGAACGGCGACCACCAGGGCGGCCCGCTGCGGATCGCCATGGCGAGCGCGGGCAACCCGTGGCGCCGTTCCCGCCGCAGCACGGCCTCCGTCCAGCCGCCCAGCGGCGGCACGACCAATCCCGGCAGCGAGTCCGGGCGGCGCTCCCGGATGACCACGTGCGCGGCAAGGTCGAGGGCGGTCCACCCCTCGCACAGGGTCGGCGCGTCCCGGCCGGCGGCGAGTAGGGCATCGGCGAGCGCAGCGCGCTCGAGTTGGGCAACGGTCGATCGCGATCGGCTCACCCGAGCATCCTCGCCGCCGGCGGCCCGTGGCACCCTGTCGGGGTGAGGTCGGCGTGACGGAGGCACCGCCCCCGCGTCCCAGCTTCGCCGACGGGCTCTCGGTGATGGGCCGTGGCATCCGCGACGAACCCGTGCTGTTCACCTGGTCGGTGATCGGCAGCATCGTTTTCGCGGCCGGCCTGGCCGCCGGAGGCTTCGTGCTGGGCCGGATCAGCGACACGATCATCGCCGACGCCTACCGGGCCGGGCGCGCCGACGCCAGGCAGATCCTCACCGCGACGACGGCACTGGCCGCCGTGGCGCTGCTGACCACGGTCGGTGTGGTGGTCCGCCGGGTGGTCGCGACGATCCTCACCTTCCGGTTGCAGGCCCGCTACCGGCGGCAGGTGGCCGAGAGATTGCTGGTGCTGCCGCTGGCCTGGCACCGCCGCCACCCGGCCGGTCAGCTGCTCAGCATCGCCAACTCCGACGCCGAGGCCGCTTTCGCGGTGTTCGCGCCGTTGCCGTTCGCCATCGGGGTCATCGCGTTGATCGGCATCTCCGCCGTGCTCATGCTGCTGGCCGACTGGGTGCTGGCCCTCGTGGCGCTGTCGGCCATCCCGGTGCTGTTCACCGTCAACATCTTCTACCAGCGCCGGATGTCGGTCCGGGTGGCCCGGGCACAGCAACTGCGTGCCGAGGTGTCCGATGTCGCCCACGAGACCTTCGACGGCGCGGTCACGGTCAAGGCGCTGGGTGCCGAGGCGGCGCAGGCGCACCACTTCTCGGCCAGGGCCGAGCAGCTGCGCCACGCCAACGTCGCGGTCGGCCGTGGCCGCAGCGTCTTCGAGCCCATCATCGAGCTGCTGCCGGCCATGGCCAGCCTCGCGGTCCTCGCTGTCGGCGCCGTGCGGGTGGACCAGGGCAGCGCCGCCATCGGCGACGTGGTGCAGGTCGCCTATCTGCTGGCGATCCTGGCGTTCCCGGTCCGGGCGTTCGGCTGGGTGCTTGCGGAGATGCCGCGCTCGGTGATCGGCTGGCGCCGGGTCGCCACCGTGCTCGATGCGCAGGGCGACCCGCCGGCAGGTTCGGCGGACCTGCCTGATGATGGACCGCTGGAGCTGCGGGCCGCGGCTCTCGACGTCGACGTCGTCGACCCCGACGGCAGCCTGCACCGGCTGCTGCACGGTGTCGACGTGGTGGCAGCGCCGGGCCGGGTCATCGCCGTCGTCGGGTCCACGGGCGCCGGCAAGACCACGCTGGCGGCTGCGCTGCTGAGATTGCTGGACCCGGCGGGCGGCCTGGTGGAGGTGGCTGGGACAGACCTGCGTGAGCTGCGTTCCGGTGCGCTGGCCGCCGCCGTCGGGTACGTTCCGCAAACCGTGTTCGTCTTCGACGACAGCATCGGCGACAACGTGAGCCTGGGCCGGCCGCTGCCCGGCGGGACAGGGCGGGACGCCGTCTGGTCGGCGCTGGAACTCGCCCGGCTGGCCGACTTCGTCCGGTCGCTGCCCGGCGGGCTGGACACCGAGGTGGGCGAGCGCGGCGCGACCCTGTCCGGGGGCCAACGGCAGCGGCTCGGTATCGCGCGGGCCGTGGCGACCCGGCCCCGTGTCCTGGTGCTCGACGATGCCACCAGCGCCCTGGACGCGACGGTCGAGGCCGAGGTGCTCGGCGGGTTGCGGCACGCCTGGCCGGTGACGGTCCTCGTCGTCGCCTACCGGTTGTCGACGATCCGGCTGGCGGACTCGGTGGTGCACCTGCAGCACGGCCGAGTGGTCGACGCCGGCGGCCACGAGGAGTTGCTGAGCCGGGACGAGGGCTATCGGACGCTGGTGGAGGCCTACGCCCGGCAGGCCGCCGATCGCGCCGCCGAGCTGGGCGCCACGGCGCCGTCGCAGGTCACGTCATGAGCACGTCATCACAGCGCGGCGCGCGCACCGGGACCAGGATCGGTGGCGGCGCCCAGACGGTGGGAGCGGACGGCCTGCTCGTCCCGCCGCCGCGCGGCTCGGTGATCCGGACCATCCGCCGCGGCGTGGAGATCTCGCCGCAGATCGTCCAGGGCCTGGGCTGGACGCTGCTGCTGGCAGTGGTCTCGACCGGAGGTCGGCTGACGGTGCCGGTTGCCGTGCAGCAGACCCTCGACCGGGGCATCTCCGGTCCCGGCGGGCCGGACCCGGTCCTGGTGGCGCAGCTCGTCGGGTCCGCGGTTCTCGTCGTGCTGATCGCGGCGCTCGCCAACTACGCGGTCAACGTCCGGCTGTTCAGGGCCACCGAGGCGGGCCTGGCGACCCTGCGCACCACGGCGTTCCGTCACATCCTCGACCTCTCCGCGCTCACCCAGGCCACCGAGCGCCGCGGCGCGCTGGTCTCGCGCGTCACCAGTGACGTCGACACCATCTCGGCGTTCGTCCAGTTCGGCGGGATCATCCTGCTGATCTCACTCGGGCAGATGCTCGCCACCACCGTGCTGATGATCGTCTACTCGCCGCTGCTGGCCGCCGTGGTGTGGGTGACGGTGCTGCCGCTGCTGCTCGGCCTGCGCCCGCTGCAACGCCTGCTGTCGCGCTCCTACGCGCTGGTCCGGGTCCGAGTGGGCACGATGCTGGCCGGCCTGTCCGAGGCCGTTGTCGGGGCCGAGACGATCCGGGCCGCCGGCGTCACCGCTCGCAGCGGAGCCAGAGTGGCGGCCGCGATCGAGGACCACCGGCGGGCGGCCAGCCGGGCCGGGGTGACGTCGGCGTCGATCTTCAGCATCGGGACCTTCCTGTCCGGCTTCGCACTCGCCATGGTCGTGTTGGCCGGTCTCGTCATCGGACCGGGGGGCGGGGTTAGCCTGGGGGAGTTGCTGGCGTTCCTGTTCATCGTCCAGCTGTTCACGCAGCCCTTCCAGGTGCTCACCGAGGCGCTGAACGAGGCACAGAACGCGGCGGCCGGCTGGCAGCGCGTCATCTCGGTGCTCGACACCGCGAAGGACGTCGTGGACCCGGGGCCGGCGGGAACGGCAGTGGAGCTGCCACGCGGGCCGATCTCGATCCACGTCAGCGATGTCAGCTACCGGTACCCGGGCGGCCCGTTGGTCCTCACCGGGGTGTCCGCGGTCATCCCCGCCCGCTCCTCGATCGCGGTCGTGGGCCACACCGGCTCCGGGAAGACGACGCTCGCGAAGTTGCTGACCCGCTTCGACGACCCGGGTGAGGGCAGCGTCACCCTCAACGGCGTCGACATCCGGCGGGTCGCCTTCGACCAGCTACGGCGCCGGGTGATGTTCGTGCCGCAGGAGGGGTTCCTGTTCGACACCACGATCGCGGCCAACATCGCGCTGGGCCGACCGGATGCGACCGCGGCCGACGTGGAGCTGGCGGTCACCGAACTCGGCCTGGGTCCGTGGGCTGACTCGTTGCCGCACGGGTTGCAGACCAGTGCCGGGCAGCGGGGCGAGGCGCTGTCCGCCGGGGAGCGGCAGCTGGTCGCCGTGGCCCGGGCCTATCTGGCCGACCCCGACCTGCTGGTGCTGGACGAGGCGACGTCGGCAGTGGACCCTGCCACCGAGGTGCGGCTGCAGCGTGCCCTGTCGGGCCTGACCCGGGGCCGGACCACCGTGACCATCGCCCACCGGCTGTCCACCGCGGAGGCGGCCGACCTGGTCCTGGTGATGGCGCACGGCCGACTGGTGGAGACCGGGACGCACGAGCAACTACTCACCGCCCACGGGCACTACGCCATGCTGCACCGATCGTGGCGGTCGGAGTTGGCGAGCGTGACGTGAGGCAGCGAGCGCAGGAGGCAGCGGTGGAACAGCTCCGGTACGACGAGAACGGACTGGTGACGGTCGTCGCCCAGCAGTACGACACGCGCGAGGTGCTGATGGTGGCGTGGGCTGACGCCGACGCGATCGCCCAGACGCTACGCACCGGCTGGGGCACCTACTTCTCGCGCAGCCGGGGTGAACGGTGGCGCAAGGGGGCCACGTCCGGGCACGTGCAGCGGGTGGTCAGGGTCAGCATCGACTGCGACGCCGACACGGTGCTGTACGAGGTCGACCAGACCGGTCCCGCCTGCCACACCGGCACCCGGTCGTGCTTCGAGCGGGTGGTCTTCACGGCGGACACCCAGGAGGCCGACGAGGCCGCGGGCACCGTCACCGACGGCACCGGCACCGACGGCACCGACGGCACCGACAGCACCGACAGCACCGACAGCACCGAGCCGGTGACACCGGCGGTGGTGGCATGACGAGCGCGCCCGCGACCGGCGACGTCCGTCCACCACAGGAGTTGCGCTTCGGGCAGGTCTGGCCCGACCTCGAGACCTTCCGGGTGCTGGCCCGGGACCACCGGGTGGTCCCGGTGGTCCGGACCCTGCTCGCCGACACCGACACTCCGGTCGGGCTCTTCGCCCGGCTCGGGGCCGGCCGGCCGGGCAGCTTCCTGCTCGAATCCGCCGAGCGTGACGGGACGTGGGGCCGGTGGTCCTTCGTGGGGGTGCGCTCCTCGGCGACGCTGACCTGTGCGGGCTCACCGCCGGTCGCCCGGTGGGTCGGGTCGCCCCCTGCCGGCATCCCCGGCACCGGGACACCGCTGGAGGTGCTGCGGGCCGCCCTGTCACAGTTGCGCACGGCAGCCGTACCCGGCCTGCCACCGCTGACCGGTGGCCTCGTCGGAGTGTTGGGGTGGGACATGGCCGGGCAGTGGGAATCCCTGCCGCGCGCCGCAGCGTCCGACGTCGGGCTGCCCGAGCTGAGCCTGTGCCTGGCCACCGACCTGGCGGTCGTCGACCACCGGGCGGCCACGCTATGGCTGATCGCCAACGCCGTGAACCACGACGGCAGCGACGCCAGGGTCGACGAGGCGTGGGCGGACGCCGTGGCACGACTGGACCGGATGACCGACGACGTCGCCGGGTCCGGCCCACCCCTGCCCCCACTGGTCGATCAACCGGACGACTCCGGGGCAGCCGCGGGCGGCATCGACGAACCCGAGGTGCGCAGCGGGGTGAGTCGGCAGCGATACCTCGACATGGTCGAAAGCGCCAAGCAGGCCATCCGCGACGGCGAGGCGTTCCAGATCGTGGTCTCGCAACGGTTCAGCGTCGACGCCGGCGACATCACGCCACTGGGCCTGTACCGGTCGCTGCGCGCGACCAACCCCAGCCCGTACATGTACCTGCTGCACCTCACCGACGCCGACGGCAGGCCCTTCCATGTCGTCGGCTCCTCGCCGGAAGCCCTGGTCACCGTAGCTGAGGGCAGCGTGACCTCCCGGCCGATCGCCGGCACCCGGCCGCGCTCGGGCGATGTCGCTGTCGACGCGCAGCGAGCCCGGGACCTGCTCGCGGACCCGAAGGAGCTCGCCGAGCACCTGATGCTGGTGGACCTGGCCCGCAACGACCTGTCCCGGGTCTGCCGGGCGGGCACGGTGACAGTCGAGGAGTACATGCAGGTGCAGCCGTTCAGTCATGTCCTGCACATCGCCTCGACCGTGCGGGGCCGGGTGCGCGAGGACGTCGACGCGGTGGACGTGCTGGCGGCGACGTTCCCGGCCGGCACGCTGTCGGGGGCACCGAAGGTCCGGGCGATCGAGCTGATCGACGACCTGGAGCCGACCCGGCGCGGCGTGTACGGCGGAGCGGTCGGCTACTTCGACTTCGCCGGCAACGCGGACCTCGCCATCGCGATCCGCACGGGTGTGATGGTCGACGGCGTGCTGCACGTGCAGGCCGGCGCCGGGATCGTGGCGGACTCGGTGGCTGCCACCGAGCACGAGGAGTGCCGCAGCAAGGCCGCCGCCGTGCTGCGTGCCGCATCACGCGCCCGCCGGCTGCGGCCCGTGGCGGGTCGCCGCCTCACAGGCGATCCTGTCACCGGCGGCGGCACCGCCCCTGGCACCATGCAGCCATGAGCGACAGCGAGAGCACCACCGGGCATGCGCCGCCGCCCGAGCCGGTGCACGACTCCGAAGGCCAGACGCTGGCGGCGTGGACGGCCTGCGGCGGCGTCATTGCCGCCTCAGTGGTCGCCGGCGCCGGCGTGATCATCGGGTCCATACCGCTCGCGGTGGCCTCGGTGCCGGTGGCGCTGGTCGGGCTGGCCGCCGGCGGGCTGATCGGGCGGGCGCAGCGGGCCGCCGACGACCGGTCGAGCTAGGCCCCCCGGTGCAGTAGTTTCTGCCGTCATGAGCTACTCGCCTGCGCCGTCTGGCCAGCCACTCTCCCAGCCACCGTCGTCGAACCTGGTGTGGGCGATCCTGACCACCCTGCTGTGCAGCCTGATCGGCATCGTGGGGATCGTCTACGCCGCGCAGGTCAACTCGAAATGGGCGCAGGGCGACTTCGACGGTGCCAGGCGTGCCTCGGCGAACGCACGACTGTGGTCCATCATCGCCGCCGTCGTCGGCGTCGTGGGCCTCATCGTCATCTTCGGCCTCTCCGCGGCAGGGCTGGCCTCACTGCCGACCACCGCCTGACCCCCGACCCTTGCTGCTGCCGTGAGGTCCGGTCCCGTCGTGCGGGTTCGGGCCGCCGCGCTGGCGGCTCCGGCAGCCGTCGCACTTGCCACGGCCGGCGGCCTGCTGCTGGTCCACATCGTGGACCCGAACGAAGCCGGCAACTACCCGACGTGTCCCTGGCTGATGGTGACCGGCACCTTCTGTCCCGGCTGCGGCACCCTGCGGGCGCTGCATGCACTGACCCATGGCGATCTAGGCACCGCGCTGTCGATGAACCCGCTGACCGTCGTCATGAGTGTGGTGCTGGCGACCTGGTGGGCGACCTGGGCCGCACGAATGGTGGTGGTGCCCCCGGGGATCTGGCCGATCCGACGGAGGGTTGTGCCCTCATGGGTGATCTGGGGTTACCTCGTGGTCATCGTCACGTATTGGGTGGCCCGCAATCTGCCCGGAATGGGATGGCTCGCCCCGTCCTGACGGCGAGCGCTGTAACCCCTCCATGACGGCGGCGGCGATGAGCGGCCGGCAACGCGCGTAGCATCGACCTCACCAACACCGCACTCATCCTCATGCCGTCGTCCTCCGGATGGCGGCACCCGTAACGGTATGCACCGACGACGGAGGTCACGTGAGCGTCCTCGACTCCATCCTGGTGGGAGTCCGCGAAGACCTCGCCCGGCGCGAGGTCGAGACCCCCCTCGCCGACCTCAAGGCAGAGGCACAGCGGCGGCTCTCCGCCCGCAGCGGACTGGCCGCGCTGACGGCCCACAGCGGCGTGAAGATCATCGCCGAGGTCAAGCGGGCCAGTCCCAGCAAAGGGGCGCTCGCCGACATCTCCGACCCGGCGGCCTTGGCCGGTGAGTACGAGCGCGGCGGCGCGTCCGTGATCAGTGTGCTCACCGAGGAGCGCCGCTTCGGCGGCTCGCTGGCGGACCTGCGCAACGTCTGCGTCGCGGTCGACGTGCCGGTGCTGCGCAAGGACTTCGTCGTCTCGCCCTACCAGGTATGGGAGGCGCGCGCCGCCGGGGCCGACCTGGTGCTGCTGCTGGTCATGGCGCTGGAGCAGCCGGCCCTGGTCAGCCTGATCGAACGCGTCGAGTCCCTCGGGATGACGGCAATCGTCGAATGCCACGAGCGGGAAGAGATCGGCCGCGCGGTCGACGCCGGTGCCCGGATCATCGGGATCAACGCTCGCGACCTGCGGACACTGGACGTCGATCGGGCCACCTTCGCGCGGCTGGCGCCGCACGTCCCCGACGGCATCGTGCGCGTCGCGGAGTCCGGGGTCCGCGGCCCGCACGACGTGATGGACTACGCCCGGGCCGGTGCGGACGCCGTCCTCGTCGGCGAGACGCTGGTCACCGGGCGCGACCCGCGCTCGGCCGTCGCCGACCTCGTGGCAGCGGGTTCGCACCCGGCGCTACGGGTGACGCGCCGGTGACAGCCGTCACACTGGGAGTGCTGGGACAGGCGCAAGGCCCGTACTTCGGGGATTTCGGCGGCCGATTCGTTCCGGAGGCGCTGGTGCCGGCGCTGGACCAGTTGGATGCGGAGTTCACGTCTGCGACGGCCGACCCCGCCTTCCGAGACCGGCTGGACGACCTGCTGCGGACGTACTCCGGCCGTCCCACACCGCTGACCGTGGCCGCCCGCTTCGGGGAGCTGGCAGGCGGGGCGACGGTGCTGCTCAAACGCGAGGACCTCAACCACACCGGCAGCCACAAGATCAACAATGTGCTGGGGCAGGCACTGCTCGCGCAGCGGATGGGCAAGTCCCGGGTCATCGCCGAGACCGGCGCCGGCCAGCACGGAGTGGCCACCGCGACGGCCGCGGCCCTGCTGGGGCTGGACTGTGTGGTCTACATGGGCGAGGAGGACACCCGTCGACAGGCACTCAACGTCTCACGGATGCGCCTGCTCGGCGCCGAGGTGATCCCCGTGACGTCGGGGTCTCGGACCCTGAAGGATGCGATCAACGAGGCGATGCGCGACTGGGTCGCCAGCGTCGAGGACACCCACTACATCCTCGGGACCGTTGCCGGCCCCCACCCCTTCCCGACCATGGTCCGGCAGTTCCACCGCATCATCGGCCTCGAGGCCCGGGAGCAGATCCTGGCCCTGACCGGCCGGCTGCCCGACGTGGTCAGCGCATGTGTCGGCGGCGGCAGTAACGCCATCGGGATGTTCCACGCCTTCCTCGACGACGACGTCGCGCTGCTCGGACTGGAGGCGGGAGGTGACGGCGTCGAGACCGGCCGCCACGCCTCCTCGATCACCGGTGGGGCGGCCGGGGTGCTGCACGGCACCCGCTCGTTCGTGCTTCAGGACGCCGACGGGCAGACGATCGAGTCGCACAGCATCTCTGCCGGCCTCGACTACCCGGGCGTGGGGCCGGAACACGCCTGGCTGGCGGCGATCGGCCGGGCCCGCTACGAGCCGGTGACCGACACCGACGCGATGGAGGCCTTCGGGCTGCTGTGCCGCACCGAGGGGATCATTCCCGCGATCGAGACCGCCCACGCCCTCGCCGGTGCGCTGCGGGAGGGCCGCCGGCTGGGTCCCGGTGCGGTGATCGCCGTCTGCCTGTCGGGGCGCGGCGACAAGGACGTCGAGACCGCCTCGGCGTGGTTCGGGGTCTGAGGGTGAGCACCACCCAGCCGGCCACGGCCGCGGTCGGGGGCCGGCCGGGCGCCCGCTCGGCGACGGTGATCGACCGTTGCCGCGCCGAGGGCCGAGCGGCCCTCATCTGCTACCTGCCGGTCGGCTACCCCGACGTGGCGACATCCGTCGAGGCGGCCAAGGCGATGGCCACCGCCGGTGCGGACATCATCGAGCTGGGCATTCCCTACTCCGACCCGGTGATGGACGGGCCCGTCATCGCCGGCGCCGTGGACATGGCGCTGCGCGGTGGGGTCCGGGTGGCCGACGCGTTCGCTGCGGCCGCAGCGGTGACCACCCACGCTCCCGGCGTCGCCGTGCTGCTCATGACGTACTGGAACCCGGTGGCCCGGCTCGGTGTCGCCGAGTTCGCCGCGCGCGCCGCCGCGGCCGGCACCGCCGGACTGATCACCCCGGACCTGCTGCCGGACAGCGCCGAGGAGTGGTTGAGTGCCAGCACGGCCCACGACCTGGAGCGCGTGTTCCTGGTCGCGCCCAGCAGCCCGGCACCGCGCCTGGCCCTGGCCGCGCAGGCCAGCACCGGCTTCGTCTATGCGGCATCGACGATGGGCGTGACCGGCGCCCGGTCGAGCGTCGCCCCGGCCGCCCAGGCGCTGGTGCAGCGTGTCCGGGACGCCGGCGCCGACCGGGTCTGCGTCGGACTGGGCGTGTCCACCGGCGCGCAGGCGGCCGAGGTCGCCGGGTACGCCGACGGCGTCATCGTCGGCTCCGCACTCGTCGCGGTCCTGGCCGGCGCCGACCGTGCCACATCGGGCGCGTCGCACCGGCTGGCCGCCGTGCGTGATCTCGTCAGCGACCTCGCCGCGGGAGTGCGGGCCGGCCGGGTCGTCACCAGGACCTGACCACCGCATCAGCAGAGCGCGACGCCGGCATCAGCCGCCATTCCGTGCTGATGGTCGACTTTCGGCCCGGCGGCCTTATCGTGATCGGACCGGGTCGCCAGGCCCGCCCCGATCGCCTGTGTCCCGGCCCTGCGACCGGGAGTGGGCGACCGGGATCGGCAGCGTTGCCGCCCGTCTTTCGATTGTCAGGATGGTGAGGAGTTGACGCTGTCTGCGATGCACCGATTCGCTGCCCGCCCCGGTGCCGGAACGCCTGCCACTGCGGGCCTGTACGACCCCACTGCCGAGCATGACGCCTGCGGGGTGGCCTTCGTGGCCACCCTGCGCGGCACGCCAGGGCACGACATCGTCGAACATGCCCTGGTCGCCCTGCGCAACCTGGACCACCGTGGCGCCGTCGGCAGCGAGGTGGACTCCGGTGACGGTGCCGGCATCCTCACCCAGATCCCCGACCGGCTGCTTCGGGACCTGTCCCATGACCTGCGCTTCACGCTGCCGCGCCGCGGCGGCTACGCCGTGGGAATCGCGTTCCTGCCCACCGATGACGATGGCCGCTCGCTCGCGCAGTCCGCGGTCGAGACCATCGCCGCCGAGGAGGGCCTGAGCGTCCTCGGCTGGCGGGACCTGCCCGTTGCCGCCGATCTGGTCGGCCCGACCGCCCGGCATCACATGCCGGTGTTCCGCCAGGTGTTCTTGGCGCCCACCCCGGGCGGGCCGGCCGCGGGGCTCACCGGCCTGGCCCTGGACCGGTTCGCGTTCTGTGTGCGAAAGCGGGCTGAGAACAGCGCCGGGGTCTACTTCCCATCGCTGTCCAGCCGGACGCTGGTCTACAAGGGGATGCTCACCACCAACCAGCTGGAGCCGTTCTTCCCCGACCTGTCCGACCGTCGCTACGAGACCGAGCTGGCGCTGGTCCACAGCCGTTTCTCGACCAACACCTTCCCCTCGTGGCCGCTGGCCCATCCCTACCGGCTGATGGCCCACAACGGCGAGATCAACACAATCAAGGGCAACCGCAACTGGATGCGCGCCCGGGAGTCGATGCTGGTCAGCTCGCACATCCCCGGGGACATCTCGCGGCTGTTGCCGATCAACGCGCCCGGCGGCAGCGACTCCACGAGCTTCGACGAGGTCCTCGAACTGCTGCACCTGGGGGG
>CAZEYA010000123.1:2411-11875 GCA_964516515.1 uncultured Kineosporiaceae bacterium | reverse complement strand
TCCAGGCCGACATGGTCGGCGCGGCGTTGCACGGCGTGGAGAACCTCTGCCTGTTGACCGGCGACGACGTCACCGCCGGCGACGAGCCCGAGGCCAAGCGGGTCTTCGACCTCGACGGGCCGCAGGCCATCGCCGTTGCCGACACCCTGACCCGAGGCACGTACCTGTCCGGCCGTGCGCTGCAACCGCCACCGGTGCTGTTCCCGGGCGCGGTGGAGAACCCCGGCGCGCCGCCGTTCGATCACCGCATCGAGCGGGTCGCCAAGAAGGCCGGTGCCGGGGCTCGCTTCCTGCAGCTGCAGATCTGCTTCCATCCCGATCGGCTGGCGGGCTTCTGCCGGGGCGTCGCAGCAGCCGCTCTGGTGGGCCATGCCCCCGGGACGGTGTCGCTGCTGCCGACCATCGTGCTGGTCAAGGGCGCCAGGGCGCTGCGGTACATGCACGAGAAGGTGCCTGGCATCGACGTGCCGGAGGACACGATGCGACGGGTGTCCGCTGCAGCCGACCAGGCGGAGGCGGCCTACCAACTCACGCTGGAACTCGCCCGCGAGGCACTAGCGCTGCCCGGGGTGCGTGGCCTGCACGTCACGGATTTCCGCCACGACGACTCGGTCGAGCGCCTGATGCGCGACCTCGGCCGAATCCCGGCCGCCCACCCTGAGGAGAGCGATGCATACCGTCCTGCAGTCGGCGTCCAAGACCGTCACGATCGGCCATGACCAGCCGTTCTGCATCATAGGTGAGCGCATCAACCCCACCGGTCGGAAGATCTTCGCCGAGCAGTTGCGGGCCGGTGACTACAGCCGCATCGACATCGACGTCGCCGCGCAGGTGGCCGGCGGCTGCGACGTCCTGGACGTCAACATGGGCGTGCCGTTGACGGACGAGGCCGAGCTTCTCGCGGCGGCGATCAAACGGATCCAGGGCCTCACGGACCTCCCGATCTGCATCGACTCCTCGGTCGTGGAGGCGCTGGAGGCGGGACTCGCGGCCTACCAGGGCAAGGCGCTGGTCAACTCGGTCACCGGCGAGGACGATCGGCTCGAGCTCATCCTGCCGCTGGTCAAGCGGTACGGCGCAGCGATCATCGCGTTGCCCAACGACGAGACGGGCATCCCGGCCACTCCCGAGGAGCGGATCCGGATCACCGAGAAGATCCTCCGGGCCGTCGAACGGCACGGCATCCCGATCGAGGACCTGGTCATCGACCCGCTGGCGATGACCGTCGGCGCCGACACCGAGGCGGTGACCATCACGCTGCAGACCATCGCGGCGATCCGCGAGCGGTGGGGCCTGAACATGACGCTGGGCGCCTCCAACGTCTCCTTCGGACTGCCCAACCGGCACGCGCTGAACGCCGCCTTCTTGCCGATGGCGATGGCCCACGGCCTGACCAGCGCGGTGATGGACGGCCGGACACCGCAGATCGTGCAGGCCGTGCGGGCATCGGACCTGTTGCTGGGATTGGACCCGTGGGGCGGCAACTGGATCAGCGCCTTCCGCGCCCAGCGGGCCAAATGACCGAAAGCCTCGGGCGCGTCGGCATCGAGTTCCGGCTGCTGCCCGGATCCGGCGAGGGCGAGCGGCCGCCCCGCAAGGTCAGCGTCCCGCCGGGCGTGACGGTCTTCGACTCGGCGTCGTGGAATGGCGTCGCGATCGATTCCACCTGCGGCGGTCACGGCACCTGCAAGAAGTGCAAGGTACGAGTGAGATCCGGGACCGCGCCGGCGGGCCGCCTCGACCTGCGGGCCTTCCACGCCGAGGAGGTCCGCGACGGCTGGCGGCTGGCGTGCGTGGCGCGCGCGGTCGATGACCTGGTGGTGGACGTGCCGGCGATGACGACCCGCCCCAAGGCGGCCACCGTGGGCGTCGGCCGCCAAGTCATCCTGCGGCCCGCGGTGCAGAAGCGGTTCGTCGAACTCGCCGAACCCACGCTGGCCGATCAACGGACCGACGTCGAGCGGCTGCTCGATGCCTTGACCGACCTGGAGCCGAAGGTCGACGCCGAGGTGCTGCGCGCGCTGCCCCAGCTGCTGCGGCGCAACGACTTCGCCGTGACCGCGGTGGTGGTCGACGAGGCACTGATCGACGTCGAACCGGGCGACACCACCTCCTGGCGGTACGGCATCGCCTTCGACCTGGGGACGACGACGGTGGTGGCCACCCTGCTGGACCTGGCGACCGGCACGCCCGCCGCAGTGCGGTCGATGCTCAACCTGCAGCAGCCGTTCGGCGCCGACGTGATCAGCCGGATCAGCGCGGTCATGCTGGACACCAAGGCGCTGGCGCGGCTGCAGGCGGCGGCACACCAGACGCTCGCCACGCTGGCCGCCGAGGTCTGCGCCGAGGCCGGCGTCGACCCGCACCATGTCTACGAGGTCGCCGTGGCCGGCAACGCGACCATGGTGCACCTCGTCCTCGGTATCGATCCCGAGGCACTGGGGGTGGCACCGTTCGTCATGGCGGCGCGGGCCTTCGAGGGGCTGCGGGCCGCGGACCTCGGGCTGAGCCTGCACCCCCGGGCCCGGGCCGTGGTGCTGCCGGCGCTGGGCGCCTACGTCGGCGGCGACATCATCGCCGGGGCGCTGGCCAGCGGGATGGACCGCGACAACCGGGTCCGGCTGTTCATCGACGTCGGCACGAACTGCGAGATCGTGCTCGGCGACGGCGCCCGGCTGGTCGCGACCGCAGCACCAGCCGGCCCGGCGTTCGAGGCCGCGTCCATCAAGTGCGGAATGCGGGCGGCGCCCGGTGCGATCGAGACCGTCACGCTGGTCGAGGGTGAGCTGCTGATCGGCACCATCGGTGGGGAGCCCGCGGCGGGGATCTGCGGCTCCGGTCTGGTCGACGCGTGCGCGGTGCTCGTCGGCGCAGGTGTGCTGGACCGTTCGGGGAAGTTCGTCACGGTCGAGCAGGCAGCGCTGGCCGCGCCGGTGCTCGCGCCGCGGCTGACCGTGCTCGCCGGCACCGGTGAGCGGGTGTTCGTCCTGGACTGGCGGGGTGGGGACGACCCGGCCGCGTCGATCTACCTGTCGCAGCGAGACGTGCGCGAGCTGCAGTTCGCCAAGGCGGCGATCTCGACCGGCTGGGCGCTGCTGCTCGGTGAGCTGGGGCTGACCGAACAGGACCTGCAGCAGGTACTGCTGGCCGGCTCGTTCGGGTCCTACCTGTCGCCGACGAACGCGATCCGGATCGGGCTGGTGCCCAGACTGCCGGTGATGCGGATCGTCTCGGCAGGCAACGTCGCCGGCGAGGGCGCCAAGATGGCGCTGCTGTCGATGAACGAGCGCAAGGGGGCAGACGCGCTCCTGGAAGAGATCACCTACGTCGAGCTGTCGGACCGGGCCGATTTCAACGACCTCTTCATCGACAAGCTGGCCTTCCCAGGGTCGAGCTGAGACGTGGCGACGGAATTGGCCGATGTGGGCGTGGTCGCCTGCGGAGCGCTGGCCCGGCACGTGTCGGACGTCGCCCGCGACCGGCGTTGGACCGTACGGGTGTACCCCCTGCCGCCGCTGCTGCACAACCGGCCCCAGCGGATCGCACCCGAGGTCGACGCGGAGCTGACCCGGGTCCGGCCGTGGCACGACCGGCTCTTCGTCGCCTATGCCGAGTGCGGCACCGGCGGCGCGCTGGAGGAGGTGCTCACCCGCCACGGGGTCCAGCGACTGCCGGGAAGTCACTGCTACGACGTCTTCGCCGGGGTGCAGCGGATCGCCGGCCTGTTGACCGAGGAGCCCGGCACGTACTTCCTCACCGACTACCTGCTGCGCTCGTTCGCCCGCAGCGTCGTCGTCGAGCTGGGCCTGGACCGCTTCCCCGAGTTGCGCGAGGACTACTTCGGGAACTATCGGCGAGTGGTCTGGCTGGCGCAGGACGCAGGCGATGGGGACCTGGTCGGATCCGCGCGAGCGGCGGCGGCCATTCTGGGGCTGCCCTTGACCATCATCGATGTCGGCGTCGGCGGCCTGGCTGCGGCGCTCATGCCACTGCGCTCGGGGGGCGGATGCTGACCCGCGGCCGCCGCCGCCGCCATGGGTCGCCAGGACCGGCCCACCCAGGTCCCTTCCCCAGCGTCCCCGATGAGTTCGGCGTGCGGCCGTCGTCCGATCAACATGACTACCCATGTGCTCCGGACTCCCGAGGTCGACCTGGCCTATGACATACACGGCCCCCTGCCCACCGCCGAGGGCCGCCCGCCACTGCTCATGATCGGTCAGCCGATGTGCGCGGACGGGTTCGCATCGCTGGCCGCGCAATTCCCCGATCGCACCGTGGTCACCTATGACCCCCGCGGCCTGGGACGCAGTACCCGCAAGGACGGGCGGCTCGACCACGTACCCGACGTCCAGGCCGCCGACGTGCACGCGCTCGTCGAGGCCTTGGGCGCGGGCCCGGTCGACCTGTTCGCCAGCAGCGGCGGCGCGGTGACCGGGCTCGCCCTCGTTGCCGCGCATCCCGGCGATGTCGTCACCCTGGTCGCGCACGAGCCACCCCTCAGCCCGGTAGTGGCGGACGCAGCCGCGGTCGAGCGCGCCCGCGCGGCTGTGCGGGAGGCCTACGAAGCGAGGGGCTCGAACGCCGGCATGGCGGCCTTCATCGCCATGACGTCATGGCTGGGCGAGTTCACCGATGAGTACTTCGCCCAGCCGGTACCGGACCCCGCCGCGTTCGGGATGCCGACCGAGGACGATGGCACCCGCGATGACCCGCTGCTGTCCGACCGGTCCTGGGCAGTCAGCGACTACCGCCCTGACGCCGAGGCACTGGCGGCGGCGCCCACACGGGTCGTGATCGCGGTCGGCGAGGAGTCCGCCGGCACCTTTACCGCGCGCACCGCGGTCGCCACCGCGGACCTGCTCGGCCAGCAGGCGACGGTGTTCCCCAGCCACCACGGCGGCTTCTTGGGCGGCGAGCACGGCTACGCCGGGCAGCCCGAGGCCTTCGCGGTGAAGCTGCGGGAGCTCCTCTGAGCGAGTCGGGCCGACGCCGGAGCGCAGGAGGAACTCATCACCACGGGGGTCCCTGTAGGTCGTCCCTCATGCGACTCCCTGCGGGCGGAACTGGATGCTGATGCGGGGGCCGACCTGACGAGCGGTCTTGGGCACCGCGTGATCCCAGGTGCGCTGGCAGGAACCACCCATGACCAGCAGGTCGCCATGACCCAACAGGTGACGCACGGTCGCGGCGCCACCACGGCCACCGTCACGGCCGTCGCCACGGGCCCTCGGCCGCAGGTGCAGGGCCCGAGGCTCGCCGATGGAGAGGATGGCGACCATCACGTCCTCGTGACGGCTGCGCCCGATCCGGTCACCGTGCCAGGCGACGCTGTCGCGACCGTCGCGGTACAGGCACAACCCGGCGGAGACGAAGCTCTCGGCCGGCGCAAGCTCGTAGTGGGCATCGAGGGCGTCGCGGGCCTGCGTCAGGAGCGCGTCGGGCCAAGCCTGGCCCTCGCCGAACCAGGCGAGCAGTCGCGGGACCGCCACCACCCGCTCGTACATCGGCCGCTCCTCGGCCCGCCAGGCGACACTGTCCATCAATGCGTCGAACAGCTGATCAGAGCCGCTGACCCAGCCGGGGCGCACGTCGACCCACGCACCATCGGCGAGCCAGGTCCGCTCGATGCGGCCGGCCAACGGGCCCAGCCTGGCGGTCGTCCCCGGAAGGAGTTCATCGAGCAGGGACGCCTGCACTGCCCACGTCACAACGCGATGGTACTACCGTCCTCGTACAGACGTTCTATGTGGTGGCGGTGCGATCGATCTGGTCGTAGAAGGACCGCAGGTCGATGCTCGTCCCGGCCAGCACCACCACCGCCCCGTCGGTGTACCGCCGCCAGGTCAGGCCGCCGCCGACCACAGGGGTGGCCACATCGAACACCCGCTCGTCGGGGTCGACGAGGACGTAGGCCTGCAACCCCGCAAGACCCGAGTAGACCCCGGCCTTCTCGCGGCGGTCCAGGTCCGTGGTGCCGGGCGACCGGACCTCCGCGATGACCCCGGCGTCGGTCTCGTACAGCCGGTGGGCCGCGGGCCCGCACACCACCATCACGTCCGGGTAGTAGGCGGCGTGCTCGGTGCGCAGCAGGCGGTTATGCGTGAAGGGGCGGCATCCCTCGGACAGGGCCGAGGGCGCCAGCAGGCGATACAGCAGGCCTGCCGCGAGGTCGTGGCGCTCCGAGCCGCCGGACATCGCGTACACCTGCCCGCCGACCCACTCCGAACGCACGCCGTACTGCTCGGCCGCCTCGGCGTCGAGGAACGCCTCGAACGTGAAGCTCGGCAGGTCCACGATTGCAACGGACATGTGACGAATGATATGTGCCGCCCGCCAGCGCTGGCCGGGACCGCACGGGTGTGTGAAGGTCAGCCTCGTGCTTGGTCTGCCCGACACCGTGACCGCCTGCCTCTTCGACCTTGACGGGGTCCTCACCGACACCGCCTCGGTCCACAACACGGCCTGGACGCAGACGTTCGACGACTTCCTGCGGGTACGCGCGGAGTCGTCGGGCGTGCCGTTCGTGCCGTTCGACCCTGTCGCCGACTACCTGAGCTACGTCGACGGCAAACCGCGCGAGGCCGGCGTCCGGGACTTCCTGGCCAGCCGAGGGATCACGCTGCCCGATGGCACCCTCGACGACGAGCCGGCCACCGCCAGCGTGCACGGCATCGGCAACCGCAAGAACGAACTGGTCCTGCAGGTGATCCGAAGCGGTGGCGTCGTCGTCTTCGAGGGCTCCCGGCGCTATCTGCAAGCGGCCCAAGAGGCGGGGCTGCGCCGGGCAGTGGTCTCCTCCAGCGCCAACACGGCTGCAGTGCTGGAGGTCACGGGGCTGGCACCCTATGTCGAGCTTCGGGTCGATGGGGTGACCATTCGCGAGGAGGGCCTGGCGGGCAAACCCTCGCCCGCCACGTTCCTCGAGGCGGCCCGGCGGCTGGGAGTGGCTCCCCAGCAGGCGGCCGTCTTCGAGGACGCCCTCGCAGGGGTCCAGGCCGGCCGCGCCGGTGACTTCGGGCTGGTGGTCGGAGTCGACCGGGTGGGTCAAGCCGACGGGTTGCACGACCATGGCGCCGACATCGTGGTGAGCGACCTGGCGGAACTGCTGTGACCGGATCATCGCCCTTCCCCAACGAGCCGTGGCACGTCCGCGAGCCGCGCCTGGACCTCGACGGCCTGGCCCACACCGAGTCGGTGTTCGCGCTGTCCAACGGGCACATCGGCCTGCGTGGCAACCTCGACGAAGGCGAGCCGTTCGTCATTCCGGGCACCTACCTGAACTCGTTCTTCGAGCTGCGGCCGTTGCCCTATGCCGAGGCGGGCTTCGGCTATCCGGAAGAGGGCCAGACCGTCGTCGACGTCACCAACGGCAAGGTGATCCGGCTGTTGATCAATGACGAGCCCTTCGATGTCCGCTACGGCCAGGTGATCTCCCACGAGCGCGTGCTGGACATGCGCGCCGGCGTGCTGCGCCGCGACGTCGAGTGGGTCTCGCCGGCCGGATGCCGGGTCCGGGTGCGCTCCACCCGCCTGGTCTCCTTCGCGCAACGCGCGGTCGCGGCGATCGAGTACGAAGTGGCGGCCATCGGTCAGGACGTGCGCGTCATCCTGCAGTCGGAGCTGGTCGCCAACGAGGACCAGCCAACGCTGTCCAACGACCCTCGGGTCGCCGCGGCGCTGGGCAGCCCACTGGAACCGGTGGAGCAGGACACCACCGGATCCGGAGCCATGCTGGTCCACCGCACCAGGGTCAGCAAGCTGCTGCTGGCCGCGGCGATGGACCACGAGGTGGACTCCTCCGTGGACTACGAGGTGGGCACCGATACCCGGCCCGACTGGGCCCGGACGACCGTGCTCGCCACGCTGGCGCCCGGCGAGCGGCTTCGACTGGTGAAGTACCTCGGTTACGGCTGGTCCAGCCAGCGCTCCACTCCGGCGATGCGCGACCAGGTCGCTGGGGCGATGAGCGGAGCGCGCACCCTTGGCTGGGAAGGTCTGGTCAAGGAGCAGCGGGAGTACATGGACCGCTTCTGGGACGCCGCGGACGTCGAGGTGGGCGGCGACGCCGACATGCAGCAGGCGGTGCGGTTCGGCCTGTTCCACGTCCTGCAGTCCGGCGCCAGGGCCGAGCAGCGCGCGATCCCCGCCAAGGGCCTCACCGGTCCTGGGTACGACGGGCATGCGTTCTGGGACACCGAGGGCTTCGTGCTGCCCGTGCTGACCTACACGCTGCCGTCGGCCGCGGCGGACGCGTTGCGCTGGCGGCACTCGACGTTGCCGATGGCCCGGGAGCGTGCGGCCACCCTCGGCCTGGCGGGCGCGACGTTCCCCTGGCGGACCATCCGCGGCCAGGAGTGCTCCGGGTACTGGCCGGCCGGCACGGCCGGTTTCCACGTCAACGCCGACATCTCCGATGCGGTGGAGCGTTACCGGATGGTCACCGGGGACCTGGCGTTCGAGCGGGAGTGGGGCCTGGAACTCCTCGTCGAGACGGCGCGGATGTGGGTCTCGCTCGGTCATCACGACGCCCGTGGCACCTGGCACATCGACGGGGTCACCGGGCCCGACGAGTACAGCGCGGTCGCCGACGACAACCTCTTCACCAACCTGATGGCGGCCCGCAATCTGCGCGCCGCC
This sequence comes from uncultured Kineosporiaceae bacterium, assembly GCA_964516515.1. GTDB lineage: Bacteria > Actinomycetota > Actinomycetes > Actinomycetales > JBBAYJ01 > JANNOG01. Next base: position 3,238 of record CAZEYA010000123.1, on the reverse strand, counting down.
GCCCAGGCCTGCGAGCGGCACCCGCAGCACGCCGCGGACCTGGGCGTGGACAACGAGGAAGCGGCGTCATGGCTGCATGCCGCGGACAACGTCCACGTCCCCTACGACGACCGGCTGCGGGTCCACCAGCAGTCGGAGTTGTTCACCCGGCTCGCGGAGTGGGACTTCGAGGCCTCTATCGGCCGGTACCCGCTCCTGCTGCACGAGCCATACGTCCAGCTGTACCGCAAGCAGGTGATCAAGCAGGCCGACGTCATCCTGGCGATGCACTGGTGCGGTGAGCAGTTCACCCCGGAGGAGAAGGCCCGGGCCGTGGACTACTACGAGCGGCGCACCGTGCGCGACTCGTCGTTGTCGGCGTGCACCCAGGCCGTGATGTGCGCCGAGGTGGGCCACCTCGACCTCGCCTACGACTACGCCCACGAGGCCGCGCTGATCGATCTGGCGGACCTGCATCACAACACCAGGGACGGGCTGCACATGGCTTCCCTCGCCGGCGCCTGGCTGGCGCTGGTCGCCGGGTTCGGCGGCCTGCGCGACCACGGCGGCGGGTTGGCCTTCGCGCCGCAGCTGCCCGACGGGATGACCAGCTTGTCCTTCCGCGTCATGTGGCACGGGATGCGGCTGCAGGTGGAGGTGGCCGGTGAGGAGGTGACCTACCGATTGCGTGACGGCAAGGACGCCTCGTTGACCCTCCGCCATGATGGGCACGAGGTGACCGTCATGGCCGAGGAGCCGCTGGTCATGCCCATCGTGCGCCGTGAGCCGCTGCTGGCCCGCCCGCGGCAGCCGGTGAGCCGGGAACCGATCAAGCGGTAGCCGGTGAG
>CAZEYA010000123.1:0-2311 GCA_964516515.1 uncultured Kineosporiaceae bacterium | reverse complement strand
TGGCCCGCCCGCGGCAGCCGGTGAGCCGGGAACCGATCAAGCGGTAGCCGGTGAGTCGCGAACCGATCAAGCGATAGCCGGTGAGTCGCGAACCGATCAAGCGATAACCGGTGGCTCCTGTCTCGCCGGAGCGGACCGCTCGTCCTCGGCGATGTTGGGCCGGCTGTCGTCCTCGTCGCCGGGGTCCGGGCGCTGGCGCCCCCTGGCGCGATCGAGCGCCTCCATCGCGGGGGTGGCCGAGGCGCCGTGCACCACGACAGACAGCAGCACCGTGAAGGCGACGGTGGCCCACAGCTCGTCGACGCCCTGGAAGGACTCCTCCCCCGCGGCATAGGCGAGGTAATAGAACGAGCCGATCCCACGGACCCCGAAGAAGGCCAGCGCTGCCCGTTGCCCGGTGCCCGCCCGGGAGCCGCGCAGTGACAACCAGCCCGAGATCGGCCGGACCAGAAAGACCACGGCAACCCCGGTCAGGGCACCGGCCAGGCTCAGGTCGGACAGCAGGCCACGAGCGATCGCCACTCCGAACAACAGCAGCAGCACCAACTCGAACAGCCGCTCGACCTGACCGATGAACGAGTGCAGCACCTCGTGGTACTCGTGTTCCGGATCGGAGCGGCGGGCCATGACCGCTGTCGCGAACACCGCGAGGAACCCGTACCCCTGCAGCGTCTCGGCCAGGCCGTAGGCCAGGAATACCGCCCCGAGGGCCACGATTGCGTCGCCCGCCTCGGCGAAGCTGACGGAACTGGAGTGGGCACGGAAGGAAAGCTGTCCCAGCAGCCAGCCCACCGCCACACCGACCACCACCCCCACCACGACCTTGCCGACCAGCTCCCACGCGAACCACCGCGGCCCCCACTCCACCACGCTGCTCCCCGCCGCGACGAATACCGCCAGATACACGAACGGGAAGGCCAGCCCGTCGTTGAGCCCGGCCTCACTGGTGAGGCCGAAGCGCACCTCGTCGTCGCCGCCCTCGTTCGGTCCCTGCAACTGCACGTCACCGGCGAGCACCGGGTCGGTGGGCGCCAGCACCGCGGCGAGCAGCAGGGCGCTCGCCGGGGCGAGGCCGATCACTCCCCAGCCGAGCAAGGCGATCCCGGCAATGGTCAGCGGCATGGCGATGGCCAATAGCCGCCATGTGGTCGCCCAGTTCCGCAAGGACAGCTTCCGGTCGATCGAGAGCCCGACGCCCATGATCGCGATGATCACCGCGACCTCGGTGAGCCGCTCGACCACCGCGGAGTTGGCCACCGGGTCGAGATCCGGCAACGGGATCGGCAGCAGCCCGGCGACGACACCCACGGCGACGAAGGCCATGGCCGTGGACACCGCCCGGCCTCGCACCAGCAGCGGCAGGATCGCCGCAGCGAGGACACCGAGACCCCCGGCCACATAGAGCACATCGGCGGTGGTGATAGCGGGCAAGGACATGAAGTCGAGCGTGACACCCGGCTGGTGGATGCGCGCGGGGGCCCGTGTGATCAGGCGCGGCCCACGAGGAGGTGGTGGGGGTGCGGCCGGCCGCGGTCGACGGCCAGGTCGACGGTGACCTGCAACCCGGCTTCGCGCATCGCGCCGGCCAGCTCGTTCGGCGGGAGGAACGTCAGGTCTCGGCCCACGGTGATCCGCAATACCCGGACCGACAGCGTCTCCTGAACGGTGTTCCACCGGAACTTCCAGCGGGGCCGGGTTCCCATCTCCTTGACGACCAGCACTCCTCCCGGAGCGAGCCGGGCAGCGCACTGCGCGATGAGGTCGCGCTGACCGGCCGCGTCGAGCAGGTAGAGCACGTCGACGATGACCACTGCGTCCCATGGGCCGGCCGGCACCGCCCCCGACGGTGCCGCCGCGAACTCAACGGACGCCCCGAGCCCGCGCGCTCGGCCGGCCGCCGCCCCCGCGTCGTCGATCTTGTCGGGGTCGAGGTCCACGCCGTGCACCTGCCGCCCCGAGGACGCCACCGCCAGGTAACAGGAGAACAGACCGTGGCCGCAGCCGACCTCGAGCACCCGTCCGACGGGGGGGACGACCGCCGCCACCGCCGGGAACGGGCAGGTGACCCAACGGATGCGGACATGGGCCCGAGTGGCGACGGAACGCCCGGTGTAGAGCCCGAGGACCGCCCGGCTGACCCTGCTCATCAAGGGATCCCTTCGCCGTCGGCCAGATCGGACCAGGAGGCCAGGGTGAAGCCGGCGGCACGGATCCGTGCGGGGAGTGTGCGGTCACACAGCACCGCGAGCTCGTGCTCCCACCGGTAGCCCCAGGCGAAGCGGTCATGCAGACCGTCACCCGCCTCGCCCGG
>CAZEYA010000122.1:0-12021 GCA_964516515.1 uncultured Kineosporiaceae bacterium | reverse complement strand
CAACATCGCAGCATAAACCCGCAACCCACTGTCCGGAGAACGCCGGGCTCCTCAGTCGGCGTAGGCGGGACAGGTCAGCAACGCACGGGCATGCTCACGCTCGGTGTCGCTCAACGACTGGCGCGTCACGCGCCGCGCCCGCACCAGTGGGGCGTTCCCACCAACGGCGGGCACCGGTGACCCCGCCGGCTCCCGGGACGCACACGACACCGCGTCGGCGGCTCGTGCAGCGCGCCGGTGCAGCGTCGCGCGGGAACGCCCGGTCAATGCGCACGCCGTGACCGTGGGAACTCCTGCGGCCGTGAGCTCGATGACCGCGGCGTTCATGACCTGGCCGACCAGGTCTGCCTGGGCGTGCTCTCGAAGGCGTTCTCCAAGAGCACGTGCGCTTTTCCCATGATGTCCAACGCCACCCTGGTCTGCTCGAGTTGGCGGGTCAGTCGCGCGTTATCCGCACGCAGTGTGTCGTTCTCCATCTGCTCCTTGCTGCGCCCGTGATGATTCTTCGCCGGCCCAGGCCCCGACAGTGCCCGTAACGTCGCAGCATCCCGGGCCGCAGACCACTCCCGGACGTGAGAATGGAACAGGCCCTCCCGGCGCAGCACCGCACCCTTATCCCCGTGCGCCGCAGACTCATACTCAGTGAGGATCCGGGCCTTGTACTCGGCAGTGAACGTACGCCTACTCGGACGAGGAGCAGGGTCCTGCACCAACTTATCCGTCATGATCGGGTCTCCATCCAACGCCCTCCGTAAGCCAACCCCGTCTACCGGGGTGTCTCACACCATCCTGACAGGGAGGGCGGTGAAGGCCCACGACAGATAGGAGCACAGGCGTGAGTGACGTCGAAGCCGAGCAGGACCCGGACTGGAACCAGCGCTGTCACCACCGCCTCCGCGAGATGTTGCAGGTCCTGGCCCGCCACGAGGCACCGCTCCCGTTGCCTGATCTTCAGAAGCAGCTCCAGACGATCGTGCCGCTCACGCCGTACGACCTGTCCCTGACACCGACGGGGGCGGAACGGGCGTGGGTGAACCTGGGCTGGAATATCAGCGGCTTTCAAAACTCAGGTTGGTTGCACATGACCGAGAACGGCCTGCGGATCACCCGCGAAGGACGCGCGGCCTTGGCGGCACACGAGGACCCGGATGAGCTGTTCCTGGCGGCGGGGCCCTCGTACGAGGCCTGGGATGTCGCGCGCAAGGAGCAGCTGCCCGACTGGCCCGCTGACCCGCAGACCTCGGTCGTCCATTCCGGCCCGGGTGCCGCCCACGCACTTCGCGCCGCCACCGCAATCCTGCATGCTTGGCGCGACGGGACTTCGGCGTTCGACCCGACGGCGCGCGCCTGGACACCCGAAGCAACCAGGAGCCTGCGGGGCTACCTGCAGGACACCCGTGGCGTCGTCCCCACCACACTGCCCGGGTTGGAGGATCCGGCTGCCCGGCTGCTGGCTGCCGAAGGACTGGCCCTGCTGCTGGCCCCTTTCGCTGACTTGAAAGGCACGGTCAAACGCAAACGGATCCGCAACCCGTTGATGTTGTTGGCCGATCCACCGAGCCTGCCCATCACGTTCTCGGCAGACCTCGAGCACGGATTCGTTCCCCGGGGGAAGCAGCTCGCGACAGATCCGGCGGCACTGCTGCGGTCTCTCACAGCAGTCCTTGAGCACTGGTGGTCAGAACCCGAGGAACGGCGGAACAGCGCCTGGAAGGGGCCTTGGGCGTGGCGGAACCTTACATCAGAGGCTGCTGGCGTCGACGAACACGTCCTCAGCTTGCTCTGCTTGTTGGCATTCCCTGGGTTCTTCACCACCGTGCTCGACCGCTCGGACCGGAATCGGATCGCGGAGGCGTTCGCCGAGGAAGGCAAGCTGCTCCTTGGTGACCCCGAGCAGAGGCTGTTCGAGCTGACATTGCGCCTCCAGAGCGAGCAGGGTGGTCACGGGGTCCGCTATGAGGAGCCGCCGCTGGCGCAACGGTGGAGTGGGCAGCCTGAGGCGACCCGCGCCTGGTTGGTGCGCGGTGAGGTCGACCAACAGAACCGGGTTCCGTCGTGGGTCAGTCAAGGGCTCGTGACGCTTACCGTGGGTCGGCTGACGCAGTTGCCCGCGGAGCTGTCCCAGGGAACCCTCGGGGCCCTGATCGACTCGCTGTATAGCGATATGCCGGTGGTCAAGCGTGAAGCGAAGAAGCGTGACGTGTGGGCATTCGTCCTCGGTATGCAGGCCGGCGACCTGGTCGCGACCGTCGACGGCGGCAAGCTGCGCCTTGGCCGGCTCCTGCCTGGTACGGCTGACCGTGAGTCGATCGGTGGGTCGACGGTGCTGCGCCGTTTGGTGGACTGGGCGGATGACAGCGGCACCGAGATAACGACCTTGGCGTCGAGTCTGCGCAGCAGGTTGCGCTTTCCCGGCGACGACGTCGTCGACCTGACCGAAGTCAGTGCGGCCCTTGAAGAGATCATTGACCACGACGCCCTGCCCGGGTCTGATACGGAGATCGACCAGGACGCCCCTGACCCGCTCGCGACACGAGAGCCAGCGATAGAGCACGCGGTCCTCGGGTGCGACACGGTGGCCCTGGCGAAGCAGTTGCATCATGGCGACGACAGTTGGCTGCGGGAGCTGTTGGTGTGCCTGAACGAGCGGCACCAAGTCGTCCTGGAAGGGCCGCCCGGCACCGGCAAGACGTTCCTGGTCCGAGCCCTGCTGAAGGCATGCGGTCTGAACGAGGGGGAACAGGCGCTGGTCCAGTTCCACCCGACCTACTCATACGAGGATTTCGTTGAGGGCTTCCGCCCGGTCCGCAGCGCCGACGGTGGTCTCGGCGCCGGCCTGGACGTAGTCCCTGGTCCACTGAAACGCATCGCCGAGGAGGCTCGCAAAGCGCCGGGCAAGCCGTTCGTGTTGGTCATCGACGAAATCAACCGGGCCAATATCGCGAAGGTGTTCGGCGAGCTGTACTTCCTGTTGGAGTACCGCGACGCCGATATCGAGCTGTTGTACAGCGACGGCAAGGAGCGGTTCAGCCTGCCCGAGAACCTGTTCGTCGTCGGGACCATGAACACCGCCGACCGGTCGATTGCGCTGCTGGACGCCGCGATGCGCCGCAGGTTCGTATTCCTGTCGATGGACACCACCACCGAGCCTGCCCTTCGCGGGGTGCTGCGGCGCTGGTGCGAAGCCAACGGCCAACCCGCTGCTGTTGCGGAGCTGCATGACCGGATCAACGCCAGCATGATCCGTCAAGGCCTGGACCCGGCCCTGGCGTTCGGCCCCTCGTACTTCATGCGCGCGAACGCCGGTGACCCGCAGACCCTGGAGCGGCTCTGGCGCCGAGAGTTACTGCCGATGCTCCGCGAGCACCACTACGACAACCAGGACCGGCTGGCGTCCTGGTACCCGTTCGCACGGTGGATGACCGAACTCGGCCTGCCTCCGGTCGCCCACGACGCTTCGGACGAGGAGCCGCCAGCTGGGGAGGTCCCGGCCGAGGAGCCGACGGACGAGGCGGAATGAGCAGGGCCGCATTGGCGGACCTAGCCGAAGGAGGGGTTGTCACCGGGGTCCAGCTGACCCGCTCCGAAGCTGCTGCCCTGAACGGCACCAAGCTCGTCACCGTCACCCCCGACGGTGACGGCTGGCGGGTCGCCGCTGGTCAATGGGTCGGCGCGGTCCGGTGCGGCGATCTCGACGTCCGGGTGGCAGCGAAGGTCGGCTCCGTCAGAGTCCTGGAGCTGCTGGCCCGCGCCCAGGGAGTCCGCGGGCTCCAGGTCGACGCGGCCCGTCTCGGCCTAGCCGACGACGCCGACCTGAGCGCTGTCCTCGCGGTGCTGTTCGAACGCGAGGCGCAGAGGGCGCTGGCACGTCGGCCACCTCACGGGTACCGGACCGAGGATCAGTCCCTACCGGTGGTGCGCGGCCGGATCCGGCTGGTCGACCAGGCCCTGCGCCGATTCGGGGCCCTCACCCCGATCGAGGTCACCGTCGATGAGTGGACCCTTGACACCGACGACAATCGGCGCCTGCGTGCTGCGACCCATGTCCTCCTCGGCCTGCCCGGCGTACCCAAACGAACCGCCGACGGCCTTCGCCGAGTCGACCGGATGCTCACCGGGGTGCGCCCGCCCCCGGGTGGCGCCCGGCTCCCGCCCTGGACCGCAACCCGGCTCAACGCCGACCTGCACCGGCTGCTGCATCTCACCGACCTTGTCCTCGCTGGCGTCAGCGTCGAGCACCGCTCCGGCGACGTCGTCGCCCACGGCTTCGCCCTGAACATGGCCTGGGTCTTCGAAACCCTGGTCGCGCAGATCCTGGACGAGCAGTGGCGCCGCCACGGGCCCGGCCAACTCCTCAAACAGCGGCCCTACTCACTCGACAGGGACGCGCGGCTCACGATCAGGCCGGACTTGGTCGTCGCCGACGGGGCATGGATCTTGGCGGTCGCAGATACCAAGTACAAGCTGCTCGACGACACCGGCGCCTTCCCGAACGCCGACGCCTACCAACTGGTCACCTACTGTCTCCGCCTCGGCCTGCCGGTCGGCCATCTCATCTACGCCGGTGACGCCAGCGACCAGTCATTCAGCTACGACATCGTCGGCGCCGACGTCAGCCTGTCCGTACAAGCCATCGACCTCAAGGCTGATCTGTCAGACATCGAGCGACAGATAGGAGCCGTCTTGGCATCGATACGATTCTTGGCGACGCTCAGTGGAGGAGCTGCCGACAGACCCCGCAGCGCCTCGATGGTCTAGCACCGCTTGAGGCTGGTCAGCGGATGATGACCGGGATCAACTTGGCAGGTTGAGTGTCGGTGAGGTCCGCCCAGGTCCCCGTTGTGGTGGCCAGGGCAAGGGACGAGCCGGCGAGCAGCTGGTGGCCGCCTTGGCGGGTGAGGAGTTTGCCCAGGGAGCGGAACGCTCTGCCCTTGGGCGCCAGGGCGAGGACGTCAGTGGCGGCGCGTTCGCCGTTCCAATGCCCGGCGGGCAGTCGGGTGTGGTGGGCGAGGCTTGCGGGGGCGGCGTCGGTCTGCCCGGACAGCCAGTCGTCGAGCAGGCCCAGGGTGATGCCGATGCAGCTGGCCACGGTGGCGACCGAGTTGTCCGGAGACTCGGGCTGAACGTCTTCGAGCAGGGCAGCGGCACGGGCTGTGTCGCCTTCGAGGACGGCCTGGACGACGCACCGTAGCGTTGCGACCGCGATGTCGCGGGTCGCCCCGACGGGGCTGAACAGTTCCAGGTTGCGCCGTTCGACGGCGCGGTCCAAGGCGCGTTGCAGGGCGTCCATGTCGGGGACATTGATGTTGTCGATATCGATGCCTTCTGCGGCCAGAAGTGGCGCCATATCGCGCAGCGTCTCCTGGGCCAGCCCGGGCCGGAACTGGACGCCCGAGACATCGTCGACGTCGAAGCGGCCGGTCCTCCCGCCGCCGTCGGGCAAAGCCCGACAGCTGCCCTGCGGTGGCGGGTCGCGAACACCACGACGTGGAACACCGCACCGACCGGGTCGACAGTGTTGATCGTGGCCGCCGGAGCCGGGGTGCAAGTCAGCGGAACCGCTGACGCGTCACTGTTCACCACCGACGCCACCGTCGGGGCGATCAACGCCCACACCCCCGTCGCGATCGAGCTTGACGTGTGCATCACGTACTCGACCACCTGACGATGTGCTCATGGTCAACAGCAGCGCCGACACGGGTCCTGCGGGTCCCGGACGGGTTCGCCCAGAACAACCCCACCACCCAGACCGCGGCCGGTGCCGTCTCCTTGTGGACCGGGGAACTGGCGACTGAGGTGACGGACGCGACGATGCCGGACCCCGCCGCGGCCGTGTCCGTGACGCGTGGTTACGCGACGTACGGGGCATACGCGACACCGGGCAGGTGACGGTCCTGCCGGTCATGGGTGCTGAGATGCTGAGCAAGTGGGTGGCGGAGTCGGAGCGGGGCCTGCGTGAGGTGTTCCGCCGGGCCAGGCAGTCCGCCCCCGCCTTGGTCTTCCTCGACGAGATCGACGCGCTGGCGCCACAGCGGGGACAGTCCTCGGATTCCGGGGTGAGCGACCGGGTGGTCGCGGCGTTGCTCACCGAACTCGACGGGATCGACGCGATGTCCAGGGTGTCGGTGATCGGGGCGACCAACCAACCCGATCTGATCGACGCCGCCGTGCTGAGCCCGTGGCGTCTCGAGCGGCTGGTCTTCGTGGCGCCGCCCGACGCCGAGGCGCGTGCCCTGATCCTGACCTCGACCGCCAGGCACAGCCAGTTGGCGCCGGACATCGACCTTGCCGAGATCGGGCGGCGCACCGAGGGGTTCTCGGCCGCCGATTGAGCCGCGCTGGTGCTTGAGGCGGCGCTGACGGCGATGCGCCGCTCGATGGAGTCCGTAGAGATCACCCTGGCCGATGTCGAGGCCGCCCTGCGGGTGGTGCGGCCCAGTCTGGACCCGTTCCAGGTGGCCGCCCTGGCTGGCTTCGCGCGGTCCCGGTCCGGCTGATCCGTCAGGTCACGGTGGGTCAGTGCGCCCAGCGGGTGTCGAGGTGCGCTCCGCCGTCGAGCACCTCGCGGATGGTCCTGGTCGCGGTCAGCGCCTGGGCGTGATCGAGGACCAGTGGGGGTCAGCCCGAACCGTGCCAGGTCGGGTTCGCGGAAGTCGCCGACGACATCTCGATCGATGAGGGCCCGCACCAGAGCGTAGGCGTGCGGGTGCCGCACCGAGACGTGGGAGCCGCGTCGGGCCGGGTCCCGGGGGGGTCAGCACGGCCACCTCCGGCAGCAACGCGTCCAGGCAGTCGATGAACCCATTCGGTCAGCGAGACGGACCGGGCGCGGACGTCGGCGATGGCGGGCGCAGCACCTCCACCGTAGATCGCGGTGACCGCCGCCTCGAGGGCGAGCAACCACACAACGGTGGTGTCCCGGACCTGGCCCGGGTGACATCTGGGGCCGGCTCGTAACCCTCGGACATCGCGAAAAGCTGGGCATGACCGTGCCACCCCGCGATCGGATCGACGTAGCCCGCCGGTGCTGTGTGGGCCTTCAGATGGCGGCTGGCGACGTCACTGAACGCCGGAGCGCCCGGCCCACCGTCGAGGTACTGCAGCCGCACCCGACGGCGAGGCCCGGGTGTGCAGCAGGGCGGGCAGCTGTGGTGGTGTGGCCGTCAGCACGTGCAGGTCCGGGCGGCTTCGTCGAGCACGTAGCGGTTGGTGCGGAAGATCCCTGGGTCGGTGACGACGACCTGCCGCTGCGGCCGCATGCCCCTCGCGGCGCCGAACGCCCCGTACAGGTTCACCGACGTGGAGTCGCCCACCACGATCTGACCGGGCGCGCGCCGACGATCCGGCCGATCAGGTCGCCCGCCCGTGACGGGGCCTGCCACCAATCATGGTCGTTCCACGAGGTGATCAGGTCATGACCCCACTGCCGGGTCACCACGTCGGCGACCACCTCGGCAACCCCCCGGGGCAAGGGCCCCAGGGAGTTGCCGTCGAGGTAGACCAAGCCCGGGGGCAGGTCGAAGCGGTCCCGCCACCCGCCCAGCGGTGCGGTCCGGTCGAGCTGCGCGGCAGGCTGGTCGAGGTTGTCCGTCACGCAGTCATGATCACCCGCGCGCGGGCGGTCCGGGCACGGTTGCCCACGCCAACACTGGTAGCACGCCTCGGTCGGGCACGCGCGCCGCGTCGATCATCAAAGACTCAGGGTTAGTCTTGGTCCATGGTGGTTGACAAGCAGGGGGCCATGGTCAGACTGGCAGCGCTCGCTGGATGTATAGTGCTCATCGTAGTAGGTGTCGCTGCATTGTTGGGGGTTCCATATATCCCCGCTCGCCTGAGCGATTCCAAGGATGTCACGGGCGCGATCGCGATCGGTCTCCGACTGGCTGGGTTCGCGATGTTGCTGACAGGGGCCTATCTCATCGTGGTGTCGGCCAGACGCAAGGAGTGAGGGCGGGCGGTGCGGAACCTCGAGCTCTGCGGTGTGTCACAGCGCTATGGGTCACGAACCGTCCTGCGTGACATCACGTTGTCGCTCAAGGCTGGCTCTTGCACCATGCTCTACGGCTCCAACGGAGCGGGTAAGTCGACGGTCCTTCGCCTGGCTGCAGGCCGTGAACGTCCGAGTGCCGGATGTGTTGAACTCGATGGCAGGTTGGTTCGCGAAGAAGATGTCTATTCCCGGACTCGGATCGCCGCTGTTCTCGGCCCCCCGGCCTGCTACCCGGATCTGACGGTTGAAGAGCACTTCCTACTGATAGCCACCTCCCATGGCAGCCGTGACGCCCCGAAGGTCGCACAATCCATAGTTGACCAGCTTGGGCTCGCCACGCACTCGGACTCCCTTCCGTTCCAGTTGTCAGCAGGGCTGATGCAACTGGTAGCGCTGGGTTCTGCGTTGGCTCGACCGCGCGAGGTTCTCCTCCTCGACGAGCCGGAGCAGCATCTGGACGTCAGTCGGCGTCAGTCGCTCATCGAATGGGTAGCTGAGGATCTCAGGGCCGGCGTAGCTGTCATGATTGCCACCCATGACCCTCAGCTCGTTGCGGCTCTGGCGGACGACGTGGCGGTCCTCGAGGAGGGTCATCTGGTGGCACGAGGTCGCCCAGCGGACCTGGTCCAGCGGGGCGGAGCGGCACATTGCATCTTCTGCGGCCAGACGCGTTAGCTCAGCGCGCGAGGAGCCTGCTCCGTAGCCTTCGTCCGAAGCCACGGGCACAATCGATCTACGTCGCATATGTCGTGTGTGTGATGGCCTGCCTGTACGTGGTCCCGTACGGCGCCGTGGGGGCCGATTATCTGCGCTTCCTTGATTCCGATGTGGCGGCGAGAGGGGCTGCGGCGTTCCCGGTGGCTGTGGCAGCCGTCATCCTGGGCCTGTTGAGCGTGTCGGTGCACGACGGTTCCTGGAGGGGCTCCGTCCGCGCTGAAGCGGCTGAGATCGACTGGGTGATCAGTGGTCCGCTGTCATGGCCGCGGCTCATGATGTCGAGGGTGGTCTCGACGGCGCTGACTCTCTCGGTATGCGGCGCGGGGGCGGCTGCCGTTTCCGGTGCAGTGTCGACTGTCCTGCGACACGAACGGATTACGGTGCCCGGAATCGTGCAAGCCGCCATCGCGGGGGCGTTCGTCGGCCTTATCTGCTGCGCCTGCAACGTAATGAGCCAAGTGTTCCTTCGGCCCGATAGTGCGAGGGTTGTCGCTACGAGCCTCCGGGTGGGCGCCGCCGTCGCCGCGACGGTCGCGCTGATCGCGGCTCTCCGTCATCAAGGGCTGGAACTGCCTGCAGCTCTCTGGTGGTCCGGACCATGGGGGTGGATGGCAATCGTCACCGGAGACGTGTTCCCCTCTGCCGCTGCTGACACGATTGCCTTACTGCTCTGCGTCGCGCTGGGACTAACAACCGCCGCCGTCGCCGCGCTGGGAGTCATCCGCATTCAGGCTGCGGCATTGCGTAGCCGTGCGGGCCGCTACGACGGCGTGCTCGCGGCCCTGATGAGCGCCGACACCCGATTGGCGGGGCAGTTGACTGAGCTGGGTCAACGCCGCCGACCACGGCGGCGTCACCCCCCCGCCCGGGGGCCGTTGTCAGCATGCCTGTGGCACGTCGTGACAGGGTGGGTTAGACAGCCGGGGCCACCGGCCGCGGGTCTTGTGTGGGTGGCCGCTGGCGTCCTGCTTCCCACCGTGTGGCTCGACGATCCACCTCCGGCCGCGGCGGTCGGCGTCCTGCTGGTCTACCGAGGTGTATCGCTACTGCTCGAGAACGTCCGACTCCAGACCGACGATGTGCACCGGTCCGCACATCTGCCGCAAGCCCTGGCGTCGACAATGCTGAGTGTCTGCCGGATCGGGGCTTCCGTGGCAGTCGGTGGCGCAGTGATCGTGATCGCGATCTCCGGACATCTGGGGTACGCGCCGAGCATGGGCAGTGTCCTGGTCGCGGCGACCATTCCCGCCGCCGCCGTAGCAGTGTCAGTCACCGCCTGCCGGGGCCAACTGCCGCTGGAGCTGCTGATCGGCGCGGAGACGCCGTTCGGCAACTCCGGGCCGGCACAGGTCGCGTTGTGGTTCGCCCAGGTCCCGGTAGCTTTGGTGGTGTTTTCGGCGGTTGTCTCATCCATCGTGCCCTCAGCAACGGGCAGTGCCCTGACCGGTGACAACGCCATCGCCACCTTGTCTGCGACGGCAGCATCGATGGCATTCCTCTGGGTCATGGTTGCCTGGCTACGCGGCCGCGTGGCAGCTCTCCTGCAGTCGTGAGGCGGCAGAAGTTGCCAAGGCTTGCGGTTACGCTCGCCGTGGCTGCCTCGTCGCCGTGGACGGGACAGCCTCAGCCGGACCATTCGTCCTGTCGTGACATGATTTCTGTCGCATCATCGATTGCCGCGCTGCGACCGTAGACCCGTTCCACCCCCACGGTGTTGAGCACGACCTCGTCGACCCCGTCGTCAGCGAATGCTGCAAGCCTCGCGGACACCTCAGTGGCCGTACCCGACAAGACGACTCCGCACTCCGTCATGGAACGCACCCGGTCGGCGGGATCGTCGTACGTCACCCCAACCCGGGACAGCATGGCGGCATAGTGCGGCGAGGCAGCGTGCTCGGTGGTGGCGGCGTCGACCATGGCGGCGACGTTGCGCCCGCCGCCGGTCAGGGCGACGTGGACGACCGCGACCACGCGACAGGACCCGGGGCTGTGCCGTTGTCCATGACCTCGAGCAATCGCCGGCATCAGAGTCGTCGCGATGTACGGTCCCGGCGCTGACCACGTCACGGCTACATCCGCGACCTCGCCTGCGGCGCTGGCCATGGCCGGCCGCAACACGCCCATTCCCACCTCCACTCTCGGCGACGCAGCCGGGCTCAGGGCAACGGACACAGCCAGGTCGGTACCGGAACGATTGACCATGTCTGCGTCCAACAGCGCCCGCACCGTCCGTGCGTAGCGGGCGGTGGCCTGGACGGGCGTCTGCTGCTCGGACCCCAGCAACGCTGCCGAGGCAATGGCAGAACCAGGACCGAAGGCCGCTACGTGCTCGTGACCAGAGACGGCCGCCACAGTCCTGGCGTCCCGGGCGGCCGCGAACGGATGCTGCATGGGAGTGAGCGCTACCGACAGGCCCGTAGCCAGGCCTACCTCTCGACCCAGGAGAGCCAGCAGGATGTTGGGCGACAGACCCGTCGACTCACCCAGCCATAACCGGCGAGCACCGCAATTGGCCATGGACTCGGCCCACATCTTCACATAACGTTCATCTGTGGCAGCCTCCGGCAGTACGACGGCCGGTATCACCGCGTTCCGAGTCGTCATGATCCGTTGGTGGCGGCGGTCGCGGCATAGCCACGGGCTTGGAGGGTGAACAGCTGCTCATAGCGACCGCCCGCCGCGAGCAAAGACTCGTGTGTGCCTTGTTCTGTCACGCGGCCACCTTCGAGAACCACTATCGAGTCGGCAGTCCGCACGGTGGAAAAGCGATGTGCGATGAGAAGAGTAGTTGTCGTCGAGGCCGCCTCAGAAAGTCTCATGAAAATCTCCGCCTCGGCCTCGGCATCGATAGAAGCAGTCGGCTCATCCAGCACGAGCAGTGTCGGCTGCGCGAAGAGCGCTCGGGCCAGCGCGATCTTCTGCCACTGCCCGCCGGACAACTGTTGTCCCCCGGCGAACCAGCGGCCCAACTGAGAATCGATGCCCTGGGGAAGTCCCGCGACAACAACGTCGGCGCCTGCCTCGTGTGCCGCATCCATCACGCGGTCTGAGTCCTCGATGTGTTCCACGGCCCCGAAGGCCACGTTCTCCCGCAGGGTCGCCTCGTACTGGAGGAAGTCTTGGAAAAGTACCCCCATCGCGCGTCGGACATCTGTGACGTCGTATTCCTGGATTGGTACGCCGTCGACAAGTATCTGTCCTGACTGTGGTTCATAGAGGCGCGTTAGTAATTTTACCAGCGTTGTCTTACCGGCGCCGTTCAGGCCCACCAGTGCGAGAGATTTCCCGGCCGGGAGAACAAAGCTTACTTCGGT
>CAZEYA010000121.1:0-12093 GCA_964516515.1 uncultured Kineosporiaceae bacterium | reverse complement strand
GACCGCGTCTGCGGTGGGCTTGCTGGAGGCCCCGGCCGTGACGGCGACCGCCTGCTTGTGCTCTACGGGGATGCCGCTGTACCCGCGGGCGACCATGGTGACGAACTGGTAGGTCGTCTCCTCCTCCGGCGAGAGGGCCCCGACCTTGGCGAACCCGGACTCCAGGCCGCGCTGCACGGACTCGCACGCCGCCCAGTCCTGCTTGTTGGTGATGTCCCAGAACTCCGCCGCGTACGCCGGGGAGAACCCGGGCCGGTCAGCGGCGTCGGCCGGGAAGGCCCAGGCGCACTCGACCCAGGTACGGCCGGCCGACAGCGGCACGATCCGGTGCGTCATCACGTAGTCGGGGTGCGCGCTGATCAGCAGGTTGGGGAAGACTTGGATGTAGTCGACGCGGTTGTGCAGTAACTCCGGCAGCCCAGGGATCGTGACGCCGTCGCTATGGCCGTCCAGGGACATCGTGACGGCGCCCTCGCGCAGCTCCATCCAGCCGCCTACCCAGGCGCCGGGCAGGTCCGGCGCCCAGTTCTCGCCGCTGTCCGGCGGGGTCACCGCGCACAGCTCGGGATGGATCATCGAGCAGTGGTAGCACTCCTGGTAGTTCTCGGAGATGACCTTCCAGTTCGCCTCGATCGTGTAGTCGTGCGAGATCATGACCTGCAGCCGTTCGGGCGCGTAGGGCGCGATACGCGACTCGACCTCGCCGAGGTAGTCGTCGAGGTCGGGGGCGCGGCCGGACAGGTCCGCGAAGACATAGCCGTGCCATTCGGCGACCCGCAGCGGGGTGAGGCCGCGCTCCGCAGGGTCGAAGGAGGCCAAGGCGTCGTAGCCGGGCGCGCTGCGCAGGTTGCCGTCCAGCTGGTAGGACCAGCCGTGATAAGGGCAGACGATGGCGCGCTTGGTGGTGGCACCGCCACAGGGCAGGAGTTCGTGACCGCGATGGGCGCAGGCGTTGCCGAAACCACGCAGCACCCCGTCGTTGCCGCGGATCAGCAGGATGCTGCTCGTGCCCGCCCGCTCGGCGCGCTGCGCCCCCGGCTCGCGCACCTGCTCGGAGCGCCCGACGCAGTGCCAGCCCGAGAAGAACGTCCGGGCTTCCCAGGCGAAGACCTCTGACGAGGTGTAGGCGGCGGGCGGAAGCATGCTGCTCTGCCCGAACGGCAACATCGCGGCGGCCACGGCGGCAGGATCGAGTGGCGCAGTCTGGGACGTACTGAACATGCGTTCAGGATAGGTCGGGAAGCGGCGTCGGTCCAGACCTCATCGAGTCCGCATCGCCTTGGGGTGCCGGTCGGACGGCGACGGCGTCCAGGGCGACGGCGTGATGTGCGGTGACTCGCACGGGGTTCAGCTCCAGCAGCGACAGCCGCTCGGCGAGCAGCACCTCGGCGGCTCGGACGGCCAGATCGACCAGCGCGGCCAGCGCGCGGGGCTCCCCCGCCGAGCCGCGCACCATGGCCGAGGCCCGCAGCCGACTCACCGCCGCGATGACCCGGTCACGGTCGACAGGTAGCGCGATGATCGCGACGTCGTCGAGCGCCTCCGCCCAGATCCCGCCGATTCCCAGGACGAGGACCGGGACCACGCCGTCGGTGCGGGCCGCGACCAGCACGTCCAGGCCGGGCGGTGCCATCGCCTCCACCAGCAGGCGGCGACCCGGGTCCAGTCCGTCGATCGCCAGGAGCCGCCTCGCCGCCGCGACCACCTCCTCCGGGGTCCGGAGATCGAGTGCGATGGCGCCGACCGCGCTCTTGTGCAGCAGCCCCGCCGCCGTGAGCTTCACGGCGACCGGCGATCGGAGCCGCTGCGCGATCTCGGCCGCGGCCGCCGGGTCAGGGGCGATACCACCGTCCGGCACAGCGATGCCGTGCGCCCGCAGGATCTGTTTGGCCTCGTGCTCGCCGATCCCACCGGGCCGCTCGACCGGAACGGGCAGATGGGGCGCCGCGGTCACGGCGGTCGCGGCCGCCGCGATGTCGAGCAACCGGGAGACCTCGGGAGGGGGTCGCTGGAGTGCCGAGATCGCCGACAGCGCGGGCCACAGGCCGCCGATCGCCTCCGGCGGTTCCTGGCCGGGGCAGGTGGCGACGACGCCCACGGCGACGCCGGCCCGGGCGGCCCCCAGCAGCGCGCCCGACACCATCGCCTGCCACTCGTCAGTCTCGGCGCCGGTCGAACCGGGTGGGCGATCCTGAACGTAGAGCAGGTGGCCGACGTCGGCGTCGCCGGCCACGGTCTCCGTGATCCCCGCCACCGCCGCCGCGTCCCCCCACACGATGTTGGTGTGGTCCAACGGGTTGCCCAGCACGGTGCCAGGCGGGAGTCGCGACGCGACCGCACTGAGCGTGCCACGGCCCAACGTGGCCAGTCGGCATCCGGTGCCGGCGGCCAGGTCGGCTGCGATCGCCGCGTCTCCGCCGGAACAGGTGAGCACCGCCAGGCCGCGAGCGTCGCGGCGGCCCGCCGCCAGCGCCCGTGCCGTCTCCAGCAGCCGGTGCGGGTCATCGACGAGGACGCCGCCGGCCTCGGTCACCAGCGCCGCGAACACTCGGTGGTCACCGGCCAGCGCCGCGGTGTGGGCGGCACCGGCCGCTCGCCCGGCCGTGCTGCGGCCCACCTTGAGCACCGCGAGCCGGACGTCGCGCTCCGCGCAGGCCGCGAAAGCGCTGGCCCACGCCCGTCCGTCACCGTCGGCCTCGACGTAGAGCGCGATCGCGCGCACCCCGGCGGTCCGAGCCAGCACGGTGACGACATCCGGGCTGTCGACCACCGCGGCGTTGCCGACGGAGACCACTGTGTGCAGACCGGTGCCGCCGCGGTGGGCCAGCGCCACCACCCCGACGTTCCCGCTCTGCGTGACGACTGCCACCGGGCCCGGTTCCGCAGGCAGGCGTACCGCGTCGCCCCACAGCGGCGCCCGGCATGCGGCGGCGACCACCCCATTGCAGTTGGGTCCGAGCACCGGCAGGCCGTGGCGCAGGGCGGGCGCCATGGCGGCCACCTGCGCACCGGCCCTGCCCAGCTCGGCGAATCCGGCGGCGTAGACGACGGCACCGCCGCAGCCGATCTGCCCGGCCTGCTCCAGGAGCTCGGCCACGGTATCGGCGGGCGTGGCCACCACGACGGCGTCGACCGGGTGCGCCAAGTCGGTGAGGCTGGGCACGCAACGCACCCCCATCACCTCGCGGTGCCGCGGGTGGATGCCGACGACCTTGCCGGGAAAGCCGGCCCGGCGGAGGTTGAGCAGGGTGTGCCCGGCGTAGGAACCGGGGCGATCCGTGGCGCCGACGACGGCCACCGAGCGCGGCGCGAGCAGCCGGGTCAAGCCCGGCCACTCGGGACTTGTCACATCAGCCTCACGCGCGTCACGTCAACATGGCCCGCACGCCGCGGCGCTCCAGTGAGCGCGCCACGATGAGCCGCTGCACCTCGCTGGTGCCCTCCCAGATCCGGTCCACTCGCAGCTCTCGCCACAACCGCTCGGCGGCCGTGGTCCGCAGGTAGCCCCGGCCGCCGAAGGTCTGCAGGACCCGGTCGGCGCACCTGCCGGCGGCCTCGGAGGCGAACAGTTTCGCCATCGAGGCCTTGCCGTGCACCAGCTTCGGATCGGCGCCGGCGTCGGCCAACCGGGCCACCTCCAGCCCCAGCAGCCGCGCCGCGGCGGCATCGGCGGCGCTGTCGGCAAGCGGGAACGACACCCCCTCGTGCTCGATGAGCCGGGCTCCGCCCTGGGTGCGCTCACATGCCCAGGCCACTCCCTCGGTCAGCAGCCGCTGCATGGCACCGGCGCAGCGTGCCGCGATCCCCAGCCGTTCCTCGGTGAACCAGCGCCGCTGCAGCTCCTCACCGCCGCCGAGGCGTTCCGGGCCGCCGATGATGTCGTCGTCGCTCAGCTCCACCCTGGTGAACCGCATCGTCGGGTGACCGTGTGGGTAGTTGTGGGTGAACGGGGGGTCATCGACGATCTCGACGCCGGGCGCGTCCGCGGGCACCGCGAACAGCGTGGGCAACCGTTCCCCCGGCCGCGCCGGGGTCGTCGCGACCGCCATGACGATGATCACCGAGGCCACCGACCCGTAGGTGACGAACCACTTCTCGCCGTCCAGCAGCCAGCGCTCGCCGACCCGGCGGGCCGTGGTCGAGATCGCCGACGGGTCCGAACCGGCATGGGCCTCGGTGACGGCGTAGGCGTCGTGCAGCTCACCCCGCAGCGCCGGGACCAGCCAGCGTTCGATCTGAGGCGCGGTGGCGGCCCGCCACACGTTGTACGCGCTCGGGATGTACCAGGTGACCCCGTTGGTCACCCGGCCGAACTGCTCCTCGACGAGGAACCACTCGGTGGTGCTCCAGCCGTTGCCCCCGTGCTCGCGGGCGTGCAGCCCGCCGTGGAGCCGGAAGTCCAGCGACGCCTGCCGCACGCTGGCGATCGCCGCGTCCGGCAGCGGGCCGCCGGCCAGCTCCGCCGTCACCTCCAGCGGGATCAGCACGTCGGTGACGAACCCGGCGGCGCGCTCGATGAGCTCGTGATGCGAGGCGGAGTCGTGCGTCATGGCGCTCCTGTCAGGATGGCATCGTGACCACGGCAATGGAGCCCGAGGACCGCCGACAGCGGATCCTCGCGGCCACCGTGACCGTGGTGCGTGAACGGGGTTTCGCCGGGGCGCGGGTGGCCGACATCGCCGAAGCGGCTGGGACTTCCACCGGTTTGGTGCTCTACCACTTCGGATCGTTGGCCGGCGCCCTGACCGAGGCGCTGACGTGGCTGGAGGACGCGTTCTACCGCGACGTCGAGAAGGCCCTGCGGGCCACGGCGGACCCCGTGGAGCGGTTGCGGGTGATGGCCGGGCTGGGTGCCGGGTCCGGAAGCATGATCGGCGAGTGGGTGCTGTGGCTGGAGCTGTGGGTGCGGGCGCTGCGCGAGGAGAAGGCGCGGGCGGCCCGGGCCACGCTCGACCAGCGGTGGCGGGGGGCGCTTCACGACGTCGTCTCCTCAGGTGTGGCCACCGGCGTCTTCACCACTGCCGACATCCCGGCAGTGGTGATGCGCCTGGCGTGCCTGATGGACGGCCTGGCGATCCAGCTCGCGCTGGACGATCCGGACCTGGACCCCGGCCGCTTCCGGCTGCTCTGGCTGCAGGCGGCCGCCCTCGAACTCGCTGTCCCCGCCGAGATCATGACGTCCGACGTCACGATCTCAGGCAGCTCTCGGACGTTGCAGCCAGGCTGAGGAGGCCGCTTCCAACGCCTCGCCGACGATGGCGACGATCCGGTCGAGCAGCGCCCGGTCCGCCACCAGCGGCGGCGAGAGTTGGATCACCGGATCCCCACGGTCGTCGAGCCGGCACAGCAGGCCCAGGTGGTCCATCCGCTGCGACAGGAAGTCGCGCAGCAGCCACTCGGCGGCGGCGGGGTCGAAGGTCTCCCGGGTCTCGGGGTCGGCCACCAGCTCGATCGCCCAGAAGTACCCCGCGCCGCGGATGTCGCCGACCATCGGGATGTCGCGCAGCTGCGCCAGCCCGCTCGCGAGGTGGGGCTCGTTGTCACGGACATTCGCCAGCACCGCCTCCTCCTCGTACACGTCCAGGGCCGCCAGTGCCACGGCGGTCGACAGCGGATGACCGCTGAACGTCAGGCCGTGCATGTACATCTGGCCGCCGGTGATGAAGGGCTCGGCCACCTGGGGCGAGATCAGCACGCCGCCCAGCGGGGCGTGCGCCGCGGTGGCGCCCTTGGCGAAGGTGACCATGTCCGGCCGGGCGCCGTAGCGGATCGAGCCGAACCACTCCCCCAGCCGCCCGAACCCGGTGATGGTCTCGTCGGCGACCAGCAGGATGCCGTGCCGGTCGCACAATTCGCGCAGGCCCTGCCAGTACCCGGCGGGTGGCGTGAAGGCGCCGCCGGAGTTTTGAACCGGCTCGGCGATGAGCATGGCGACCTGGTCCGGGCCCTCCCACTGCACCGCAGCCTCGACCTCGGCCAGCAGCGATGCGGTGAAGGCCGCCTCGTCGCCGGCCAGCGGGTGCCGGAAGGAGTTGGTGTTCGAGACGAACGCGGTCGGCACCGGCAGCGGCTCGAAGGGGTGGCGGCACGACGGCAGACCCGTGAACGACAACGCTCCGAGCGAGGTGCCGTGGTAGGCGAGGCGGCGGGCGATGGCCTTGCGGCGCTGGGGCCGGCCATGGGCCGCGTGGTACTGCCGGGCGAACTTCCAGGCGGCCTCGACGCCCTCGCCGCCGCCGCTGGTCAGGAAGACCCGGTCCAGCCCGAGCGGCGCGGCCAGCCCCGCCAGGCGCTCGGCGAGCTCCCCCGCTCCTGGATGGCTGAGGTACCACGAGGGGGCGAAGACCAGCGTGGACAGCTGCCGGTGCGCGGCGGCGCCGATGCGGGCGCCGAAGGAGTGACCGAGGTTGGTGCAGAACAGCCCGGACAGGCCGTCGATGAACCGGCGGCCCTGGTCGTCGATGACGTGGCAGCCGTCACCGGAGACGATCATCGGCACGTCGCGACCGGCGAAATCAGCCATGTCGGTGAAGTTGAGGACGAGGTGATCGCGCACCTGGCGCTGCGACGACGGGGTGACGTGCCGATCCGGGTGCATGACTCCTCCGCGCCTCCCTGGCTGAACGAGCATTCAGAATACGCCACCGGATGCGCGTGGGGCCACTTCACTGGCAACCTGAGCGGGACATGGAGATCTGGCCAGGAACCCCCTATCCCCTCGGCGCCACCTACGACGGCGCCGGCACCAACTTCGCGGTGTTCAGCGAGGTAGCCGATCGCGTCGAGCTGTGCCTGCTCGACGATGCCCGGCGAGAACGGCAACGCGTCGATCTGCCCGAGGTCGACGGCTTCGTCTGGCACGCCTACCTGCCGGGCCTGCAGCCCGGGCAGCGCTACGGCTTCCGCGTCCACGGTCCGTACGAGCCCAAGCGGGGCCTGCGGTGCAACCCCAGCAAGCTGCTGCTGGACCCATACGCCAAGGCCGTCGAGGGGATGGCCGACGGTGACGAGTCGCTGTTCAGCTACCGCTTCGGCCGCGAGGAGAACCGCATCCAGCGGCTGGACTCCCGCGCGCACACCATGCATTCAGTCGTGGTCAACCCCTATTTCGACTGGGGCAACGACCGGGCGCCGCGGTGGCAGTACCACGAGACCGTGCTGTACGAAGCCCACGTCAAGGGCATGACGCAGCAGCACCCCGGAATCCCGGAGCGGCTGCGCGGCACCTACGCCGGCATCGCCCACCCCGTGATGATCGAGTACCTGCACGGGCTGGGGGTGACCGCGCTGGAGCTGATGCCGGTGCACCAGTTCGTGCAGGACAAGCACCTGCTCGACCGGGGGCTGCGGAACTACTGGGGCTACAACACCATCGGCTTCTTCGCCCCGCACAATGCCTACTCCGCCTCCGGCCAGCGCGGTCAGCAGGTGCAGGAGTTCAAGTCCATGGTCAAGGCGCTGCACGAGGCCGATATCGAGGTCATCCTCGATGTGGTCTACAACCACACCGCTGAGGGCAATCACCTGGGTCCGACGCTGTGCTTCCGCGGCATCGACAATGGGGCGTACTACCGGCTGGTCGACTCCGACCCGGGCTTCTACTACGACACCACGGGCACCGGCAACAGCTTGTTGATGCGCCACCCGCACGTCCTGCAGCTGATCATGGACTCACTGCGGTACTGGGTCACCGACATGCACGTCGACGGCTTCCGCTTCGACCTCGCCGCCACCTTGGCGCGGCAGTTCCACGAGGTGGACCGGCTCTCGGCGTTCTTCGACCTGGTGCAGCAGGATCCCGTGGTCAGCCAGGTCAAGCTCATCGCCGAGCCGTGGGACGTCGGCGAGGGCGGCTACCAGGTCGGCAACTTCCCGCCCTTGTGGACGGAGTGGAACGGCCGTTACCGCGACACCGTGCGCGACTTCTGGCGGGGTGAGCCGGGCGCGGTCGGCGACTTCGCCCAGCGCCTCACCGGTTCCTCCGACCTCTACGAGCACTCCGGCCGTAAACCTATCGCCAGCATCAACTTCGTCACCGCGCACGACGGCTTCACGATGCGGGACCTGGTGTCCTTCAACGAGCGGCGCAACGAGGCCAACGGCGAGGGCGGGGTTGACGGCGAGAGCCACAACCGCGCCTGGAATTGCGGCATCGAAGGGCCGACCGACGACCCGGAAGTCCGCGCGCTGCGGCTGCGCCAGACCAAGAACCTGATGATGACGCTGCTGCTGAGCCAGGGCGTGCCGATGCTGCTGCACGGTGACGAGATCGCCCGCAGCCAGGGCGGCAACAACAACACCTACTGCCAGGACAATCCGACAGCGTGGATGGACTGGGAGCTGTCCGACGAGGCCGAGAACCTGCTGGAGTTCACCCGCCGGCTGGTGGCCCTGCGCAAGGGGCACCCGGTTTTCCGGCGGCGTCGCTTCCTGGCCGGCACCGGCATCGGCGGCTCCCACCCCTCCCTCGGCGACGTTGCCTGGCTGCGCCCCAGCAGTGAGTGGATGACCGAGAGCGACTGGACCAATGGCTACACCCAGGCGCTGACCATGTTCCTCAACGGCGAGGCGATCGGTGAGCCGGACGAGCGGGGCGAGCGCATCATCGATGACTCCTTCGTGCTCATGGTCAACGCCGCGGACCAGCCGATCACCTTCACCGTGCCGGGGCAACCGTTCGGGTCGTCATGGCACGTCATCGTCGACACCGCCAACGGCGACCACATGCCGCCCCGCACCCACATCTACGTCACCGCCCGGACCGTGGGCACCAAGGTGGAGTCCGACCGCTCCAGCTCGGCGCTGGAGGTGCTGGGCGCCGACGACAAGCGCGAGCTTCCGCCACGGGCCACGGTGCTGCTGCGCCGGATCCCCGACGACCAGGCCAGGAGCCAGTGACGTCGCCCCGCGACGTCCCCGCCAGCACGTACCGGTTGCAGTTGCAGCCCGAGTTCGGCTTCGACGCGGCGCACGAGATCGTCGACTATCTGGCCCACCTGGGTGTCACGCACCTGTACCTCTCGCCGGTGCTGCAGGCCGCCCCGGGCTCGACCCACGGCTACGACGTCGTCGACCACTCCCGGGTCTCCGCAGACCTCGGCGGCCGCGACGCGTTGGAACGGCTGGCAGCGGCAGCACGCGAGCACGGCCTCGGGGTGATCCTCGACGTCGTGCCGAACCACATGGCGGTGCCCACCCCGCTGTGGCACAACCGGGTGATGTGGTCGATCCTGCGCGACGGGCCCGGGTCACCCAACGCGGCTTGGCTGGACGTGGACTGGACCGCACCGAACCGGGCCGTCCTCATGCCGCTGCTGGGCAACCGGATCGGTCAGGTGCTGGCGGCCGGTGAGTTGCGGCTGGACACCGCCGACCTGCCGACCGGGGAGGGCGGCAAGCCGGTCACCGAGCGGGTGCTGCGCTACTTCGACCACGTGCTGCCGGTGCGCGCTGGTACCGAGGACCTGCCGTTGCCCGAGCTGGTCGACCGACAGTGGTATCGGCTGGCCCACTGGCGAGTCGCGGACGAGGAGCTCAACTACCGCCGGTTCTTCGATGTGGACTCCCTGGCCGCGGTCCGCGTGGAACTTCCCGAGGTGTTCGACGCCACCCACCGGGTGCTGCTGGACCTGTTCGCCGACGGCACCGTCGACGGGTACCGAGTCGATCACCCCGACGGCCTGGCTGACCCTCGGGGGTACCTGCGTCGATTGATGGACGGAACGCAGCGCGACGCGTCCGGCCGGCGTCCATGGCTCGTGGTCGAGAAGATCCTCGAGGGCGAGGAGGAGTTGCCGACGGACTGGCCGTGCGACGGCACGACCGGGTACGACGCGCTGCGACGTATCTCGGGCGTGTTCGCGAATCCTTTCGCGGCCACCGACCTGCAAGAGCTGTACGCCGGGCTTGCCGGCGACGACGCGGCACCGTTCGAGCAGATCGCCGAGGAGGCCAAGCGCGAAGTCGTCACCGGCGGCCAGTACACCGAGGTGGACCGGCTCGACGACCTGCTGGTGGAGATCTGCCAGGACGATATCGGCCTGCGCGACCACACCCGGCGCGGGCTGCACGAGTGCGTCGTGGAGCTGCTGGTGGCCATGGACCGCTACCGGGCCTACGTCGTGCCCGGCGAGGCACCGGGCGGGGTGTCCGTCGAGGCGATCCGCGCCGCCGCGGACATCGCCCGTGGCCGGCTGCCGGTCGAGCGCCACGACACCCTCGATGTGGTCGTGGAGTTGGCGCTGGGCGCCGGCATCCCGGCGGGCCCGGCCGACTCGGTGCGGGCGGGCACCGACGAGGCCCGGCGGCGCGATTTCGTCGTGCGGTTCCAGCAGACCTGCGGTCCCGTGATGGCCAAGGGCGTCGAGGACACGGCCTTCTACCGGTGGCATCGCCTGGTCGCGCTCAACGAGGTCGGCGGGGACCCCTCCCGGATGGGGCTGCCGCCGGAGGAGTTGCATGCCTACGCGGCCCGTAGGCTGGCCGCTACGCCCTCGACGATGACGACGCTGACGACGCACGACACCAAGCGGTCCGAGGACGCCCGGGCACGACTGCTCGCGGCAGTCGACGACCCCAGGGCCTGGGCGGACGCCGTGCGTGGGTGGCACGAGGCCGCGGCTGTGCACCGCGCACACGACGGCAGCCTTGACGGCGGCACCGAGTACCTGCTGTGGCAGACCCTCGTGGCGACCTGGCCGATCGGCCCCGACCGGCTGCTGCCCTACCTGCAGAAGGCGACCCGCGAGGCCAAGCGGTTCACCAGCTGGACGGTGCCTGACGAGGCCTACGAGGCCGGCGTACGCGACTTCGCCGAAGCGGTACTGGCCGACGACGCGATCACGGCGTCGCTGGCGGTGTTCGTCGAAAGGATCGCGCCGGCCGTGCGGGCGGTCACGCTGGGGCAGAAGCTCATGCAGCTGATGCTGCCGGGCGTGCCCGACGTATACCAGGGCACCGAGCTGACGGCCCTGACACTGGTCGACCCGGACAACCGGGGACTGGTCGACTACGCCGAGCGCCGCGCGCGCCTCGCCGCGTTGGACGCCGGCGCCTCCCCGGCGGACCTCGACGACGAGAAGCTGCTGGTCACCAGCCGGGCCCTGCGACTGCGACGGGACCTGCCCGAGGCATTTCGGGGGCCGCGGTCCGGGTACTGGCCGATGGCGACCTCCTCCGGCAACGCCATCGGTTTCGGCCGGGGCATGTCCGAAGGGAGGGACACCGAACCCGAGGTGGTGGTGCTCGTCACGCGCAGTGCCGGCGATCTCGACCGCTTCGGCGGGTGGGCCGACCACGTCGCGCACCTGCCGCACGGGACGTGGCGCGAGGAGCTGACCGGCGATCTCGTGGCCGGCGGGGAGATCCGGTTGGCCCGGACGCTGGCCGCCTACCCGGTGGCGCTGCTGCGCCGCACCTGACCGGGGACTGCCAGGCCTCGACCTCCTCGACGACGGCGTCGGTAACGGTGGAGATGGTCTCGTAGGACAGCTCCGTGCCCAAGGTCCGGGCAAGGTGGTGCTGGATGTTGTGAACCGTCATCACACGCACATACAACGAGATGATCATGTCGTCGAGGCCGCCGGTGCGGCGGCTGCCCTTGACTACCGGACGCGGCTCGAACGACCCGTCCCGGTCCCGCGGTACCGCAGGGGGATGTCCCCGATCTCGCTAATGAACGTCTTCGGGGTCATGCCGTTGCGAAAGTTCGCTCTGCCCCGCCCCGCCGGGTCACCCTTGTCATACCCCAGGTGATCACTCAGCTCGGCCTGCAACCCGCGCTGGAGCACCGCCTTGATCATCACAGGGATGACATCGCCCTCGCCCGTCCACGCCAGGCCGCCGTCCTCGACGCGTCATAGTGTCCACCAGGACGGCGTCCAGCATTTGGTGCACCACCGCCCTCGCTGGTGGCTCATGCCCAGACTGAGACCAGCGACGCGCCACAGAACGAGGGTGCCTCACCCCCTCCAACACACCACAAGCCATCCCCGCCAGGGGCATCGAAGGTCACAGTTGAGGTCATGGTCATCTTCGCACTCCTCAGAAGGCCGGTCACCCCTTACACGGACTATCTGACACCGCCCCTGGCCC
>CAZEYA010000120.1:0-12105 GCA_964516515.1 uncultured Kineosporiaceae bacterium | reverse complement strand
ACCCACAGTGCCCCCACCCACAGTCGGCATCGTCGGAGTGGGCTCGATGGGCGAGGCGGTCCTGGCCGGGCTGCTCCGGGCGGGCTGGCAGGCCGACGCGGTCCGAGTGGTCGTCCGGCGCAGTGAACGCGTACCCGAGCTCCGCGAGCGGTACGGCATCGAACCCTGCGAGCTCGCCGTCGCCGCCAAGTCCGATGTGGTGGTGCTGGCCACCAAGCCGGCGCAGGTGCTGCCGCTGCTGGACGAGCTCTCGCCGCTGATCGATGTCGAGGCGGGCACGATCGTCGCCTCGCTGGCGGCCGGCGTCACGATCGCCGCGATGCAGCGCCGGCTGGGGCATGGCGTGCCGATCGTTCGCGTGATGACCAACACCCCCGCGCTCGTCGGGGCCGGGATGTCAGTGCTCTCCGGCGGCGTGCATGCCGGTGAGGCCCACGTCGCCGTGGTCGAGCGGGTGATGGGTGCGGTCGGCGGGACGGTACGTGTCCCCGAGGCGCAGCAGGACGCCGCGGCCGCAGTATCCGGGTCCGGCCCGGCCTATGTGTTCTACGTCGTCGATGCCATGGCTGAGGGCGGTGTGCTGATGGGGCTGAGCAGGTCGATGGCGCGCGAGCTCGCGATGCGGACCGTGCTCGGCTCGGCCACGCTGCTGCTGGAGTCGGGGGAGCACCCGGTGCAGCTGCGCGAGCAGGTCACCTCGCCCGCAGGCACCACGGTGGCCGCGCTACAGGTGCTTGACGAGCGCGGCGTCCGGGCCGCATTTCTGGCCGCGATGTCGGCGGCGCGCGACCGATCCGCCGAGATCGGCGGGAACCTCGACGCCGCGCAACAGGTTGAGCTGTGAAGATGGCTGTGCCGGTCCGAGCTCAGGAGGAGACATGGCTGGGTTGTTCCGTCGCAAGCCGAAGCAGCAGCGCTCGGCGACCTTCGACCGGGAGGCGACCCGCGCCGACCTCGATCACCTGAAGGACTTCGCCAAGACCCGCCGCGGTGTCGAGTTCTACGTGGAGCCCGAGACGTTCGCCACCGACACCACCGTGGTCGCCATCGCCACTGATGGCGAGTGGACGCGGCGCCGCGTCGGCGACCCCGGGGTGGCGGTGGCCATGGCGCGCCAGCTGAGCCTGCCGCTGTATCGCGCCGAGGTGACCGGGTACCCGCAGCGGATGCGGGACTGGTCGGCGCGCAACCCCGACCGCAAGCTGAAGTAGCCCCTGCCCCCCGCTGCCGACCGCCCCCCTTGACGCCATTTGTTGACTAAAGCCTCCTCAAGGGGTGCCTGAGACCTGCTTTTGTCCACAAATGGCGCAGGAGGGGGAGCGGGGTCAGCCGATGAGGGGGCGGCCGGGCGGTAGTCGGTACAGCCTTCGGCGCGATTGCAGTGCCAGCGCCGCCACCAGGGTCGCCGGCCCCACCCGGCCGAGGAACATGCACACCATGAGGATCCACAGCGCGGGCTCTGGCAGTTCGCCCGTGAGGTTGGTGGACAGCCCCACTGTGCCCGTCGCCGAGATCACCTCGAACAGGGACCGGGCCAGTCCCGCCCCGCCCACCTCGAGCAGCAGCACGGTGGCCACGACGATCTGCGCGCTGTAGAGCGCGAAGACCGCAAGCGCCTGCCGGACGGTGCCACCGTCGATCCGCCGGTCGAACGCGTGGGTGTCCGCGTCGCCTCGTGCCTCCGCCCAGATGGCCAGGGTCAGCACGGCCAGGGTGCCCACCTTGATGCCCCCGGCGGTGCTGGCACTGCCGCCGCCGATGAACATCAGCGCCATCGTGGTCAGTTGGCTCGCGGGGCTCACCAGTTCGTAGTCGACGGTGTTGAACCCGGCGGTCCGGGGCGTGACGGACATGAACAGTGCGTTGCTGATCCTGTCAGCCGGTGCCAGCGCTCCCAGAGTCGCCGGGTTGTCCCACTCCAGCGCGCCCAGCACGACAGCTCCTCCGACCAGCAGGACGACCGTCGTCAGCAGCACCAACCGGGTATTGATCGACCACAGGGGGATCCGGGTCTGCCGCAGGACCTCGATGACGACGGGAAACCCCAGACCACCGACCACGACGGCCGCCATCACCGGGACAGTGATCCATTCGTCCGTGGCGAACCCGACCAGGTTGTCGCTGAACAGCGTAAAGCCCGCATTGTTGAACGCCGAGATGCTGTGGAACACACCGAGCCAGACCGCGCGAGGGACGGCTTCGTCGTAGTGGGTGGCGAAGCGCACCGCGAGGATGACTGCCAGCACGGCCTCGCACGCCAGGAAGATGCGGGCGATCCCGACGAGAACCCGTCGCAGCGCACCGATCTCCGGGACACCCGAGCCGCTCGCCACCAGCAGCCGGCTCTGCAACCCCATCCGCCCCGCGATGGCGAGGGCGAGCAGCGCGGTCAGCGTGGCGATCCCGATCCCACCGACCTGGATGAGGACCACCAGAACCACCTGCCCGAACGTCGACCAGTACTCCGACAGTGACACTGCCGGCAGGCCACCGACGACCGCGCCGGTGGAGTGGAAGAACGCGATGGTGAGCGACACCCGCTCGGTGTCCTCGCCACGGGCAGCCGGCAGCAGCAGCGGCAACGCACCCAGGATGATCAATGCCGTGAAGCCCAGCGGGACGATGCGCACCGGGGAGGTGAGGAAGGTCCGCAACCTCGCGGTCAGCCGTCGCCATCGGGCCTGGCGGACCTGGCCGCGGCGGAGGGCGGCAACGGTGGGGGAGTGCGTCACGGTCGGGCGGCGAACCGTTCGACCAGTTCGACCTGGCCGGAGACGATCAGGATGTCGTCGGAGTGCACCTTGGTCTGCGGGGTGGCGTAGGTGAAGTCCTGTCCCGGTGGCTTCAGCCCGACGACGGTCACGCCGTGGTTCCTCCGGATGTTGGACTGCGTGAGGGTGAAGCCGACCGTCTCCTTCGGCGGCCGCATCTTCACGATCGCGAACCCGTCATCGAACTCGATGTAGTCGATGAGTTTGCTGGTCACGAGGTGCGCTGTCCGCTTCCCGGCATCCTGCTCGGGGTATACGACATGGTGGACACCGATCCGGCTGAGGATCCTGCCATGGGCGCTGCTGATCGCCTTCGCCCAGATGTGGGGGATCTCCAGGTCGACCAGATTGGCCACCGCGAGCACGCTGTTCTCGATCGAGTCCCCGATGGCGACGACCGCCCGCTCGAAGTCGCCGGCGCCGATCTGAACCAGGGCATCGGGGTTGGTGGCATCGGCCTCCACGACGTGTGTCAGCCTGCCTGACCATTCCTGAACCAGGTCGGCGTTGCGCTCGACGGCCAGTACCTCGTGTCCGAGGCGGTGCAGGGCTTCTGCTGTGGCTGCACCGAAGCGCCCCAGCCCGATGACGATGACGGCGTCAGAGTTCAACCGGCGGCCTGCCACGGCGGCCACCGTACGCGTCCGGCAAGGCCGTCGCCGTCTGATCCGCGGCCGGTGGCCGCACTTATCCCGGACTGCCAGGGAAGGCGAATCGCGCGGAACGTACTGTCATGAGGTGCCCAGCCCGCTGATCCATCGCTTGCAGCTCCCGATGGCGGCCGCGCTCTTCGTCGTGGCCACCGCGGCCTGTTCCGATGGTGATTCCGGTGTGACGACGGCAGCTGTGACCCGCGAGGACGTCCAAGAGGTCGTCGAGGCTCCCGGCAGTGTGACCGCGGTTGCGTCGGCGACGGTGTCGGCCTCGGCGACCGGTACCGTCTCGCAACTCCTGGTGACCGAGGGGCAGCAGGTGAACGCCGGGGACGTGCTGTTCGTCGTCGACTCCCCACAGGCCCGGCAGTCGCTGGCGCAGGCGCAGGAGGCGGACGCCGCGCTCGACTCGGGCACGGTGGTGCCGGAGATCTCGGTCGGCGCCGAGCAGCGTGCCGCCCGCCGGGAGGCGGCCGAGGGATTCGAGCGATCCCGCGTGGAGGCGGGGCTGATCACCGATCCGGAGTTGCGGTCCTCGACTCTGCTGGCGATCGACAACGCCGAGTCGCAATACAACCTGGCGATCGCCTCGGCTGACGCGCTGGCCGAGCAGGTGCAGGCAGGAGTGGCCGGGATCGCCGACGCGGTGGACTCGCTCAGCGCCGCCCAGCGGGTGCAGACCCAGGCGGCGATCGTAGCGGCGCAGGCCGGAGTGGACGCCCTGACCGTTCGCGCGCCGATCGCCGGAGCGGTCAGCCTGACCGCGGCCGATCCAGG
This sequence comes from uncultured Kineosporiaceae bacterium, assembly GCA_964516515.1. Classification (GTDB taxonomy): domain Bacteria; phylum Actinomycetota; class Actinomycetes; order Actinomycetales; family JBBAYJ01; genus JANNOG01. Next base: position 7,904 of record CAZEYA010000120.1, on the reverse strand, counting down.
CAGCGGTACCTCCTCGCAACTGGCCGATGCCGCGGCAGCGCTGGGTGCGGCTGGCGGGGCGGGCACGCCGGACCTTGGCAGCCTGCTCGGCGGTGACACCTCCCCGGACGTCTCGGGGCTGCTGCGGCTCGGCCAGCCGGTGGCCTCCGGCCAGCCGCTGCTGACGATTACCGACGCCTCGGCGTTGTCGGTCACGGCGCAGGTCGACGAGACCGACGTGCTGCTGGTCAGCTCCGGTACGCAGACCGAGATCCTGCTGGACGCCATCCCGGGCGAAACGTTCGAGTCCGAGGTGTCCTCGATCGACCCGGCCCCGACCGCCAGCGCCCGCGGCGGCGTCGCGTTCACCGTGCGGGCACCGTTGACGACCAGCGGACCGGAACGACCGCTACCCGGGATGAGTGCCATCGTGCGGCTGGTCGTGCGCGAGGCACCGAATGTGCCCGTGGTGCCCGCCTCGGCGGTCATCCGCCGTGACGGCGGGAACGCGGTGTGGGCGGTGGACGACGACGGTCGGGCTCGACTGCGAGAGGTGGAACTCGGCGTCCTCGGCGACGGCGTGGTGGAGGTCCGTGACGGGCTTGCGGCGGGGGACACCATCGTCGCCACCGGAGCGGATCGGGTGAGCGAGGGTCAGGGAGTGCAGTGACAACGCCGGCACCTGCCGGAGACCAGCCGCCGGCGGTGGAGCTGCGGGACGTCGTGCGCGAGTACCGCACCGGTGGCGAGGTGGTCGCGGCGCTGCGCGGGGTGTCCCTGAAGATCGACAATGGTGAGTACGTCGCGATCATCGGGCCGTCCGGCTCGGGCAAATCGACGCTGATGCACATCGTCGGCGCGCTGGACCGGCCCACGCGGGGGATGGTCGCCGTCGCCGGCCAGGACATCGCGAAACTGTCCGACACCGCACTCGCGGAACTGCGCAACGAGCACATCGGCTTCGTCTTCCAGTCCTTTCACCTGCTCGCCCGCACCAGCGCCCGCGACAACGTCGCATTGCCATTGGTCTACCGGGGCCTGTCGTCGCCGAAGCGGCGGGCGGCGGCCGAGGAGGCGCTGGCGGCAGTCGGCCTCGGGCACCGCCTCGGGCATCGGCCCTCGGAGCTGTCGGGGGGCGAGCAGCAGCGGGTGGCGATCGCCCGCGCGCTCGTCGGCGAGCCCCGGCTGCTGCTGGCCGACGAGCCGACCGGCAACCTCGACACCCGCAACGGGCAGGAGGTGATGGCGCTGCTGGAGCGGCTGGTCACCGAGCGCGGTGTCGCCGTAGTCCTCGTCACCCACGATCCAGAAGTGGCAGCCCGGGCCCAACGCGTGGTGCGGGTCCGGGACGGCCTCATCGCCGAGGACACGGCCACGCTGAACGTCTCGACCCAGGGTGCCAGCGCGTGAACTTCCCGGAGGCGTTCCGCACCGCGGTCACCGCGCTGTCGGCCAACCGGTTGCGCAGCCTGCTGACCATGCTCGGCGTGATCATCGGGGTGAGCGCGGTGGTCGCACTGGTCGCGATCGGGTCCGGCGCGCAGCGGGAAGTGACGCAGCAGGTCCAGGGGCTGGGCTCGAACCTCATCCTGGTTTTCCAGGGCGAGATCGGCGGCACCTCCGGCCCGTCCATCAGTCGGCTCGGCCTGGAGGACGAGGAGGCCATCGGCCGGGTGGTCGGGGACCCGTCGCGGGTGACCGTCACCGCCACCAGCGCCGAGGAGGTCCGGGCGGGCACGGCCGCCACCCGGTCCACCATCCAAGGAGTCGACGAGAACTTCGTCGGGGTCTTCGATCGTGAGCTGGCCAGCGGGACGTTCTTCGCCGGGACCGACGTCGATTCGCGGCGTCGGGTCATCGTGCTCGGTGCGGACACGGCCACCGCGCTGTTCGGGGGAATCGACCCGGTGGGGCGACAGGTGTCGGTGACCGGGGTCCGGTTCCAGGTGCTCGGCGTCTTTGAGGCGCAGGGGGCGTCCTTCGGGGTGAGCCAGGATCAGCAGGCTTACATGCCGGTGACGACCGCCCAACGGCTCTTCGGCATCTCCACTGTCGACGGCTTCGCGGTCAAGGCCGCAGAGCTGGACGACATCGAGGGCATCCAGGCCGGGATCCTCGCCGAGCTGCAGGCCAAGTACCCCGGCGTGACGTTCTCCGCAGTGACCCAGGACCAGATTCTTGGGGTCATCGGGCAGATCCTGTCGCTGCTGACGGCGGTGCTGGCCGCGATCGCCGGGATCAGCCTGGTCGTCGGCGGGGTCGGAGTCAGCAACATCATGCTGGTCTCGGTTCGGGAGCGGACCAAGGAGATCGGGTTGCGCAAGGCGATGGGGGCACGACGGCGCGACATCACGCTGCAGTTCCTCATCGAGGCGGTGCTGCTGACCACCATCGGCGGCACCATCGGGCTGGCGCTGGGGATCGGCGGTTCGATGCTGGTCGACCTGCTGAGTCCGTTGCCGGCGCAGGTGGTGTGGTGGGCGCCGGTGCTGGCCTTCGCTGTGTCGGTGGTCACGGGAGTGGTCTTCGGGGTGGCGCCGGCACGACGAGCGGGGAAGCTAGACCCTGTGGTGGCGCTGCGGTCCGACTGAGCGTGTAACGCTACGTGTTACGCTTCGTCACATGTCGACGATCACGTTCCGCACCGACAGTCAGGTCGAGGCAGCGCTCGCCGAACTGCTCCAGGACGGCAAGGACAGGTCCACGGTCATTCGGGAGGCGCTGCTCGCCGCCCAGCGGGCCCGGCGCCGCGAGCGCATCCGTGCGCAAGCTCTGGTGGTGGCCGCCGATCCGGCTGATCGCGCTGAGTCACAGGCGATTCTCCGTGAGATGGAGGCGCTTCGTGCGGGGTGATGTCTACGAGTACAAGACCCCACGCGACGTGCGGGGACGCGAGCAGCGAGGGAGCAGATACGCCGTTGTCGTGCAGTCCAACGAACTCCCGCTGAGCACATGGCTCATCGCGCCTACCTCGACCAGCGCCATGTCGACGGACTTCCGACCCGTCGTGAGTCTGGGTGACGACACGACCCAGGTCATGGTGGAACAGGTGACCGCCGTCGACCCGGAGCGCTTGGGGAGGCTGGTGGCCACCATGTCCTACTCCGACATGGTGGCTATCGACGACGCCCTGCGGATCGCCTTCGACCTGTGAGCTCGGCGTCGAGTCAGACGCAGACGATCCTGACGGGTTCCCCGCGGGCGGACGTCAATGCCTTCATGTCATGCGGATCGCTGGTCACGATCGTGTCACCGGCCTCGGCCGCCAAGGCGACGAATGCGTCAACGGCATCGGATGTCCCGCTCCTGCCGCACAGCGTTCCAGCGGCCTTGGCGTGGCTCTCGTCGACGGGTAGTACCGCGACATGGTTGAGGAAACGCGACAGCCTCTCTTGTCGGGGACCGTCACGCCATACCTGAGCGAGCGCCGGCGCCGGCGTGCGCAGGTACTCGCCACGTCGACGGTAAAGCTCCAGCACATCCTCGATTCTAGTCGCGCCTCGCTCGACGCCGATGAGGGCGCTGGCATCCAGAATGACGTTCACTTCGCCTCCTCCGGCAGTCGCCGGCCGGGTCGGCCCGGCGGCAGGTAGGGAATCCCTATCTCGGCGGCCAGCCGTTTCATCTCCTCCTCGTCCCAGCCCCCGCGTTCGGCAGCCTGCTCCTCCAGCCACTGGTCCAGCAGGCGGCCGCGGATCCAGTCCTCGACGGCACTGGTGATGAATGCCGAGAAGGACAGGCCGTCCTCCTCGGCGAACCGAGCAGCCGACTCGCGCACGCGAGCAGGCATCGAGACCGTCACCCGTTCCATCACGCTCATACCCCGATCATAACGAGGCCGAGCGGTCAGTCAAGTGGTTTCAGGCCCTTGAGGATCGTCGGCCAGAACTCGCCTACCGTGGGGTGGATCGGAAGCATCTCCTGCAGGATCCGGCGCGGCGCCTGCGCGTGCATGAGGGCGCTGACGATCTGCACCACCTCGTCGCCGAACAACCCGAGGAAGCTGGCGCCGAGGATCTGATCGGTGTCGGCATCGACCAGAATCTTGACGAACCCGTCGGTCTCTGAATCGAGCACCGCCTTGGTGACATTCTTCACCTCATACGTCGCGACCAGCGCGTTGATTCCCGCGTCCCGGACCTCGGCCTCGGTGCTGCCGACCCGGCCCAGCGGTGGGTCGGTGAACATGGCGTACGTCATGATGCGCTCGCCGGCGGATCGCTCACCGCCGGCAAGATTGTCCGCCGCAATCTCGCCGTCGGCATAGCTGGTGTGTGTGAAGGCACCACGCCCGTTGATGTCTCCGACCGCGAAGATACCGGGAACCGTGGTGGCGAAATGGTCGTCGACGATGACGTAGCCCCGCTTGTCGGTCTCGACGCCGACATCGGCCAAGCCGATGTCGCGAGTATTCGGGTGGCGCCCCACCGCCAACAACAGGTGCGAGCCAGCGATCTCATCGGCGTCGTCCAATGTCACCACAATACCGCCGGTCTCGGACTTCGACACCCGGGTGACGCCGGCACCGGTGCGAATGTCGAGTCCTTCCGCAGCGAGGAAGCGGCGCAACTCCTCGCTGACCTCCGGCTCCTCGCGCCCTGCCAGACGCGCCCCCCGCTCGATCACGGTGACGGTGGAACCGAACCGCGAGAACATCTGGCCGAACTCCAGTCCGATGTAGTTGCCGCCCAGCACGATGAGGTGTTCCGGCAACTCGCTCAGGTGCAGGATCGAGTCATTGTCCAGATGCGGCACGGCGTCCAGGCCCTCGATCTGCGGCACGACGGGCGATGTGCCGGTGTTCAGCCAGACGGTGGGAGCCACCACCCGGCGGCCGTCGGCACCCTCGACCACGTGCAACCCCGCCGCGAGGTCGTCGGGTACGTCGGCGACCAGCCGACCGGCGACATGGCGGTAGTCGATGCCCGGGTCGGTGGTCAGCCACTCGACCGTGCCGGCGGCCCAGGCATCGATCATTTCATCCTTGCGAGCCACCACAGCCGGGAAATCGACGGTCACCTCGCCGGTCCCGACGCCGTAATCCGCCGCCCGGCGGGCGAGGTGGGCGATCCGGGCCGAGGCCCGCATCGCCTTGGTCGGCCGGCAGCCACGATTGAGGCAGGTGCCGCCCGGCTTGTCGCTCTCGAAGACCGCGACCCGCCGGCCGTCGGCGGTGTAGGAGGAGATGACGTTGCCGACCGCCTGGCCGACGCCGATGACGATCGCGTCCACGAGCGTGAGGTCGGCCCCCGGGATGGCGGGGGCGGTAGAGGTAATGGTCACGTATCGAGCCTTACAGAGATCGCGCCTGCGCGCTGCACCGGTACGGTGCCGTCATGGCTTCGTCACCGGCCGTCCTGGCCTGGGACGAGGAGATGTGTGCCTACGACTTCGGTCCCGGGCATCCGATGACACCGCTGCGGCTGCGGCTGACGGCCCGGCTGTGCCGCGACCTCGGTCTGCTCGAACCACAGGGCCCGATCGCGCTGCTGCCGGCGACGCCGGCGACGGACGACGAGTTGGCCATGGTCCACGACCGCGACTACATCGCCGCCGTACGAGCGGCCAGCGAGGATCCCCGGCGCGCGGACCTCTCGTTCGGGATCGGCAGCGACGACACCCCCGCCTTCCGCGGCATGCATCAGGCGGCGAGCTGCATCGCCGGGACCTCGGCGCGGCTCGCCCGTCACGTCTGGGCGGGCGGGCACCCCCACGCGGTCAACTTCTGCGGCGGCTTGCACCACGCCCAGCGGCGGCTGGCATCAGGATTCTGTGTCTACAACGATGCCGCGGTCGCCATTGCGACGCTGCTGGACTCCGGTGCCCAGCGCGTCGGATACATCGACCTCGACGTCCACCACGGCGACGGCGTCGAGGCGATCTTCGCCGATGATCCGCGGGTGTTGACGATCTCGGTCCACGAGTCGCCGCGCACGCTGTTCCCCGGGATCGGCGGCGAGGCGACCTACGTCGGCGGCCCCAAAGCCCAGGGCAGCGCCGTGAATGTCGCCCTGCCGGCGGGCACCGGCGACGCCGGCTGGCTGCGGGCGGTGGACTCGGTGGTGACGCCCGTCATCCGGGCCGAGCGTCCTGACGTCGTCGTGTCCCAGCACGGCTGCGACACTCACGTTCTGGACCCGCTGGCGCATCTGCTGGTCAGCGTCGACGCCCAGCGGGCGGCCGCAGCACTGGTCCACGATCTCGCCCACGAGGTGGCCCAGGGGCGCTGGCTGGCGCTGGGTGGTGGCGGCTACGAGGTGGTCGACGTGGTGCCCCGGTCGTGGGCGCACCTGGTGGCCATCGCAGGCCACATCGACCTGCCCCCGGAGAGCGCGGTGCCCCAGGTCTGGCGGGAGTACGTCTCGGTCAGTCTGGGGACGGTCGCGCCGAGCCGGATGACCGACGGCGGCAGCTCCGGTTGGGTGCCCTGGAGCCAGGGCCACGACCCCGCCGATCCGGTGGACCGGGCGATCCTGGCCACCCGCAAGGCGGCGTTCCCGCTCGTCGGTCTCGACCCCTGGTTCGACTGAGCGGGATCACCCCGGCTCGCGCCCGGGTAGCCTCACTGCCAGCGAGGTACTCGCCCACGCAGCCGATCAAGGGATGTTCATGGGTTCTGTCATCAAGAAGCGCCGTAAGCGCATGGCCAAGAAGAAGCACCGCAAGCTGCTTCGCAAGACGCGTCACCAGCGGCGCAACAAGAAGTAGCGCCGCAGGAGCGCCACCACCGATCGGTCGAGGGGGTCTGCCATGGGCCGCCGGGTCCTTGTCACCGGTGTCGCGGGCACGCTGGGCGGCTTGGTCGCGGCCGAGCTGGCCCGGGTGCCCGGCGTCGATCGGGTGATCGGCGTCGATTCGTCGACGCCGACCGTTCCGCCGGGCGACGGTGTGGAGGTCCTCTCGCTCGATGTCCGCAACGCGTCCGTCGTGACAGCGGTGCGCGGACTGGGGGTCGACACCGTCGTGCACATGGGCGTCATCACGACACCCGTGGAGGCCGGGGGCCGTGCCTCGATGAAGGAGATCAACGTCATCGGGACGATGCACCTATTGGCGGCATGCCAGAAGCTGCCAACCCTGGACCGGCTGATCGTGCGCTCCAGTGCGGGGGTCTACGGCAGCGGGCCGGCTGATCCGGCCATGTTCACCGAGGTCACCGAGCCGACCAGGCCGCCCCGTAGTGGCTGGGGGCGCGACTGCATCGACGTCGAGGCCAGCGTGCGCGGCTTCGCCCGCCGCCGGCGCGATGTCGCCACGTCCACACTGCGTTTCGCCCACGCCATCGGTCCCACGCTGCGCACCGGCTTCACCGACTTGTTCTTGCTGCCCGCCGTGCCTGCGCCGCTGGGCCGCGACGCCCGGCTGCAGTTCGTCCACACCGATGACATCGTGGCTGCCGTGGTACGTGCCGCCACGATCGGTTGCCCCGCCACGGGCCAGATCAACGTCGCCGGGCCCGGTTGCATTACCGTGATGCAGGCCGCCCGGATGGCCGGTCGACCGGTGCTCGGCCTGCCGGCCGCGGCGCTGCGACGGCTGCACCGCTTTCCCGGCGCGGCCCGGGGGATGGACCTGACCGACGACGACATCGCGCTGCTGTCCTTCGGCCGGGTGCTGGACACCAGCCGGATGACCACCGTGCTGGGCCTTCGGCCGGCCTACTCCACCGCCCAGGCCTTCGCCGACTTCGTCGCCGCTCGGCAGTTGAGCAGCCCCATGAGCCGTGTCCTGTCGGCCGTGAGGCCCACGTGAGGCACGAGTCGTCGAGTGCCCTGGTTCGAGACGCCGCGGAACGGGCTGGCCGCGAGCGCGACCGACGGCGGCAGCGGTTGACGCCGCTGCTGGACCAGGCAGCAGAGACCGCGGCACGCGACGACCAGCAGTACGACCACGACCAGGCACAGCATCGCCAGGCACCCGATCAC
>CAZEYA010000119.1:5971-12166 GCA_964516515.1 uncultured Kineosporiaceae bacterium | reverse complement strand
GTCCGCAAGGCCGACCTGGCCTCGCTGTTCTCCCCGGTGGTCGAGGCACGGGTGCTGAGCGGACCGGACGAGACCGCCTACGTCGAATCGCCGGACACGGACGTCGGCAACGCCACCGCGCTGGCGGCCGCCGCCGATCCCGCGGCCCGCGCGAGCGTCATCCTCGGCAGGTTCCAGCACGTCAACTTCATCTGGGAACCGGCGCCGATCCAGGTCCGGGTCACCGAGGTCGTCCCGCCGTACCCGCCCAAGCTGCTCAAGCAGGCCCAGCAGGTGATCGAGTTCGACGAGGACCTCCCACCGGTCAGCCTGGTGCTCGACGCCGTGGACGTCCACCGGCTGGCCGCCGAGCACCCGGCCCCGCAGTACCTGCTGCCGTGCCGCGGGTCCGGTACCGACCTCGGGGCGCCGGTCTCCTTCCTCGACACCAGGCCAGCGCAGCGGCTGGACTGGACCATGCTCGGCTGCGAGCGGTCGCTGCAGTTCCACCGCCACTTCTACGGCGATGAGCCGCCGCGGGTCGACCTGTGCCCGCGTCGGCGGGTGGAGGCGACGGCGCCGAGCGGCCTCACCTTGACCAAGTGCTGCCTCATCGAGCGCGGCCTCGACGTCGTGGGCGAACCGGCGGTCCACACCGCTGTCGTGCCGTGGGGGGCCAACCTCGACGAGATCCGCGACGGGTTGCGGCAGATGCTGCTGCCACTGGCGCCCGAGGCGGTCCAGGTCGCCTCGCCGTCGGCGGCGACAGCGACGCTCTGATGGGTGCGCTGCCGCCGGACTCCGTCGTCTACCGGCACCTGTGGTCGACCCCAGAGCTGCGGGCGGTGTTCGAGGACGAGGGCCGCACCCAGTCCTGGCTGGACATCCTCGCCGCGCTGGCCGAGTCCCAGGCCGAGCTGGGCCTGGTCCCGCCGCAGGCCGCGGTCGCGATCCGCCTGCACGCCGACGTCGCGCTGCTCGATCTCGACCAGGTCGCCGAGGGGACCCGCGCCACCGGCCACTCGACCCTGGGCCTCATCCGCTGTCTGCGCGCGCTGCTGCCGCCGGGCGCTGCCGACTGGGTCTACTACGGAGCGACCGTCCAGGACCTGACCGACACCTGGTTCGCCCTGGTCATGCGGCAGGTCCTCGACATAGTCCAGCGCGACGTCCAACGTTGTCGGGACGCCGCCCTCGACCTCGCCCGGCGGCACCGCGACACCGTGATGAGCGGCCGGACGCACGGCCAGCCGGGGCTTCCGATCACGTTCGGCTTCAAGGCGGCGGTGTGGGCGGCCGAGCTCGGCCGCCACCTGGAGCGGGTGGGCCAGTCGCGGCCGCGGCTGGAGGTGGTCCAGCTCGGCGGTGCCCTGGGGACCATGGAGTTCTGGGGCGGCGACGCGCTGCCCCTGCTGGACGGCTTCGCGAGGCGGCTCGGCCTCGGCGTGCCCGAGATCGCGTGGATCACCGCGCGCGACCGCGTCGCGGAGTTCGCAAGCCTGCTGGCGATGGTCACCGCGACCCTGTCGAAGATCGGCAACGAGATCTACGAACTGCAGCGACCCGAGCTGGGCGAGCTGGCCGAGCCGTTCACACCGGGCCAGGTCGGCAGCATCACCATGCCGCACAAGCGCAACCCCGAACTCGCCGAGCACCTGGACACCCTGGGCAGGGTGGTGCGCGCCAACGCGGGGGTCGCGTTGGAGGGCATGGTCGCCCTGCACGAGCGTGACGGCCGCGGCTGGAAGGCCGAGTGGCTCGTGCTGCCGGAGAGCAGCCTGCTGACGGGCGCCGCGTTGGGTTTCGCCACCCGGCTGCTCGAAGGCCTGCAGGTCGACGCGGACCGGATGCGGGCCAATCTCGACGCCCAGCGCGGGTACCCGCTGTCCGAGCCGGTGATGCGCCGGCTGGCCGACCGGGTCGGCAAGCACGTCGCCCACGAGCGGGTCTACGCCGCGGCCATGGCCGGGATCGAGCGGGGGGTGGACCTGCGGACCGCGCTGGAGGCGGCCGGGATCGTCGCCGACGGCGCGCTCACCCCGGCGGAGCTGGAGGAGGCGCTCGACCCGGCCGGGGCACTCGGCGCGGCGACGGCGTTCGTCGACCGGGTGCTGGCCGGCGGGTCCCCGGCGCCGTGACCGGGCTGCTCGACGTCCCGCGGGTGCGGCTGGGGACGCTGCCGACGCCGCTGCACCCAGCGCCCGCGCTCTCCGCGAAACTGGGCGTGGAGATCTGGTTCAAGCGGGACGACCTGACCGGGTTCGGACTTGGTGGCAACAAGGTCCGCGGCCTGGAGTACCTGCTGGGCGACGCCGAGCGGCAGGGCTGCGACGTGCTGGTGACCGCGGGCGGGCCGCAGTCCAACTGGGCGATGCTCGCCGCCCTCGCCGCCCGCACCCGGGGCCTGGACAGCGTGCTCGTGTCCTTCGGTGACCCGGTCGACCCGGTCGGCAACCACGCGCTGGCGGTGCTGGCCGGGGCCGAGGTCCGGTTCACCGGTGATCCGGACCGCGCCTCGGCGGACGCGGGCGTCGACGCGGTCTGCGACGAGCTCCGCGCGGCCGGGCGGTGTCCGTACGGCGTCCACCGCGGCGGGGCCACCGGGGTCGGCGCGCTCGGCTACGTTGCCGCGGCCCTGGAACTGGCCGGCCAGATCCACGAATCCGGCCGGCACCCCCGCGAACTCTGGCTGGCGACGGGCTCGTGCGGCACCCACGCCGGGTTGGTCGCGGGTCAGGCGTGGCTGCGCCCGTCGCACACCGTCGTCGGCGTGACCGTCAGCCGGCCCGCCGCCGAGTGCCGCGAGCGGGTGGCCCGCATCGCCGCGGAGGCGGCCGCGATGATTGGCACACCGCTACCGGACCGGGAGCCCACTGTCGTCGACGGGTTCCTCGGCCCTGCCAAGGGCAGCCGGTCGGCCGACGGCGACGAGGCGGCCCGGCTCGTGGCACGGCTGGAAGGGGTCTTCCTGGACCCGGTGTTCGCGGCGAAGGCCATGGCCGGACTGGTCGCCGCCTGCCGTGCGGGTACCGTCACGGGTCCGGTCGTGTTCCTCGTCAGCGGCGGCGCCCCGACGCTGTTCACGGTCTGAGCGCGCCCTCGGGAAGCAGGTCAAGCGTGTCCGAGCGCAGGCCCAGCCGCAGCGTCTCCAGCGGGATCACCTCGTCGGCGGGGATGTTGCCGAGGTTCGCCACCTGACCCAGCCGCCGCACGAACCACGCCTGCTGGTCCTTGCGCGGTGCCTCGAAGATCACCTTCGACGCGGGCACCCCCGAGACGATGGCTTCGACCAGGTCCGGGCGCACCTCGCCGCTGGGCAGGTAGAGCCCCACCGTGCCGCTCTCCCGGGCCTCGGCGATCACCAGCGATGCCCCGGCCTGCAGGTCGCCCAGCATCTCCTCGACCCACCGGCTCGCCACGACCTCGGCGCCGGGGTTCTTGGACCCGCACTCGGACAGCACGAGGAAGTCACGGGACAGCCGCTCGATGAGCTCGCGCTTGCGGTCGGTCGGCATGTCGAGCGCCCCGTTGGAGACCTCCACGTGGGTCAGCCCCAGCCCCGCCGCCCAGCGCACCAGGTCCTCGACTCGACCCTGCTGCTCGCAGATCTCCAAGAGCGTGCCGCCGGGTGAGATCGCGATACCGGCGCCGCGGCACAGGGCGGCCTTCTCCTTGACACCGGTTGTGACATAGGCGGTGCCCCAGCCGAGCTTGACGATGTCGATGCTGTCGCCCGCGGCCACGATCAGTGACTCCAACGCGGCCACCGACAGCCCCTTGTCCAAGACGTGGGTCAGCCCTTCCGAACGCGGCTTCGCGGTGCGCGGTGGCAGGCTCAGGAAGCCGGGGCCGATCTCTGGCACGAGGCCTCCTGGCGCGATGGCGCGGGTTGTGGCTTCGAAGTATCGCTGCCGGGTCGGCAGCGCCGATGTGGCCCGCTGGGACGAAATGCCGCGGTCACTCTGTCCCGGGCGGCCTTGGTGGGGCGGGTGCGCCCAGGTCTACCGTCCTGCTACGCGATCACTGTGACCCGGCGGACATTTCGGTGGCGCCGCAAACCACAGGACCGGCAGAGCCGCCGAGACCGAGGAGTGACGCAACATGCGAGTTGGAGACAACGAGATCTTCATCCCGACCTCTATGGTCGGAAACTACCCCAACCCCCGCTGGTGGGACGCCGGCCCTGCCCGGCAGTGGAGCGGCGACCAGGAGCCGCCGGACGCCTTCATCCGGGAGGGTTTCGAGGACGCGATTCAGGCACTGGCGCATGACCAGGAGTCGGCGGGCCTCGACATCATCAGCGACGGCCGACTGCACGGCGACAACTACGCCGATCAGGCGGTCTACTACTACTTCAAGCGCCTCGGTTACGACCTGCGCGGCGGCCACCTCGGCTTCCCGATCTACAGCCGGCTGCACGCGGGCACGGTGACGCAGGAGATCAAGCGCCACGGCGCGATCATGGTCGAGCAGGCGCGGGCGCTGAAGAAGGCGACGAATAAGCCGACCAAGGTCCAGTACACCGGCGTGCAGGTCCTCGCCCAGTGCACCAACGACCTCTTCTACGACAACTCGCGGGACCGCGCGATGGCGATCGCCAAGGCGATCAACGAGGACCTGCTGGAGGTCGAGGCGCTCGGCGTCGACTTCATCCAGCTCGACGAGTTCACCTGGCCGTACTTCTACGAGGACTGGGCCATCGAGGCCTTCAACGCCGCCGTCGAGGGGGTCACCCGCGCCCAGGTGATCGTCCACGTCTGCTGGGGCAACTGGGGCGGCACGCCCGCCTACTACCCCGACGAGACCGCGCAGTCGGGCGAGATCTTCGATCTGACCCAGCGCAAGGGCGACGCCCCGTCCGCCACGGCCTCGGTCGTCCCCAAGTCCTACGAGGCGAAGATCGACGTCCTCAACCTGGAGAACTGCGGCCGCCGCTCCGACGACCTCTCCGGCCTCGACGTGATCAAGAACCACCCACTGCCGGATAACGTGAGCTTCTGGGCCGGCGTCATCGACGTCAAGTCGACGATCACCGAGACGGCCGAGCAGGTCTGCGACCGGATCATGCGGCTGGCCGAGTACGTCGACCCCCAGAAGCTCGGCGTGACGACCGACTGTGGCCTCATCCTGCTCCAGCGCTACATCGCGGTGGACAAGCTGCACGCGCTGGCCGCCGGGACCGAGCTGGCACGCAAGAAGCTGCAGGGCTGAGCACGCCGCCGGCGCCGACGCCGGGCGGACACCGCGGCGGGTGCCCCCCCTGGGGGCGCCCGCCGCTGCGGTGCCCGGAGAAGCGGACCTTGTCCCGTGTGGACAGGACCACGGGGTCCCGTGGGCCGGGTAGGACGTGGCCCGCCACACCCGGCCCACATAGCGTGATCGCATGGTGAGGCGCCTGGTGGTCGTCGGCGGCGGGGCCGCCGGGATGTCGGCGGCGTCCGCGGCGCGTCGCATCGACCCCAGCCTCGAGGTGCTCGTCCTGGAGGCATCGGGCCACGTCGCTTACGGCCTGTGCGGCATCCCGTACTACCTCTCGGGGATCGTGCCGAAGGCCGACGACCTACTGGCGTACCCCGCCGGGCACTTCGCCACCCACCGCGGGATCGAGGTGAGGTTCTACTCCCGGGCCGAGGATCTCGACCCCGTGGGCCGGTGGATCACCTACCGGCACGAGGGCCGGACCCACCGGATCTCTTACTCGGCACTGGTCGTCACCGCCGGCGCGGCACCGGCAGCGGTGACGCTGCCGGGCCTGGCAGCGGACCGGGTGTTCACCATCCGCACGCTGGAGGACGCCATCGCGCTTCGCGGGCTGCTGGACGCCGGGCGGGTGGGCCGGGCGCTCGTCGTGGGCGCCGGCTACGTCGGGCTGGAGATGGCCGAGGCGCTGGCAGAGCGGGGATGCGCGGTGAGGGTCGTCGAACTGCGTGACCGGATCCTGGCCAACCTCGATCGCGAGTTCGCGGCGATCGTGGAGGCCCACGTCCGGGAGCACGTCGACCTGCGGCTGGAGACCGACGCCGCGAACGCCTGCGACCCGCCGCCCGACCTCGCGGTGCTGTCGGTCGGGGTCCGCCCCGGCGCCACCCTGGCCGCGGCCGCGGGCGCCCGGACGGGGCCCGCCGGCGCGCTGTTGGTGGACGCCAGCATGGCGACCAGCCTGCCGGACGTGTGGGCCGCCGGTGACCCGGTGCAGCGGGGCGATGCAGTCACCGG
>CAZEYA010000119.1:0-5961 GCA_964516515.1 uncultured Kineosporiaceae bacterium | reverse complement strand
TGTTCGCGGTGGTCCCGAGCGGGATGTAGGCGGGCGTCCCGGTGACTGCATCGCCCCGCTGCACCGGGTCACCGGGACGCCCGCCTACATCCCGCTCGGGACCACCGCGAACAAGACCGGCCGGGTGGCGGGCACGGTCGCCGCCGGGGGCGAGGCGTCCTTCGACGGGGTGGTCGGCACGGCTGTGGTCAAGGTCTTCGACCTGGAGGTGGCGCGCACCGGGCTGACGCTCGACGAGGCGCGCACGGCCGGGTTCGACGCCCACGCGACGGACGTCGTGCACCGCTCGCGGGCCAAGTACTACCCGGGCTCGCAGGAACTGCACGTCCGCCTCGTCCACACGGCCGGAGGTCGGCTGCTCGGCGGCCAACTGGTGGGCCGCGAGGGCGCCGCCTCCCGGGTGGACGTCTTGGCGACGGCGCTGCACGCCGGGCTCGACGTGCACGACCTGGCGCGGTTGGACCTCGCCTACGCCCCACCCTTCGCCCCCGTCTACGACCCGCTGATCATCGCCGCGCAGGCGGCCGAGCGGGCCCTGGAGGCAGCATGACGACCAGCCCGCCACGCACCGCCATCGTCACCGGCGGCGCCTCGGGGATCGGGCGGGCGACGTGTACCCGTCTGCTGGCCGACGGGTTTCGGCTGGCCGTGGCCGACCTGGACGCGGCGGGCGCGGCAGGCGTCGCCGGGCCCGACGGGGTCGCCCGCGCGGTCGACGTCGTGGACGAGGCTGCCGTCAGCGGCTTCGTGGCCGAGGTCGCCGCCGCCTTCGGCCGCATCGACGTGCTCGTCAACAACGCCGGAGTGGCGGGGACCCCCGAGGCGACCGTGCTGCACACCACCCCGGTGGCCGACTGGGACCGGGTGCTCGCCGTCAACGTGCGCGGGCCGTTCCTGTTCTCGCGCAGCGTCCTCCCCGTCATGATCGACCAGGGCGGGGGACACATCATCACGATCGCCTCGGTGGCGGGCCAGGTCGCCTTCCCCGGCCGCAGCGCTTACACCACGTCCAAGGGCGCGGCGTTGATGATGGCCCGCTCGATCGCCGTCGACTACGCCTTCTACGGCATCCGCAGCAACGCGGTGTGCCCGGGTATGGCCCTGACCGGCATGACCAAGTGGCGCCTGGACGTCCCGGAACTGCGCGAGGCCGTCGAATCCCGGATCCCCGTCGGCCGGGTGGCCGACGCCGACGACGTCGCCGACCTCGTCGCCCTGCTCGCATCGGACCGACTCAACTACATGACCGGCTCCGCGCTGGTCATCGACGGAGGGTACACAGCGCTGTGACCATCAACGACACCGCTCGGGACAACACGGGAACCGCAGGTCGGCTGGCCGGCAAGGTCGCCATCGTCACCGGCGGCGGCTCCGGCATCGGCCGTGCCAGCGCCGTGCGCTTCGCCCACGAGGGCGCGGCGGTCGGCGTCCTCGACCGCGACGGTGACGCCGCCAAGGGCGCGGTCGCGCTCATCGAGACCGAGGGTGGCCGCGCCCTCGCCGTCACCGCCGACGTCGGCGTCGCCGCCCAGGTCGACGCCGCTGTCGACGCGGTCGCCGCCGAGTTCGGCGGGCTGCACGTGCTGTACAACAACGCCGGGGTCGACTCCCACGGCTCGGTCGCCGTCGCGACCGAGGACGACTGGGACCGCTGCTTCACCGTCAACGCCAAGGGCACGTTCCTGGTCTCGCAGGCCGCGCTGCGCCACATGGCGCAGGGCTCGTCGATCATCAACCAGGGCTCGGTCGCGGCGCTGGTGGGAGTCATGAACTTCGCCGCCTACTGCGCGGCGAAGGGCGCGGTCGTCGCCCTCACCCGGTCGATGGCCGTGGACCTCGCCGCCCGCGGCGTTCGGGTCAACGTCATCTGCCCCGGCACGGTCTACACCCCCCTGATGGAACCGATGCTGCGCGCCCGTGGAGACGGGGATCTCGACCTCGGCCTGCAGCGCACGCTCGTGAAGTACCCCATCGGCCGCCTCGGGGACGTCGCCGACATCGCCAACGTCGCGCTCTTCCTCGCCAGTGACGAAGCCGCGTTCGTGACCGGCTCCGTGGTGGCGGCCGACGGCGGCATGACAGCCCAATGAGGCGATCATGACGACCTTTCAGCTCGCAGCGGACAAGGTCATCGGCCTGGACGAGGCGATGGTCGGCATCCGCGACGGCGACACCGTGGCCCTGGGCGGTGGGCTGTCCGCCCGACTGCCGATGGCGCTCGTGCGCGCCCTGGTCCGGCGCGCGCCGACCGGGCTGCGCGTCGTCGGGTCGGCGCATGGCATCGACGTGGACCTGCTGATCGGCGCCGGCGCCGTCGCGGTCTGCGAGGAGAGCTATGTGGGGTTCGAGCAGGACCTGGGCCTGGCGCCGGCTTTCCGGCGCGGGGCCGAAAGCGGCACGCTCGAGGTCCGCGAGAGCTCGTGCGTCACCATGCTCACCCAGCTGCGCGCCGCCGAGATGGGGGTGCCGTTCCTGCCGGTGCGCGGCCTGAAGGGAACCGACCTGCTCGGCCTGCACCCGGAGTACGGCATGGTCAGCTGCCCGTTCACCGGTGAGGAGCTCGTGGCGGTGCCGGCGCTGTCACCCGACGTGGCGCTGCTGCACGCGCCGATCGGGGACGCCCGCGGGAACCTGCACCTGGACCAGCCCTACGTGCTCGACGAGCGGTTCGCGCACGCCTCGCGGACGGTGATCGCGACAGTGGACCGGCTGGTCGGCACCGACGAGGTCGCCGCCGCGGGGGTCACGGTGCCGGCGCACTGCGTCGCGGCCGTCGTCGAGGCACCGTTCGGGGCGCACCCCACCTCCTGCTATCCCGGCTACGCCTACGACCGCACCCACCTGGCCGAGTACGTGACGGCGGCCACGGCGGGCGGTGACGCCTTCGAGGCCTATCTCGACCGCTACGTGCACTGCGGCGAGGCCGCCTACCGGTCGCTGGTGAACGGGCAGCGGTTGACCCGCTGGTCGGAGTCCGACGGGGCCTGGCAGGAGCTGTTCCGGTGAGCGGCTGGGGAATCGACGAGTGGTTCGTCGTCGCCCTGGCACGCACCATCCGCGACGGCGAGGTGGTCTTCCACGGCTTCGCCAGCCCGTCCGCTCAGGTCGCGATGCACGTGGCGCGCCGCACGCACGCGGCCGGGTCGCTGTTGATCGAGGGCGCGACGTACGCGGTGGACCCGGTGCCCGTTTTCGTGCCGCCGACGAGCAACGATCTGGCGCTGCACCGTGACGCGGTGTACCGGATGCGGTTCGAGGAGTTCTTCGACGCCGCCTGCCGGGGCGCCGTCGACCGGATGTTCCTCTCCGGCGGGCAGATCGACGCCTACGGCAGCACGAACGTGACGGCCATCGGCGGCATGCCCCGCCCGAAGATCAAGCTCGGTGGCGGGGGTGGCGGTGCGAACATCTCGGCGACGATCGGGGCGCTGACCGTGTGGACGACCCGGCACCGCAGCGGGCGGACGCTCGTGGAGCACCTCGACTTCCTCACCGACATCGGCCACCGGACGCCGGCCGGTTCGCGGGCCGACCTGGGCTACACGGGCGGCGGTCCGCAGTGGCTGGTCACCGAGCTGGGGATCTTCGACTACACGCCCGAGGGCCGAGCCCGGCTGGTCGCCACGTTCCCGGACGTAAGCCTGGCCGACGTCGAGCGTGCCACCCGGTTCGAGCTGCAGTCGGCGGCGCCGGTGACGGTCATCGCGCCGCCGACACCGGCCGAGCTCGCCGCGGTCCGCGCCGTCGACCCGCTCGGCGTGCGCCGCTCGGAGTTCGGCCCCGACGAGCTCGACCGGCGCTTCGGTGACGGCTGAGGGGCCGTCCGACCGCGGTCGCGACCTGCTGGCCGCCGTGTTCTCGCCACGGCGGGTCGCCCTGGTCGGCGCCTCCGACCGGGCGGGCAGCCTGGGAGCGCTGCTGACGGCGAATCTGGCCGGTTTCCCCGGCGAGGTGGTGGCGCTACGGGCCGGGCAGTCGCTGCGCGACGTCGAGGGCCCGGTGGATCTGGCCGTGGTCGCCGTGCCCGCGGCCGCCGTGCCCGATGTCGCCGCGGACGCCGCCGCGGCCGGGGTCGCCGCGATGGTCGTGCTGTCGGGTGGCTTCGCCGAGACCGGAGCTGAGGGGGCCGCCCTGCAGCAGCGGCTGGTCGCCGCGGCGGGGGGCACGGTCCGGGTCATCGGACCGAACTGCTTCGGGGTGCAGAACTGCGACCTGCCGATGAACGCCTCCATCGCCTCGGGGTTGCCGGCGGGCGGCGGGGGCATCTCCTTCATCAGCCAGTCCGGCGCCTACGGCATGGCCGTCTACGACCTCGCGCACGACGAGGGGATGCGTTTCGCCAAGGTGTGCGCGCCGGGCAACACGGCCGACGTCACCGTAACCGAGTTGCTGTCCGCGCTGGCGGCGGACCCGGCGACCCGCACGCTGTGCTTCCTGCTGGAGTCGCTGCCGGACGGCCGGGACTTCGTGGAGCGTGCCCGGGAGGTCGCCCTGACCCGCCCCGTCGTCGTGCTCAAGACCGGCAGGTCTGCCGCCGGTGCGCGCGCGGCGGCCTCGCACACCGCGGCGCTGGCCTCGCAGCAGGCCGTGTGGGCGGGCGCGTTCCGGCAGGCGGGCATCGTCGAGGTCCGCACTGGCCAGGAACTGCTCGACGTGGCCCGTGCCGTAGACGGCCAGCCCCTCCCGGCGGGCGACCGCGTCGCGATCATCACCAACAGCGGGGGGACCGGCGTCGAGCTCGCCGACCTCCTCGGCGATGAGGGCCTGACGGTCCCCGAGCTCTCCACCTGCCTGCAACGGCGAATCCGGGACCTGCTGCCGCCCTTCGCCAGCGCCGCCAACCCGGTCGATGTCACGCCCGCCTGGTCGCTGTTCCGGACCGTCTACCCTGCCTTGATCGACGTGCTGGCACGCTCGGGCGAGGTCGATGCCGTCGTCCCGGTCCTGCTGCAGCGCTCCGCCACCGACGCCGCCACGGTCGAGGGGGTACGCGCGAGCGTGCACCAGCTGCGTGCGGACGGCGTGGGCGTGCCCGTCTACGTCTGCTGGGTCGCCCCCCGGTCGGCGCGCGGGCACGCCGACACCCTGCAGGAGGCCGGGGTACCGGTGCTGGAGTGGCCGGCCCGGACGGCGCGCGCGATCTGTGGCGCCCGCGAGGTCGCCCGGTCGCGCGAGCGGCTGGCGCGCCGTGGCGAACCGACGCCCGGCCCGCCCGGCCCGTCTGGCCAGCCCGGCGGCGACGCGCACGCGGCGCCGCTGGACGACCCGCTCGCCCTGGCCCGTTGGCTGCGCCGACACGGTGTCGACGTCGTCGACGCCGCCGTGTGCCGCACACCCGGGCAGGCCGCCGCCGCGGCCCGTCGCTTCCCCGCGGTCGTCAAGCTGGCCCGGTCGGCGCACCGCACCGACTCCGGCGGCGTCCGGCTGGGGCTGCGCGACGCCGCCTCGGTGGCCGCGGCCGCAGCTGACCTGCTGGCCGGGGGCGAGGACGTGCTGGTCAGCCCGCAGTTGTCCGGGGTCGAGGTCGCCGTGGGAGCAGTGCGCGACCCATCGTTCGGGCCAGTGGTCATGGTGGGGCTCGGCGGCATCTGGGTCGAAGTGCTCGGTGACGTCGGCTTCGGGTTGGCGCCGCTGACTCGTCCGCAGGCCCGCGACCTGCTGGCTGGCCTGCGGGGCTTCCCGCTGCTGACCGGGGCACGCGGTGGGTCGCCGGTGGACCTGGACGCCCTCGCCGGCACGGTCGTCGCGGTCGGCGCCGCCCTCGTGGCCGATCCCCGGCTGGCCTCCATCGACCTCAACCCGGTACTGGCCACGCCCACAGGGGCCGTCGCCGTGGACTGGAAGGTGTCGACCTGACTCGTCAGGACCAGGAACTGCTCAATGTTCGTCCTGCTGGGCCGAGGAACGCCACGATTCGGGCGACGTAGGCTCCGGGGACGTTCCGTCACCGACGACGGAGCA
>CAZEYA010000118.1:0-12252 GCA_964516515.1 uncultured Kineosporiaceae bacterium | reverse complement strand
CCGCAGAGCGCTGATCGGCTCATAGTGGACGGGCCGCCCGAGCGCGGCACTCAACATCGACGCCACTTCGTCGTACGATAGTGCGTGCGGTCCGGTGAGAACGTGCTTGGCGCCGACATGAGCTCTCGGGTCCTGCAAGGCCGCCACGGCAACCGCTGCGACGTCGCGCGAGTCGACGAAAGAGGTCTTGCCACGGCCCGATGACAGTCGGATGCGGTCATGATGAGAGATGTCGTGGCGATAAGCAGTCACGAGGTTCTGTGCGAAGAATGCCGGCCGCAGGAAGGTGTACGGCAGGCCGGTCTCCTCGATATCGCGCTCTACCCGCCAATGTGGGAACAGGCGATTGACCCCCATCACCGACAGGAAGACGACGTGCCGCACACCGTGGTCGGCAGCGAAGCGGACCACGGGCCGAATGTAGGCCTTGACGTCGGTGATCATCGGAGGCCGCATGAGGAAGAGCCGGTCCACACCGGCGAATGCAGCCGGCCACGTATCTGGGGTGCCGAAATCGAACGGCACGGTGTCGCCGCCGTCCGGTTGGGGTCTGGGCACGGCCGCCCGAGCCGGCGCGGCGGCTGCGCGGAGGAGGCGCACGACGGCGGCACCGACAGTGCCACTAGCGCCCGTGACCAAGGTAATCCCGTCTGCCATGACATGAGCCTGTCACGTCGACACCGGGCGCGCACGTGCCGTTCGGTCGCAACGGTGGGGTCCTTGGTCCCTGTGCGTGTGGCGGGACGCTGGACGAGGCGGTCAGCGACATGATCGAGGTCACGGAATACCTGCTCTCGCGGTTCAGCGAGGGGAAGGTCTATCTCGTCGGCAATTCGTGGGGGTCCGACAACGCGGCGCTCGCGGCTACGAATCGGCCCTGGCGTACGAGCACGAGGTCTATCCGTACGACGACAGTCGTGCAGCCGAGGGCGCGGCGGGGTTCTCGGAGAACTTGTTCTACGAGGAGTACACCCTCCTGGAGCAGCTGCATAACCTGGCCGCGTTCCTGGACGTCTTCACTGTCATGTATCCACAATGCAGGACATCGATCTCCGTACCCAGGTGAGCGAGCTCGACGTCCCCGTCTATCTGGTGCAGGGACGGTATGAGACCCGTGGCCGCGCCGAGCCCGCCGCGGAATGGTTCGAGATCCTCCGGGCGCCGCACAGGAACTGATCGTGTTCGAGGACTCGGGGCACCGATCACCGTTCCAGGAACCCGAGCGGTTCTTCGAGGTCATGACCGAGACCGTGCTGACGCAGGCCACCCGCGAATGAGGGTGGCTGCGCCCCGGCACCGATGAGGGTGCTACTGCTCACACGCATTCCGCCAGGGCGGCCATCTCACCGCCGGCCCGCAGGATTCGACGGTCCCGCCGCTGCGCGGGCGCCGTCACCGGCTCACCAGACGCCGGGCGATGGTGAAGTAGCCGGCCCGACGACGCAGGTGCTGCCGGCCGTCCTGGCGGAATGGTGCAGGAGCTTCCCGTCTGCCAGCCGACCGATAGAAGACGCGCTTGCCGAACTCGATGAGGACGAGATAGCCGAGCACCATGGCCGCGAGCGCGAGGAAGTACGCCGCCGGCAAGGGCTCGAAGCCGAGCGTCCCGGCCAGCGGCGAGGCGGGCAGGAGCGCGCCCGCCGTGACGACGCTCAACGCGGCCAGGGTCAACGGCATGCTGGGATGGCTGCGGAAGAAGGGGACGCGCCGGGTGCGGATAGCGAAGATCACCAGGGTCTGGGTGGCGAGCGACTCGACGAACCAGCCCGAGTGGAACCGCTCCGGCCCGGCACTAAAGATCCAGATCATCACGCCGAACGTCACAAAGTCGAAAGCCGAGCTGAGTGGACCGAAGAACAACATGAATCGCCGGATGAAGGCGATGTCCCAGCCGCAGGGGCGGCGCAACTGTTCTTCGTCGACGTTGTCGCTGGAGATGGCCAGCTGGCTGACGTCGTAGAGCAGGTTGTTGAGCAGGATCTGCGAGGGCAGCATGGGCAGGAACGGCAGGAACAGCGACGCGCCAGCGGCGGAGAACATGTTGCCGAAGTTGCTGGAGGTTCCCATCAGGACGTACTTCATCGTGTTGGCGAAGATCACTCGTCCTTCGACGACGCCGTCGGCGAGGACACCGAGATCCTTTTCCAGCAGGATCGCGTCGGCTGCGTCCTTGGCGACATCAGTGGCCGAGTCGACCGAGATGCCGATGTCGGCGGCGTGCAGTGCGAGGGAGTCGTTCACGCCATCGCCGAGGAACGCCACTCCGCTGCCCCTGCCACGTTGTGCGCGCACGATGCGGGCCTTCTGTTCGGGACTGACTCGGGCGAAGACCGTGGTGGCGGCGATCGCCTCGGGCAGATCGGTGTCATCGAGGGCGTCGAGGTCGGCCCCGGTCAGTACCCCACTCGTGCCGTCGTTGCCACCCTCGGCGAGGCCGAGGCTCGCGCCCAGCCCGAGGTCCCGGCACACCTTGGCCGCGACGATCGCGTTATCACCGGTGATGACCTTCACGGTGATGCCCAGGTCCTTCAGGCGACGCAGGGCGGCCGCAGCGTCCGGCTTGGGCGGGTCGAGGAAGACCAGCAGGCCCACGAGGTGCAGGTCGCGTTCGTCCTTGGTCGACAGCGGGAGGTGCTCGGGGGCAGCACGGCTCGCCACCGCCACGACCCGGTTGCCTGCCGCGAACTCAGCGGCCAGGGCGGCGCGGGCGGCGGCCGGCACGTCGATGCAACGCTCGAGTACGGCCTCGGGTGCGCCTTTGGTGACCAGTGTCGACGTCCCGCTCGCATCGCGGACGACGACGGACGCCAGCCGGCGATCGTGGTCGAACGGCAGCTGCGCGACCTGCGTCCACGCCGTCAAGGCGTCGCGTTGCATGACGGCCGCCGGGGAATCGCACAGCGCACGGTCGAGAGCATTGACGCCGGCGCCCCCGTCCCATGCCATGGCATCGGTGCACAGCATGCTCCACCTCAGCACCTCCTCGACGTCGTGGTCACGTGTCGGTACGGCGCGCATGAAGGCGGTGCGACCCTCGGTGAGGGTGCCCGTCTTGTCCGTGAACAGTACGTCGACGTTGCCGAGGTCCTCGATGCATACCAGTCGCTTGACCAGGACCTTTCGGCGCCGCATCCGCCGCGATCCGGCGGCCAGGCTGGTGGAGACCACGGCGGGCAGCAGCTGTGGCGTGATCCCCACCGCAATGGCCAGGGAGAACAGCAACGCGTCGAGGATCGGCTTGTCCAGCACCACGTTGATGACGAAGATCGACGCGGTCAGTGCTCCGGCCACGTAAACCAGCAGTAGCGAGAACCGGCGCAGCCCGACCTGGAAGTCGGTGTCCAGCTGATGCGTGTTCAGGCCGGCGGTGATCGCACCGAACTCGGTATTGACTCCGATGCTCACCACGATGCCGCGTCCGCTGCCCGCGTGCACCACAGTGCCCATCAGCGCGCATCCGGTGAGGTCGGCGAGGGCGGTGCCGACGACGACCGCATCGATGCCCTTCTCGGTGGGCACCGACTCCCCGGTCAGGGCGGATTCGTCGCATTCCAGCCCGGTGGCCTCGAGCAGTCGGACGTCGGCGGGGACGATGCCCCCGAGGCGCAGCTCGACGATGTCGCCAGGCACCAGGCTGGTGACGTCCACCGAGGCCGGGTGCCCATCACGGATGACGACTGCCTCGTGATGGATCGCCGAATGCAACGCCTCGGCGGCCCGCTCTGCCCGGTACTCATTGACGAAGCCCAGGCCCACCGAGAGGGCGACGATCACGCCGATGATGACGGCAGAGCCGCGCTCGCCCACCAGGTAGGAAGCCACGGCGGCGATCACCAGCAGTCCGAGCAGAGGTGAGCGGAGTTGGTTGGCCAGCACGGTGAGCAGCCGGGCGTGGTGGGTCGCCACCGCGTTTGGGCCGAACTTCGCCTGCCGACGCAGCACCTCGTCGGATGTCAGACCTGCTCCCGCCGAGGTTCCGAGTTCCTGGGCCACGTCGGTGCCCGACCGAGTGGCGGCACGACGTATTCCGGACACCGGCGCCGCTGTGGCAGCCCGGGCTACTGCGGGTCCCATGAGTGGATGTGGCGCATCAGGGTCCGGCTCTTGCGTTGCACGACGTCCATCCGGGTGAGGATGTCGTCGAGCGTCGCGATGGCGGCGACGACGTGGGGGCCCTTGTTGAGCATGACGCACTCGGCGCGTTGTCCGGCAGCGGCGTCGGTGATCTCGGCGCGGGTCGGTTGCCCCGTCTGGGTGAGGTTCTCCAGCACCTGGGTTGCCCAGATGCTCGGGATGTGGGCGGCCTCGCACAGCGCCAGGATGTGGCGAGGCACCTCCGACATCCGCTCGTACCCGATCTCGACGGCCAGGTCACCGCGGGCGATCATCACGGCCACCCGCGGATGTTGCATGGCCACCAGCAGGATGGACGGCAGGTTCTCGAACCCCTGCCGCGTCTCGATCTTGAGGACCAGCCCCAGGTGGTCGGCGCCGGCCGCGGTCAACCGGTCCAGCACGTGCGCGACGTCGTCACCGGTTCGGACGAACGAGACCGCGACCAGGTCGGCGTGCTCGGCGATGAACGGCAGCTGCGCCTCGTCGTCGGGGGTCAGGGCGGTGAGCGGGAGCACGGTGTCGGGAAGGTTGATGCCCTTCTGGGCGCCCAGACGCTGCCCGCCGGGCTTGGTCCGGTGAATCCGCAACGTGGCCTCGCCGGGCGCGACGCTCTCCACGACGGCACCGATCGCGCCGTCGTCGATAAGGACGGCGTCGCCGGGCCGCATGGCGTCAACCGCGGCAGGAAGCGTGCAGCCGATGCGGGCGTCCTCGTCGGCACCTGGCAGGCCGACCGGCGTCAGGTCCGTGGTCAGGACGAGCCGGTCACCCGCGGCCAGGCTGAGTCTGCGGGGGACCGGGGCGATGCCCGAGGCCGCCGTCCGCTCGCCGTGGCAGGACAGCACGGTGCCGTTGGTGAGGTAGGCGCTGCGGGCGCTCTGCGCCAACGCCCCGTCGTCTCCTGCTCGGGTCACGGTGAACGTGCGCCTGCGGCCGCGGGTGTCACGGAAGGAGACGGCGTCACCGACCGCTCGGGCGGCGAGCCACCCGGCGTCGACTGCGACGGCCAAGGCTGGGCGTGTAGCTGCTGCATCGTGGACTGGCGGATCGGTCGGCACGTCGACGGACGTGAACCAGATCGTGGCTGGCACGACCGTGCGGCCGGTGTCGTCCCGGGTGACCCGGGCCCGTCCGAGTGCGGGGCCGTCGGCGATCGGCCCGGTGCGCAGCTTGGGGCCGGGCAGGTCCATCTCGACGAGCACCTGCCGGCCGGAGTTGGTCGCGGCCAGGCGCACGTGCTCGACCATACGGGCCCACCCGGCGGGCCCGTCGTGGGCGCAGTTGATCCTGGCGATGTCCATGCCCGCGGTGACGAAGGCATCGACGAGGGCGGGATCGTCGCCGGCTTCGCTGGGGAATGTGACCATGATCCTGGTCGGCCGGGCTGGGCGGGTGGAGCCGAAGACAGCCAGCGTGTTGGCCTCCAGGATCTTGTCCCCCAGATCGAGGGCCGCATTCGTCGCCGCCAGGTCCCACGGCCCGGCATCGCCTCGTAGCGCCCGCAGCACGTCGCGTGCCGCACCCACCTTCGCTGCCACGTCAGCTTCGGTGGTGGCCAGGGACGTGACGCCGATGTCCATCAGGTCGTTCTGCAGCGGGCGGCGGTCGTGTTGCCGCAGGGCGGCGTAGCGCACGAGGTTGACGGCGCCGAGGCGGTGTTCCTCGGCTACAGCTGCGATCTGTTCTGCCCTGCCGGCCTCGGCATCGGCCAACTCCGCCAGCACCGCATCCACGGCGGCGATCAGTGCGTCCAGTGACTGCGGCATCAGTAGGTCACCAGGCCATGGCTGCGGAACTGGTCCTGGACCCGCTGGATGAGTTCCGGCGACGGGGGTTCGACGTCAGCCGTGGGGTAGGTGATCCCCAACGCCCGGTACTTGCCCAGCGCCATCCGGTGGAACGGCAGCACGTCGACCCGCTCGATGTTGCCGAGGCTCGCAGCGAAGGCAGCGACCCCGTCGACGTTCGCGGGCTCGTCCGTCCAGCCCGGCACGAGCACGAATCGCAGCCACGTTGGCCTGCCCAGATCGGCGAGGCGGCGGGCGAAGCGAAGCGTGGGCGCAAGCTCCCGTTTGGTCACCCGGTGGTAGGTCTCGGGGTCCCACGACTTGATGTCCAGCAGGACCAGGTCGACGTCGTGCAGCAGGTCGTCGCTCGCGTCGTCCCCGAGGTAGCCCGACGTGTCCAGCGCGGTGTGGATGCCGCGTTCGTGGGCAGCATGCATGAGTTCGGCGACGAAGTCCGGTTGCGAAAGCGCTTCGCCACCGGTGACTGTCAGTCCACCCCCGGCGACGGCGATGAACCTCTCGTAGCGCGCCAGCTCGGTCATCACCTCTGTCACGGTCACCGTGTGGCCGCCGCTGCGATGCCAGCTCTCGGGGTTGTCGCAGAAGACGCACCGCAACGAGCAGCCCGAGGTGAACACCACGAACCGGGTGCCCGGACCGTCCACGCCGATCGAGGTGTCCCAGGAATAGATCACCCCGGTCCCGGGTGCGTTCACCGCGGGGACGTGGGTCGGCGACCGCGTGATCACAACGAGCCGTGGAAGGTTCGGCTGATCACATCGAGCTGCTGCTCGCGGGTCAGGCGAACGAAGTTGACCGCGTACCCGGAGACCCGGATGGTCAGTGACGGGTAGTCCTCGGGGTGTTCCATGGCGGCGACCAGGGTGGCGCGGTCCAGCACGTTGACGTTCATGTGGAAACCTCCGGCATCGGTGTACCCGTCCAGGACGCCGACCAGGTGGGCGACCCGCTCCTCGCTGTGGTGCCCCAGGCCGTTCGGCGTCACGGTGCTGGTCAGGGAGATGCCGTCGGCGGCCGAATCGAACGGCAACGAGGCGACCGAGAGTGCCGAGGCGACGATGCCGTGCCGGTCGCGACCGTTCATCGGGTTGGCGCCCGGGGCGAACGGTGCACCCGCCCGACGGCCGTCCGGGGTATTGCCGGTGTTCTTGCCGTAGACCACGTTCGACGTGATGGTCAGGACTGACTGGGTATGGACGGCGCCCCGGTAGGTGGGCTGTGTCGCGAGCTTGGCCATGAACGTCTCGACCAACCAGCGGGCGATCCCGTCCGCCCGGTCGTCGTGGTTGCCATAGGCGGGGTACTCGCCGTCGACCCGGTAGTCGACGACCAGGCCGCTCTCGTCCCTGATCACCGTCACCTGGGCGTCGCGGATCGCCGACAGCGAGTCTGCGGCCACGGACAACCCGGCGATGCCGGCCGCGAGCGTGCGCTGCGGGGCGTAGTCGTGCAACGCCATCTCCAACCGCTCGTAGGCGTACTTGTCATGCATGTAATGGATCGTGACCAGGGCCTCCACATAAGTCTGGACCAGCCACGTCATCATTGCGAGCAGGCGTGCGACGACGTCGTCATGGTCCAGGACGTCACCGGTGACCGGCTCGAATCCGGGCGCCACCACGGCGCCGGTGATCTCGTCCCGACCGCCGTTGATCGCGTAGAGCAGGGTCTTGGCCAGATTGGCCCGGGCACCGAAGAACTGCATCTGCTTGCCCACCCGCATCGGTGAGACACAGCAGGCGATGGCGGTGTCGTCACCCCACGCCGGGCGCATCAGGTCGTCGTTCTCGTACTGGATCGAGCTGGAGTCGATCGAGACCTGCGCACAGAACCGCTTGAACGGCTCCGGCAGCGACGGCGACCAGAAGATGGTGAGGTTGGGCTCGGGTGCCGGGCCCAGGTTGTACAGCGTCTGCAGGAACCGGAAGCTCGTCTTCGTCACCAGCGGGCGGCCGTCCTCGCCGATGCCACCGAGGGACTCGGTCACCCACGTCGGGTCGCCGCTGAACAACGCGTCGTACTCCGGTGAGCGCAGGAACCGGATGATCCGCAGCTTGATGACCAGATCGTCGACCAACTCTTGGGCTGCCCCTTCGTCCAGCGTGCCCTCGGTGAGGTCGCGCTGCAGGTAGACGTCCAGGAAGGTCGAGGAGCGCCCGAGCGACATGGCCGCACCGTTCTGGTCCTTGGTCGCTGCCAGGTAGGCGAAGTAGAGCCACTGCACGGCCTCGGTCGCGGTGGTGGCCGGGCGCGTGACGTCGAAGCCATAGCCGGCCGCCATCTCGACCAGGTCCCCGAGGGCACGAATCTGCTCGGCCAGTTCCTCCCGGTCGCGGATCAGGTCCTCGCTGATGGGTGCGTCGTCCAGTGCGGTGCGTTCGGCGTGCTTGGCCGCCACCAGGCGGGCGACCCCGTACAGCGCCACCCGACGGTAGTCACCGATGATCCGGCCCCGACCGTAGGCGTCGGGCAGGCCCGTGATGAGGTGCGAGTGGCGGGCGGCCTTGACCCGCGGCGTGTAGGCGTCGAAGACCCCGTCGTTATGTGTCTTGCGGTACGTCGTGAAGATCTCGCGGATCTTCGGGTCGGGCTCGCGACCGTAAGCGGCCAGGCTGGCCTCGACCACCCGCCACCCGCCGTTGGGAAACATCGCCCGCTTGAGCGGGGCGTCGGTCTGCAGGCCGACGATGATCTCGTCCTCACGGTCGATGTAGCCGGGCGGGTGAGAGGTGATCCTCGACGGCGTCGTGACGTCGATGTCGTACACGCCCAGCTCGCGCTCCCGGGGAAACATCGCCGTCAACCTCGACCAGAGCGAGCGAGTCCGGGCAGTGGCGTCACGGAGGAAGTCGGCACCGCCGGTGTACGGCGTGTAGTTGTCCTGGATGAAGTCCCGTACGTCGATGATGTCGCGCCACCGCTGACCGGTGAATCCGCGCCACGGGTCAGACTGTGGCGCGCTGCCGATCGACGCTGTGGCCTGTAGCGGGTCGCTGAGACGTTCGGCGGTCACTGGTCGGTCCTCCACCTGCTGGTTGTCGGTGCCGGACTCGGTTCACTCATGAGGACTCCTGATGGCTCGGCGCCGCCACTCGACCGCGCCGAAGATGACCAGGCCGATCGCCGTGGTGAGGAGAACCAGTCCGAAGGCCAGCACGCCCGCCGACGCGGCGGTCAGGTCCGGGGCTCGAATTGAGACGTCGACCGCTGCTGCCACGCCGGGCGCACCGTCGGCCCCGGCGACGACCACTGCCCACCGGCCGTTCTCGACCGGCCAGATGACCTCGTTCGTCGACGTGCCTTCGGCCGAGGCGACCCAGAAGGTCTGATCCGACGGGCTCCCCGCATCGGGCCGGCCGTCGTGGCGTCGGTAGTCCACGGTGCCGCGCTGGATCGTCCCGATCTCGTCGTGGGCGACCGGTCCCAGCCAGGCGTCGACCTCAGCCTGCGGTGCGATGCCGATGAACACGTCTTCGTCGTCGGTGGACGTGGCTCGCAACCGGACCTCACGCAGGCGCTCCGGGATCCACGCTGTCGCTTCGGCGTCGAGGTCGAGGTCCAGGTCGCTGAGTGTCACAGCGGCGCTGGAGCTGGACAGTTGCGCCGTCCTGGAACTCACGAAGCCTGTGTCGTCGCGCCTGGCCTCGGCGATGAGTCCACTCGTGCCCAGCGCGGTGAGCAGCCCGCCGGGGACCAGCAGCAGCAGGCCCATCACAAGGGCGACGACGGCTCCCACCCGGCTGCCGCGCGGGGGCGTCACCGTCGGCGTAACGCCGCTCACGGTGCTGCCGATGACGCTCACAGTACGAGCTCCGCTGCGGCGGCTGCATGTTCCGCGCGGTCCCGGATGCCGCGCAGCATCTTCTGGCTCATCACGAAGCTGACGACCTCGACCGGCTCGACCATCAGGGGCGCCCACCACGACAGGTACGCATACCGCTCGCGCACGATGAGCCGGGTCCCCTCGCCCGGTCCGGGGCGCAGGACGAAGGCCCAGGTGAAGTCGTAGGGGGACGGCCCTGCTATCGGCAACCCGCCCCGTAGAACCAGTGCCTGCTGCGGCTGGAGTTCAGCCACTCGCAGACCGACGCCCGGTGCGAAGTCGACGGCCGAACCGATGTCGAGCGACTGCCACTCGGGCACGACATTGGCGGCGCTGTGAATGTTGAGGCCGAACAGATTCTCCAGCGAGTCGTAGCTGTAGAAGCCGCCGCGTCCCTGACCCAGCTGTACCAGCCAGGGCCAGACAGCGACCGGGGGAACGGCGATGCTGATCGCGCGGGTCGCGCTCACGTCGCAGCGCCGCAGCAGCCCGTCACCCGGCAGTGCTATCTGGACGTCCTCTGCTGTCGCCCCCCATCGCAGGTACCTGCTCCGGGCGTAGACCGAGCCGACTGTGAAAGCGCTTCCCAATGCGAAGCAACTCGCCCTGGACATCTGATCACGCCAGACCGGGGGACGTTGTCCGGGTCGACGTTGTGCTGATCGCCGTGGAGAGGAGCGGCTGTCGTGGTCTCCATTGAATGCATTGATAGTCAGGTTGGGCGCGAACTTCAGATTCATCGGTACGAACTTCAGGTTCGGCAGAACATTCACGGTGCGGCTCCCGAAGGGATTCACGGCATCGCCTACCGGCGAGCTGTTTCTCAGATTACGCGGATCACCTGTTCGGGTCCAGTGCCACAAGGAACGCGAAGTCCCGGCCAGGGTGACGGTTATCCCGGCCGCGAGGGGACCTTCGTCCCTTCCGGCATTGCCCTCGACGGGCGAACCGTTCAATCATGAAACTGCTCCGCTCGCCGTCGACGAGCGGGCGCGGAGACGACGTCGAGCACCGGGCGGGGTTGTTCGCTGCCCGGCGATGGGTGCGGTGGACCCAGAACCGGTTCTGGTTGCTCGTGCCGGTCCTGGCGCTGGACCTGGCACTCACCGGCAGACTCCCCGAGCCGTTGGCGGCGGGCAGCATCGGAGCCGGCATCCCTGACTGGCTCGGTGTGATCGAGACGGCACTTCGTGTGGTGGTGGTGGGCACGCCGCTACTGATGCCGCTTTCCCTGAGAACGGCAGGCGCGAGGACTGCCTTGGTGATCTACGTCGGGGGGCTGGCCGGGTATATCGCCGCGTGGATTGCCGTCATCTGGGCACCGGCCAGCACATGGAGCACGAGTGTCGTCGGCTTCACGGCACCCGCGTGGACGTCGATCCTCTTCCTCGCGGGAATCGGCTGGGGGTCGTCGGTTCGGTGTCTGCGCGGCTACCGGCCCTGGATGTATCTCGCCGTCGCTGCTCTCTTCACCGTCGCGCACACCATCTCGGTGACGATGGCTTGGAGCCGACTGTAGTGACGAGCGGGTCCGACCGACGTGCTGGCTGGGACCGTCCTTACTATTCTCATTGGACCGCCGACACCCTCGTCGAGCATTTCGACGTCATCGACCGGACGAGGGACTGACAGGTCACATGCGTAGGACGTCGCAGGCGCACCGTGCGCGTCACATACCCGCGTCGGTTCGGTATGCCCTCTCGCTTGTGGTGTTGGGCCTCGTCGTCATGTTCGGCGTCGTTCCCCAGCTGTCAGGGGCGAGGTCCGCGGTGGACCTGCTGTCCACGGTGTCGCCCGAGTTCCTCGTCCTCGGTCTCCTCCTCGAGCTGGCCTCCCTCGTCGCCTACTCGATGCTCACGCGGAGCCTCATGCCGGCCGCATCCCGTCCCACACTGTGGACGACCCTGCGTGTCGACGTCAGTGCCTTGGGTCTGAGTCACGTCGTCCCCGGCGGCGGCGCGACGTCGACTGCCTTGCGGTACCGGTTGTTCACCAGAGCCGGCGTCGACGGGGCGGACGTCCTCGGCGGTACGACGATCCAGGCGCGCCGGCACCGCCGTCGTCCTGGCACTTGTCTTCGGGGCTGGGTTGCTGATTGCCTTCCCCGTCGCCGTCGGCGACGCCTCACTACTCCTGGCCGCCGTGGGAGCTGCCGTCCTCGTGACCGTTGCTGCCCTCGTCGTCGTCCTTCTGCTCCGCCGGCGCGAGCAGACCGTGCGCGATCCGGGGCCTGGCCCGCTGGGTGCCGGGGGCCAACCCGGACGCCGCCGAGCGGCTCGTGCGCAGCGTCGTGGGCCGGCTCGACGCCTTGGGGGCCGACCGCCGTCTCCTTGCGCGAACGCTCGCGCTGTCGTCGGCGAACTGGCTCTTCGACGCCGCCTCCCGGTGGGTCTTCCTGCGGGCCTTCGGCGAGTCCGTGGGGGTGGGTGGGCTGCTGGTCGGCTACGGCCGGGCCAGCATGCTCGCCCTGCTGCCCGTATCTCCGGGTGGTCTCGGAGTCGTGGA
>CAZEYA010000117.1:0-12288 GCA_964516515.1 uncultured Kineosporiaceae bacterium | reverse complement strand
TCGTCCTCGTCGTCCTCGTCGTCCTCGTCGTCCTCGTCGTCCTCGTCGTCCTCGTTGTCCTCGTCGTCTGCTGCCTCAGCCGCCCCGTCCAGCTCCTTCGGCCGCCGGAACTCGACCTGGACCACCCCGGTCGCGATGTCGGCCCACGGCAGCCGCCGGCCGGTACCGTCGACGTCGAGCTGGATCCCGGCGTCGTCGACCGCGACCAGGCGACCGGTCACCGTGCCACCGGTCGCGGTCGTGACCAGGACCAGCCGGCTGCGGGCCCGCATCCAATGCCGCCGTTCGCGCAGCGGCCGGTCGACACCTGCCGTGCCCACCTCCAGCGAGTACGGTCCAGCCCCGATCACATCGGCGGTCGCCGCAGAGGAGTCGAGGAACTCGCTGATCGCCCGGGATGCCGCCGCCACCGTGTCCAGATCGACGGACCCGACCGCGCTCTCGGGCAGATCCACATCGATGCGCAGCAGCCGTCGCCGACCGGCGGTGGCGATCCGGACACCGTCGATGACCAGCCCGGCTTGCGCGGCGGCGGGTGCCAGCAGCACCGCCAGGCGTTCGCCCACCTCCGACGATGACATGCCCGGAGCTTAGTCGTGCGCCGCCGCTCGACGTTGCGGTCGGCAACTGCAACCGCCGCCGTGGGGCGTCAGGACAGCACCGGGGCCGCCGCTCGTGCCACGATCGCGCCGTGGCAGGTGATCCCCCGCTCCGCGAGAGCACCGTGCCCCGTCGCGGCGTGCTGGCGGCGGGGCTGCTCGGCGTGCTCGGGCTGGCCGGCTGCACCTCCGCGGGACCGATCCGGCTGGACCGGTCGGTGGCCGTCCCGACACCACCACCGCCTTCGGCCGCCGAGCTGGCCCGGCGCCAGGTCGCCGGCGGTTCGGCGACGCTGCTCGATGCGCTGCAACGGATCGATCCGGCCACCGCGCCGGGTGACACCGGAGCGCGGTTGCCAGCCTGGGTGGACGTGCACCGGTCTCACCTCGTGACGCTCGCCGAACCGCAACCGGTCCGTCCGTTGGGGCTGCCGGTGGCCGGCGCGCCGTCCGGTGCCTCCTCACTCGTCGCACCCGACGCGGTGCTGACCGCCACCGGCCTGCTGCGGGCGCTCACGTCGCAGGGGGTCGACATCGGACTGGTGGACCCCGCGCTGGGCACCCTGGCGCTGCGGATCGCCGCCGCACGCTCCGCCCAGGACCTGCTGCTGCGCACCGCGGCGGGACAATCGATCACGGTGGCCGCATGGCCGCCCGACGCGCCCGTCGAGGCCGCCCAGTCGCTGCTGGCGGCCGAGCACGCGGCGTTCGACGCCTACACCACGGCGACCGCCTGGGCCGATACCCGGCAGCAGGACCTCCAGCGGCGCCGCCGGGCACACGAGGGGGTACGCGACCAGCTGACCGCCATCCTCCTCGCAGCCGGGCAGCGCCCGGTCCCGGCCGAGGCCGGATACGCCCTGCCACCCGAGGTGCTGCCCGGCACACCGCTGGCGGCAGATCCCAATGCGCGGGCCCTGCAGTTGGCCGTCACGGTCGAGGGCGGCCTGTCCCGGGCCGCAATGAGCGCCGCGGCCACGATGCTGGCCGACCAGAGCGCCCCGGCCGGAGTGCCGCTGGCCATGCTGCGAGCGACAGTTGCTCTGGTAGGTGATGTCGAGGCGACTCGGCAGCTCTGGGGAGCCGCGCCGGACCCACTGCCCGGCAGCTGAACCAACTCTGCCGGCCCTACGCCGTCATCCCACCAAGGTCCAGGCCAGCCGGATCAGCAGGGCGGCGACCACGGCGAGGAACACGGCGCGGACGAACCCGGACCCCCTCGCGAGGGCGGTGTGCGCACCCAACCAGCCGCCGGCCAGGTTGGCCGCACCCATGGCCAACCCGACGCCCCACACCTGCGCCGGGAAGGCATCACCGCGCCCGGCGAACGTCACGGTGAACACGACGATCGCAACGATGTTCGTGACGACATTGGCGGCCTTGGCCAGGCCAGTGGCGTCGAGGAAGGCGTAGCCCGACCACGCGACGAGGCCGATGGTCAGCAGCGTGCCCGTGCCGGGCCCGAAGACGCCGTCCCAGAACCCGACGACGGCCCCGGTCACCACCAGAGAGACCACGAGGACGACACGCCCGCGCTGCGTGCCACCGTCCTCGCCGTCACCGCGCACCCCCAGGCCTGGCTGCAGGACGACCAGGGTGGCCACGATCACCAATGCCCCCAGCGCCAGCGGTGTCAACCAGCGCTGCGGGAGGGCACCGGCCAATGCGGCCCCGGCCGCGGCCCCGACCGCTGCGGCTACCAGCAGGGTCGCGACGACGTACGGCCGCCGCGGCAACCGCCGGGCGTAGACCAGTGCCGCCAGGGTCGTGCCCCAGACCGAGGAGACCTTGTTCGTGGCGACGATGGTCAGGGGCGCGGCCCCCGGGAACGCGAGCAGCAGCGCCGGGAGCTGGATCAAGCCGCCGCCCCCCACCACGGCGTCCACCCATCCGGCGGCCAGGGCCGCGAGCAGCAGCAGCGCGAGGACCTCGGCAGCAGGCAGTGCCGAGTCGATCCCCAACCTCAGCCGACGCCGACCGGCACGGCGGGGTTCAGGGCAGGCATGCCGGACCTGATGACCTCCAGCACCTCGCCGGGCGTCGCGTCGCGGCGCTCGCCGGATCGGCGTTGCCGGACCTCCACCAGCCCCTCGCCGATCCGCTTGCCGACCACCACCGTGACCGGCACTCCGATCAGCTCGGCGTCGGCAAACTTGACCCCGGCGCTGACACTGCGGTCGTCGAGGATGACGTCGAGGCCCGCCGCGTCGAGGTCCACCGCCAGGCGTCGCGCCGCCTCGACCGCGACCGGGTCCTTCCCGGCGATGACGATGTGCGCGTCGAACGGCGCGACCGCTGCCGGCCACGCCAGGCCCCGCTCGTCGTGGCCGGCCTCGGCGAGCACGGCGACCGCTCGGGAGACCCCGATCCCGTAGCTGCCCATGGTCACCACGATCTGCCTGCCGTTCTCGTCGAGCACCCGAAGATCCAGCGCGTCGGCGTACTTGCGGCCGAGCTGGAAGATGTGACCGATCTCGATCCCGCGGGCCATCTGCAGCGCCGATCCACAGCGGGGACAGGCATCCCCGTCACGGACCTCGGCGGCCTCGATGATCCCGTCCGAGCCGTCCTGGCCGGCGGCCGGGAAGTCCCGGCCCGCGACGAGGTCGAAGGCATGGTGCCCCGCCTCGTTGGCCCCCGTGATCCACGACGTACCGGGGCCCACCCGGGGATCGAGCAGGTACCGCGGCCCGCCGTTGGCGGTGCCCAGCGCAGCCGGGCCGATGTATCCCTTGACGAGCGAGGGGTGGGCGGCGAACTCGGCGTCGCCGAAGGGCTCGATCTCGGCGGGCTCGACGGCGGCCGCCAGCCGCTTCGTGTCGATCTCGCGGTCACCGGGCAGACCGATCGCCACCGGCTCGCGGGTGCCGTCAGGGTGGCGCACGACGACCAGGACGTTCTTCAGGGTGTCGGCTGCCTGCCACGGCCGCTCCGGCCGGGGGTGGGCGGCATTGGCGTGGTCGACCAGCGTCGCGATCGTGGGAGTGTCCGGGGTGTCCTCGATGTGGGCCGCGGGCAGGCCGGCCACCTCGATCGCGGCCGGCGGCGGCGTGGTGACGGCTTCGACGTTGGCGGCGTAGTCGCAGGTCTCGCAGCGCACGAAGGCGTCTTCGCCGACCGGGCTGGGGTGCAGGAACTCCTCGCTGCGGCTGCCTCCCATGGCCCCTGACATCGCGGAGACGATGACGAAGTCGAGCCCGAGCCGCTCGAAGATCCTGATGTAGGCCTGCCGGTGCCGCTCGTAGGAGGCCGCGAGCCCGGCGTCGTCGATGTCGAAGGAGTAGGAGTCCTTCATCGAGAACTCCCGGCCGCGCAGCAGCCCGGCACGGGGCCTGGCCTCGTCGCGGAACTTCGTCTGGATCTGGTAGATCGACAGCGGCAGGTCCTTGTACGAGGAGTACAGGTCCTTCACCAGCAGCGTGAACATCTCCTCGTGGGTGGGCCCCAGCAGGTGGTCGACGCCACGGCGGTCGGTGAGCCGGAACAGGTTGTCGCCGTAGTCCTGCCAGCGGCC
This sequence comes from uncultured Kineosporiaceae bacterium, assembly GCA_964516515.1. Taxonomy (GTDB): domain Bacteria; phylum Actinomycetota; class Actinomycetes; order Actinomycetales; family JBBAYJ01; genus JANNOG01. The sequence goes on along the minus strand of CAZEYA010000117.1, from coordinate 8,175 downwards.
GGTCACCTCGTAGGGCTCACGCGGCAGCAGCGCCGGGAAGTGGACCTCCTGGGCGCCCATCGCGTCCATCTCCTCGCGGACGATCTGCTCGACCTTGCGGTAGACGCGGTAACCCAGCGGCAGCCAGGTGTACGTCCCCGACGCGGCGCGGCGCATGTAGCCGGCGCGGACGAGGAGGCGGTGACTGGGGACTTCAGCGTCCGCTGGGTCGTCGCGCAGGGTCCGGACGAACAGGCGTGACATCGGCATGAGCACGGCTCGCAGCGTAGTCTCGGTCTGCTCGGTCAGCGTCTGCAGACGACGTTGGAGGCCCCGTCAAGCATGACATCGACGAGCTCATTCGCGATGACCACGACGGACAATTCTGCTTGCTTTGTCCCCAGGTGTCGCTCCGATACTCGCGAGCCAGTCCATCTTGAAAGCTTCCTGCTCCGGAACCGTCACCACCTTGTCGAATGGCGCCGGCGTGAAGATGCACACCATCCTTCTGAGGCTCGCCGGCAATCTTCGCCTCACGAGATACCCGGTCCACCCTCGACCCATATCCGCCTGCATGCCTGAGACCACGAGGTTGGCCCGGGCACCGGCAACGCACAGCGAGATTTCCTCGGGATCGAGTACTCGGCGCAGCGCAAGCAATGCCTCGAACCAATCCGAGCCCTCGCCGGACCATTGACGTCCGTCGTCGGCCGTGAGAGACACTACCAGCGGCGCCTCATACTCCCCTTCGACGAGAAGCAGATTCCAAGATCCCGCGATGCCACGATCCATGACGCCGATGGTCAACTCGGACCCACGCATAGTTGATCGGGTGTCGACGAACCAATCAGTGACACGCGTACCCCCAGTGGCCACGCGCCACCGGTCTCTCCATCTCAGTCCTCGCATTCCTTGCACGTGATTCCAGGACTCTTGCTCGGCAACGGAGACGACATCTTCACAGGGAACCGAGGCGAAGATGTCCATCAGGGCCCGACCACGATAACGCCGTGGTGAGCCCAGATAGCCGATCCTTCCCTCCTCACCCGCTTCCTGGCCTCCATAGACCGACACAAAACTCATCTTTGCTCCGGCGCAGCAAATCTCTATCGAGTCCGCTTCCAACTGAAGCCTTAGGGTCTTCAGGGTCTTGAACCAGTCGTGCCCAGTTCCCGACCACGAACGCCCATCAGGAGCGCGCAGAACCAACTTTTGGGCCTCCTTGTATGTGGCCGGTCGAACGCAGATCAAGCTCCAGCTCTGGACCACGCCGAACTCCCTTACGGATACAGAGGTGACGCTCTCCTGATCTTTCATCTCGGGCCACTTCCTGGCCGACGTTCAGGCACGCCTTTCCATTGAGTATTCTGGACTCTATGAGCAGAGCGAATATAGGATGGATCAATCTCTCGAAAAACTATCTCGCTCTCATGCACGTACGGAGACCTGCGGAAAAGCTCCCTGTTGACACTCAAGCCACCCGGGGGCGCTACGATTTCATACACCCACCCTTCGGTGTGACCTTTTGGATTGGCATAATCCTTCGCAATTCCGCGACTGACCGAGGTGCTTACCCAGTTGCTGGGTTGCTGATAGGCTGCATGTTGGTATAGGTCTTCGACTCCTCCCCGAGCCTGGAAGCCCTGAGAGAAGATTTCCTTGGGCCCCCTGGTATCACCACGCCATAACTGTGTGCATTTAGGATTGAAAAGCTGCCGGTAGGCTGCAGCGGCACCGAGTCCGCCGGTGACGGCGCCTATCCCGGTGTTGAAGACGAGTTCGTTGCGGGTTGGCGTTCGGCCCTGGATGCCTGCACTGACGGTCGTGGAGAGGAATCCCGCACCGGCTCCGCCTATGGCGTGGGAGCCGATACCGGCAGCGAGACCACCGATTCCGTACCGGGCGGCCACCCCTGCTGCGGCGCCGCCGATGAGATACCCGCCGGCACCGGCGATGGCACCGGTGATCGCGCCAGTCGCCACAGCACCGCCGAGGCCACCCCAGCTGAAGTTGCTGCGGTTGGTGATGGCGTAGCTGGCCCCGCCGATGACGGCGCCGATCCCGGCCCCGATGGCGGCGGTGCAGAGCAGGGCGCACTGCCCGGTTGGGTCGTTGAGAACTCCGGGACGGTTGTTGGCGTAGGCATACGCCGTGACGTAGGGATCGGTGATGACAGGTGTCAGTGGGTCCGGGCTGAGGAACCGGCCGGTCGTCGGATCCATGGTCCGAGCCCGCAGACCGACCAGCGCCGCACTCGCAGAGGTTCGGGTGGCGGGATCACTCAGTTCGCCGAACGGGCCCAGCACGCCCGCGACGGCCAGAGTGGACGTGCCGCCGCTTGAGGACCCGCTGGTGGTCGTCCACGAGGGCAGGACCGCGCCGTCGGCTGTGCTCCAGGACCCGACACCGAAGAGGTCATAGTCGGTCGTGGCCGTGACCTGCCCCGCAGCATTGCTGACCCCGGCGGGGGTGGTCATCCAGCCGGGATGCACCCAGCCGGTCGTCGCGCCGCCGCCGGCTGCCGCGGTGCTGATCGATACGGGACCGGTGCCCGCCGGGCCGTGCACCCAGGACCGCTGCCAAGAACCCGCCGCCGACCCTCGCTGAGCGACGGGCTGGGTCACGTCGAAGGTGGGGTCCCACACCAGCCGAGTAGCGGTCGATGCGCCTCCACCGGTCGGCGTGGCTGTCTGCGTCAGCCTCGTCCCGTCGCCGTCGTAGCCGTACGACAGGGTGATGTTCCCTGTGGCGACAGTCTTGAGGTGACTGCCGAGGTCGCTGCTGTACGTACGACCGGCACCGTCGTTGGTGATGTTCCCCAACACGTCCGTGGTGACCGGTCGGGAGGTCCCGCCACTGGTGACCTGCGTCATGCGGTCGGCCGCGTCGAAGGAGTACGTGGTCTGCGCAGCACCGGGCACACCGGTTCGAGTGACCCCGGTCCGGTTCCCGACCTCGTCGTAGGCATAAGCCAGTGACGCACCTGCGGCAGCGTCGCAACTGGCGCCGGCAGCGAGTCCTAGGCAGTGGCGGGTGACTCGCCCGGCCAGGTCGTACACGTAGGAGTCGCCGCGCACGGCCAACGCCGAACCACTGGGGTCAGCGCGTCGAGTGGTGGTGACGGCCGACGGGCGGCACTCCGGCGACAACGGGCCGGTCAGCTCGCCGCCTCGCGAGGCGTAGGGGAGCCCGGCGAGGGAATCGACCGCGGCGGTCTGATCGCGTGGCGCTGCGGGTGTCGTCGGGCACCCCGGGATGGTCATGGCCCCGCTCCTGGTGTCGACCACCTGGAGGAGCGCCTCGCCCTGATCGTTGCTGGTAGCGGCCGCGAGCGCCGTCATGAGCGGCAGGAGGGAAGGGTCGCCGACCACGACCTGCAACGGCGAACTGCCGGGAGCGGCTGCCGGGGGTGTCCCGACGCCCGGCGTGGTGGTCGTGATCCGCGTGGGGTTGCCGGTCGGGTCTAGGACGGCGTTGACAGCAGTGACAAGGGTTAAACCGGTCCGCGACGTGACTCCGAGCGGCCGACCCGCCCGATCGTAGGACCATTCATGTGCAACACCGGTGGCAAGGGCAGCAGTCAAAGGACGCCCCGCTGGGTCGTAGGTGTACGTCGCGTGCCGGACTCCATTGCGTGAAATCGAGATCTGGCGCCCGGTTGCGTCGTACGCCGCGTCCATGGTGGTTGCGTCAGGGTATGCCCGGCGCGTGATGTTGCCCGCCGCGTCATAGGTGTAGGTGGTGGTGTCACCATCACGGGTCAACGACGCCAGTCGGTCGGCCCGGTCGTATGTGTAGGTCGCGACGCCCGCTCCGTCACTCATCCGGATGCGATGTCCGACGGCGTCGTAGGTGTAGGTGACGTCGGGCGTGGAGTCGGAGTAATTCAGGGCTGTGACCTGGTCGCGGGAGTCGAACGTCGAGGTGATGAGCCCGTCGTCCGGGTTGGCGGTCGTGGCAGTTCCGATGGGTGTCTCCACCACGGTGCGGTTGCCGTTGGGGTCGTACCGGGAGGCCCAGATGCGGCCATCCGGCAGCGTCGTGGACGTCAGGCGGCGAGCGGCGTCATAGGCGTATCGCGTGACGCGTCCTTTTGTGTCGGTCCGCGTCGTGAGGTTTCCGGCCGCGTCGTACCCGTAGGCGGTTGTACCGGTATTGGCGGGCCCAGTCACCGACGCCAGAGCTCCGTCGGCGCGGTAGGTGTGTGTGGTGACACCCCCCCGGGGGTCGGTACTCGACGTCATTCTTCCGATCGCGTCGTATGCCTGTGCGGTGGTGTTTCCCAGAGGATCGGTGACCGATGTCGCGCGGCCGTCGAGGTCATACACCGTGACAGAGGCGTAGCGGTCCGGGTTTGCCCCGGCAACGGTGCCCCTGGGGTCCACCTCGCGCGTTCGATTTCCGTCGGCGTCGTAGTCCCATGTCCAGCGGGCACCGTCCGGCGTGGTCTTCCGGCTCACCTGCCCCGTGGGTAGGTACTGGAACTGGGTGACCCACAGGGGGTTCCGGGGGTCGCTGACGGTCACGGCCCTGTCGAGGATGTCGTACGCAGTCCTCGTGATGCCGCCTTCACCGTCGGTGACAGAGGTGATGTTGTCATTCGCGTCATACGTCGTTGTCGTCGCGTTGCCCCGAGCATCGGTGAAGACCGTTCGACGGTTCATCGCGTCGTAGGCGTGGGTGGTGACCTGACCCGCCGGATCGGTGGTAGACACAATGTTGCCAACTGGGTCGTGACGGTGTCGTGTCGTGAATGATCCCGGCGTTGCACCTGTCGCATTGCCGCGTGGGCTGGTCTCTGTCAACACGTTGCCGACATCATCGTAGGTGAACGTCGCCCTGCCCGCGGGGGATCGCTCCTCTGTCACGCGCCCAACTGGGTCATAGGCCGTCGACCACACAGCCCCGGTCGCGTCGGTGATCGACGTGCGGTTGCCCGCTGCGTCGTATGCGAAGGTCGTGACACGGCCTACCGGGTCCGTCGTTGACGTCCGTCGCCCGGACAGGTCGTACGCGTGCAGGGTTACACCGCCTGCGGCATCGGTCCCGGACGTCACGAGACCGCCGTCGTCATAGGCGAACGTCGTGGTGTGGTCGGCGGGGATTCCCCCGGCCACATTCCCCAACGGGTTGACGGTCCGCAGCAGACGGCCCGACGAGTCGTACTCGAAGGTGGTGCGAGCGCCTCGCGGGCTGACGGTCGCGGCAACGCCCCCGGCGGTGTTGTATTCGGATGTCGTGGTGTTGCCCCGCGGGTCAGTTACCGATGTCACTTGGCCGGCGAGATTGTACATATAGGAGGTGCCGCCCCCGTTGGGGTCGACAGCTCGTATCATCAATGCTGCGCCGTTGTACTCGTAGGTCGTTCGGGACCCTCGACGATCCGTGTGAGACGTCACATCGTTCGTAGCGTTATAGGTCCACGATTCGGTGTACCCGCCTGCCTCCCCAGCGACCTTGGGGTGGGTACGGGTCAGCATGTTTCCATGGGCGTCGAACGACATGCTGGTGACGCGACGCAGCTCGTCACGCACACCAACGAGGTTGACGTTCTCGTCGTAAATATAGTCGGTGACCTGCCCCAACGCGTCGGTTCGTGACACCAGCACATTGCCGTCGTAGTCCTCGACCCACACTCCCCCGTCGGGTCGCGTGATGGTCGTCCTCCCAGTAGCCGCGTCCCATGCGAATGTCGTCACGAGCCCACGGGGATCAGTCTGTGAGGTGACGCGCCCCGTGGCCGAGTCGTAGGCCGTTCGAACCTCGTTGCCCAAAGGGTCTCTCATCAACCGCAAGCGACCGTCCACATCGTAGGCGTACGTGGTGGTCTGCCCGCGGAGATCGCGTACGGCAGTCAGTAATCCGGACGTGTAGGAATAATTGACGAATCGGCCGTCCGGGAGGGTCACTCGCGTGACGAGCCCGCTACTGTTATTCGTCATGGTCACCTGCCGGCCCGCGGCATCGGTCACTCGCACCAAGCGCCCACCAGAGTAGGTCAACGCGAGCCCGGTGCCAGTCCGGTCGCGGGTCGCAGTCAGACGACCTGCGCTATCGAAAGTCACGTACTGGCCGTCCGGATTTGTCAGTCTCCAACCGCCCGACACCACCGTCAACACGCCGAGCACGCCCGGGTCCGGGTCTAACGTCGATCCCGGGCCCTCGACGAACCGAGATTGCTGTCCCTCAGGGCCGCGGTACACGACCACCCCTGCCGCCGGGAACAGAAGGGCGGAGTTCAACCCATGAGTCCACCCTGGACCCAAGGGCCCAGCGGTCGGGTCGGCGGAGGTGTAGGACCGCGTCATCTCGAAGGGGACACCTGCTCCTGCCAAGCCAACGTCTCGCACCCGAAGCGTCTCTGCACCGGAAGCGGTATTGACCGGGTAGCCCCAGCTTGCTGACCAGTTCCAGGCGCAGGGGTCGCACCCACGACCATAGGTCCGCTCTATCGGTATGCTTCCGTACTTTGCCGTCCACACCACGAGTTGAAATGGAAACCCGTCGACTGTGGCGTTCATGATGAGGTCGCCCGAGGACGCGACGATACTTCGGTTGGATCCGACGTGGGGCCCCGTCGTGTACAGCACCCGAGTCAGGTCGTTGCTGACGACACGAAGGCTGCCGTCGGGGTACAAGAAGACGAATGACCCCGAATTTCCTTCAGTACCCGTCGACCAAGTCCGCACCCCGTATTCGGTTAGCACGACATTTCCGTCGGCCTGCATCCGCAGGCGGGTACTCCTGTCGTAGGATACGAGCTGTCCACCAGACCCCAGACCTGCAAGCTCACCAAACAGATACCCAAAGTGGGTATCGAAGTCGTAGACAATGCCTCCCGAATTGTTGTATAGCCGCAAGAATGGAAAGGCGTTGCCCTCAGTCGCGTACCGCGTAGTCAACCTTAGCTGAACGCCGCCAAGCCCCCCAGTACCGGAGTCATCGAGAACACGACCATCGGGCGCGTACATAACAAGGTTCCCGTTGGATTCCAGAACCACGTAAGCGTTCGCGACAGCGCCGTACAAGACTTGGTGGATGACGCCGTAGCTCCCATCGCTCGTGGGGTTCTCGACGATCTCAAAGATCGTCGTGTTTCCAATAGTTCTCACCCAGAGCACGCTTCGGCCCGGCCCCGGAGCCCCGGAGCTGATCGACTCGCCCGGGTTCAAGCGTTGACCGACCGAGAGGAAGTCCTGCCCTGCAGCCGCGGCTTGAAGGCTGCCCTCCCCATCGGTGGACGCCCCCTCGGTCGGGCCCGCCCCCTCGGGATCCGGGGTGATCCTGTAGTGGTGGTCTTCCCCCTCTGGAACCCGCTGCACACTGGAGCCGGCCGCCACATGAAGCTCTTCTCGCAATTGCGACTGCCAGTCCGCATCGGGCCTGATCTCCTCCGTCGCCGACGCAACAGCCGCCTCGGTTGCCGGCTCCAGCGACTCCCTCAACGACTCGGGCATGGCAACCACACCGGATTCCGGAGACCCGCCTGGATCAGATGCCTCCGCCGTAGCGGGTAGGAACTCCAGCGTCAGGGGGATCAACGGCGATGGCGCGGTCGCGGTCTTCACGGCCAAGGCGGCCGGCGCGACGACTGAAGGTGGCTGCACGGCGAGTTCGACCGGCTGGTCGATCTCTGATGTTTCCTGCCGCCCGGACGCGGGCGAGATGTCCACCGCCGCCGCACCCGTCGCATGCACACCTGCGTTCGCGACGGAGACTGCGGCGGCGCAAGCCACTGCGACACGGAGGATTCGGGCTTCCATTCGTCGACCAGTCATCTCAAGCTCCCCACAGGATCATGAATGCATGAATGTAGCCCGGTTGGAAACGTCCGCGTTTCGCTACGCCATTGCTTCGTTCATGTGCGCTGCCACCGTGGGCCCCCGGAAGCGGATTATCATGATTAGGATCTCATAGCGTAAGGTCAGGCGTCAATACCCTATTGCGTAGCCGAAGCAGTGCGACTCTGCAATATCTCGAAGAGTAGCCATTAGGTGAACAGTTGGTGAACGTCACCGTGACAGTCTTCTGACCCGTGGCGTGTACTGGTGCCGGTTGGTGATCATGTCGGGTCCGTGGCGGGCGAGCAGGCGAAGCGCCGGACCCGGCCTCAGAACAGCACGGTGGCGTAGCGGGCGACAGTCTCGAAACCGACCCGCTCGTAGGTTGCGATGGCTCGCGTGTTGTAAGCGTTGA
>CAZEYA010000116.1:0-12450 GCA_964516515.1 uncultured Kineosporiaceae bacterium | reverse complement strand
AACGCCAGTGATCGACCCAATGATCGACACAGCGATCGACTGCCCGATCGGGCAGCGGCTCGCGGAATGGACCGGATCGTGGACGTTCGCAACGCCGATCGACGCGCCACCGTGACCGCGCTTCCCCATATCGTCGGGGCCCAGGGACCGATGCAGCGCATCACCGCGGTGCATCCCCGGTCGTATAACGACGCCAAGATCATCGGCGAGCACTTCCGCGACGGCGTCCCGGTGATCATGAACCTGACCGAGATGGGTGACGCGGATGCGAAGCGGCTGGTCGACTTCGCTGCGGGCCTCGTCTTCGGGTTGCAGGGTGTCGTCGAGCGGGTGACCACCAGGGTCTTCCTGCTGTCACCGGCCGCCATCGAGGTCATGAACGAGGTCCAGGAGCCGCAGACGACCGACACGGGCTTCTTCAACCAGTCCTGACCGGCGGCCGCCCACACCCACCTATCCTGTTGACGTGTCCATCGCCTTCCAGGTCCTCGCGATCGTGCTGTTCTGCTTCCTGGTGCTGTTGTGCGCGCGCGTCGTCGTGGGATTGATCACGTCGCTCGCTCGCGAATGGCGGCCTTCCGGCCCCCTCGTCGTGGCGCTGGAAGGGGTGTTCACCCTCACCGATCCGCCGGTTCGTGCGGTGCGCCGCGTAGTGCCTCCCCTGTCGCTGGGGGCGATACGGCTGGATCTGGCCTTCATGATCGTATTCTTCGTGACATACATCCTGTTCAGCGTGTTCAGTGGCCTCGCACGCACCGCGTGACCAGGCCGTGGGCGCCGCGACTCTCCGATGCGACTCGATCGGCGGCAATGGCGCTAGTCTCCAGAGGATGTCCGAACGCAGCAAGGGTGGACTGAACGTGGGTCGGGGACCGATACGATCTGCGGCAGCTACCGTGGAAGGGGCCTCCCGGCCCGCAGCCACTGACGAGGTGACGAGATGCCATTGAGCGCAGATGATGTCGTAAACAAGCGGTTCAATCAGACGAAGTTCCGAGAGGGATACGACCAGGACGAGGTCGACGACTTCCTCGACGAGGTCGTTGCGGAGCTGCGTCGACTCAACGACGAGAGTGATGAGCTCCGTCGCCAGCTCTCGCAGTGCGAGGGCCGGGTAGCGGAGCTGTCGCGGGGCGGTAGTGGTCAGGCGAACGGGCAGCTGCCGACGCCCGACGTGGTCATCCCCAAGCCCGCGATGGTGCCCAGCAGGCCTGAGCCCGTGCCTGTGGGGGCCTCGGCGTCCTCCGGCGACGTGGCGGGCATGCTGGCCCTGGCGCAGCGGCTGCACGACGAGCACGTGAGGAACGGCCAGCAACAGCGCGACAAGATCCTCAGCGAGGCCGAGGAGACGTCGACACGGCTGATCCGCGAGGCCGAGGAGAAGCAGCGCCAGACGCTCGGTTCGTTGGAGCAGGAGCGGTCCCTGCTCGAGCGCAAGATCGACGAGCTGCGGTCGTTCGAGCGTGAGTACCGGAGCCGGCTCAAGAGCTATCTCGAGAACCAGCTGCGCGACCTCGACAGCAAGGGGCAGGTCGTTCCGAACCGGACGCCGGTCGGCGCGGCAGCCAGTGGTCCGCAGACCCGCGGCGGCTCGTCCTTCCAGCCCGAAGAGGCGAACGTCGGTGGCGGGTTCCCGTTCGGCGGGCAGGGCTGATCACATCAGCCTCGTCGATCAAGGCTGAGCCGATCAGGATTCACGTCGGGGTGGCGAATTGACCCCCCATGGGGCCGTAGTGGCGCAGACCCCGGAGCGGCAACCGCTGTCACCCCTGATCCGTAGCTGCGGACTGGTCGTGGCCGCGGCGATCATTGCTGTCGACCAGCTGACCAAGTACCTGGCCGAGTCCCGGCTGAGCGGACGCGACCCGGTCACCGTCATCGACGGCGTCCTCCAACTGCGACTCGCCTACAACCGCGGGGCGGCGTTCAGTACCGCGGCGTCGATGACCGAAGTGCTGACGGTGCTCTCGACGGTGGTCTCGATCGTGCTCGTGGTCGCGATTCTCCGTACCCGCTCCACGTCGTGGGCGCTGGCATTGGGGATCCTGCTCGGCGGCGCCGTGGGCAACCTCGTCGACCGGCTGACCCGTGACCCGGGCTTCGCCCGTGGTGCTGTCGTGGACTTCCTGGAGCTGCCCCGGTGGCCGGTGTTCAATGTCGCCGACATCGCCATCGTCACCGCTGCCATCCTCATCCTGCTGATCAATCTGCGGGGCATCCCGTTCGGTCGGGCGCGGCGGACATCACGAGCGGTGTGAGCGCCGCCGTGAGCCCGCCACGGTTGCTCCCGGTACCCGACGGACTGGACGGCGAGCGAGTCGATGTGGGGCTGGCCCGGCTGCTGGGTATCTCCCGGGCCCGGGCAGCGGAGCTGACCTCACAGTCGGCCGTGTTGCTCGACGGTTCACCGGCACGCAAGTCCGATCGGCTGACCGGCGGATCGCTGCTGCAGGTCGACCTGAGCGAACCGGTCGTTCAGGTCGCGACGGCGCAGGCAATTCCCGGGCTGGTCATCCTCTTCGAGGACGACGAGGTCGTGGTGGTCGACAAGCCCGTCGGCGTCGCTGCACATCCCAGTCCCGGCTGGACCGGGCCGACCGTCATCGGCGGGCTGAGCGCGGTCGGGACCCGGATCGCGACCAGCGGCGCCGACGAGCGCCAAGGGATCGTCCACCGGCTCGACGTCGGGACCACCGGTGTCATGGCGGTAGCCAAGACCGAGCACGCCTACCGCCACCTCAAGGACCAGTTCCGCGAGCGCACCGTCACCAAGACGTATCACGCGTTGGTACAGGGACACCCCGATCCCAGCAGCGGCACCGTCGACGCCCCGATCGGCCGCCACCCCAGCCACGCCTACCGGTGGGCCGTGGTAGCCGAGGGCCGGGACTCCGTGACCCACTACGCCACCATGGAAGCCTTTGCGTCGGCCAGCCTGCTGGAGGTCCGCTTGGAGACGGGCAGGACGCACCAGATCCGGGTTCATATGTCGGCCATCCGCCACCCCTGCGCGGGCGACGTGATGTACGGCGCGGACCCGCGACTCGCGGCCACGCTGAGGCTGTCCCGGCAGTGGTTGCACGCCGTCGAACTCGGGTTCGCCCATCCCGGCAGCGGTGAGTGGACCGTCGTCCGCTCGCCGTATCCGGACGATCTGCGCGAGGCGCTGACCCGGTTGTGACGGGCCCGCCACCTAGACTCACCGGCATGGTGGCCACCCCGACGCCGGCGCCGGCAGGACCCACCCGCACGGTTTCGCCGACGCGATCCGACAGTTTCGTCCACCTCCACGTGCACACCGAGTACTCGATGCTCGACGGTGCGGCCCGGGTGGGTGAGCTGATGACGGAAGCGGCGCGGATGGGCATGCCCGCGATCGCCATGACCGACCACGGCAACGTCTTCGGCGCCTACGAGTTCTACACGGCCGCCCGCAAGCACGGCATCAAGCCGATCATCGGTATGGAGGCCTACGTCACGCCGGGCACCAGCCGTTTCGACCGCACCCGGGTGCGCTGGGGTGATGCCGCCGTGCCCGGTGGCGACGACGTCTCCGGCGCCGGCGCCTACACCCACATGACGCTGCTCGCCGAGACCACCGACGGCATGCACAACCTGTTCCGGCTCGCCAGCCTGGCCAGCATCGAGGGGTTCTTCTACAAGCCGCGCATCGACCGCGATCTGCTCTCGCGGTACGGCGGGGGCCTCATCGGCACGACCGGCTGCCCGGGCGGGGAGGTGCAGACCCGGTTGCGGCTTGGGCAGTACGACGAGGCCAGGGCGGCGGCCGCCGAGGTCCGCGACATTCTGGGGGTCGGGAACCTCTACTGCGAGGTGATGGACCACGGGCTCGGCGTGGAGCGCCGGGTCCGCGAGGACCTGCTGCGGCTGGCCGACGACCTGTCGCTGCCACTGCTGGCCACCAACGACCTGCACTACACGCACCGCGAGGACGCCCGCGCGCATGAAGTGCTGCTGTGCGTGCAGTCCGGCTCCCGGCTGGACGACCCGAAGCGGTTGAAGTTCGACGGCGACGACTTCTACCTCAAGACTCCCCACGAGATGCGCGCTCTATGGGCCGAACTGCCCGAGGCCTGCGACAACACCCTGGCCGTGGCCGAGCGCTGCGACGTGACCTTCACCGACGGCGCAGACCTGATGCCGCGATTCCCGGTCCCCGAGGGCGAGAGCGAGGCATCGTGGTTCGTCAAGGAGGTCGACGCCGGGCTGCACCGGCGCTTCGGCGCGTCCCTGCCCGACGATGTGCGGACCCAGGCCGACCACGAGGTCTCCGTGATCGCGCAGATGGGCTTCCCCGGTTACTTCCTCGTCGTGGCCGACTTCATCGGCTGGGCCAAACGGCAGGGCATCCGGGTCGGACCCGGCCGCGGGTCCGGACCGGGGTCGATCGTCGCCTATGCGCTCGGGATCACCGAACTCGATCCCAGACGCCACGGGCTGATCTTCGAGCGCTTCCTCAACCCGGAGCGGGTGTCAATGCCCGACTTCGACATCGACTTCGACGAGCGACGCCGCAGCGAGGTCATCGACTACTGCACCCGGCGCTACGGCAGCGACCGGGTCGCCTACATCGTCACCTACGGCACCATCAAGGCCAAGCAGGCGCTGAAGGACGCCTCCCGGGTGCTGGGCCACCCCTTCTCGATGGGGGAGCGGCTGACCAAGGCGATGCCGCCGTCGGTGATGGGCAAGGACATCCCGCTGGCCGGCATCTTCGACCCCCAGCACGCCCGCTACGGCGAGGCGGCGGAGTTCCGCGGCCTGTACTCCTCCGACGAGGAGGTCCGCGGCGTCGTGGACCGCGCCCGTGGGCTGGAGAACCTCAAGCGGCAGTGGGGCGTGCACGCGGCCGGGATCATCATCGGGCGCGACCCGTTGATGGACCACATCCCGGTGATGAAGCGGGAATCCGACGGGGCGATCATCACGCAGTTCGACTACCCGACGTGCGAGAGTCTCGGGCTGCTCAAGATGGACTTCCTGGGGCTGCGCAACCTCACGGTGATCGACGACGCGTTGGCCAATATCGAGCGCAACGGGAAACCCACGCTGGACCTCGAAGGCCTCGAACTCGACGACGCCGCCACCTACGAGCTGCTGGCGCGTGGCGACACCCTGGGCGTGTTCCAGCTCGACGGCGGGCCGATGCGCTCGCTGCTGCGGATGATGCGACCGGACAACTTCGAGGACATCTCCGCCGTGCTGGCGCTGTACCGGCCCGGCCCGATGGGAGCCGATTCCCACACCAACTACGCGCTGCGCAAGAACGGCAAACAGCGGATCGAGCCGATCCACGCCGAGCTCGCCGCGCCGCTGGCCGAGATCCTCGACACCACCTACGGCCTGATCGTCTATCAGGAGCAGGTGATGGCGATCGCGCAGAAGGTCGCCGGCTACTCCCTCGGCAAGGCCGACCTGCTCCGCCGGGCGATGGGCAAGAAGAAGAAGGACGTCCTGGACCGCGAGTACACGTCCTTCGAGGCCGGGATGCTGGCGGCCGGCTACTCACCCGACGCGGTGAAGACGCTGTGGGAGATCCTGCTGCCGTTCAGCGACTACGCCTTCAACAAGGCGCACACCGCCTCCTACGGGCTGGTGTCGTACTGGACCGGGTACCTCAAGGCCAACTACCCGTGCGAATACATGGCGGCGCTGCTGACAAGCGTCCGCGACGACAAGGACAAGTCCGCGATCTACCTTGCCGAGTGCCGCCGGCTGAAGATCGACGTGCTGCCGCCCGACGTCAACCTCTCCGACCGGGACTTCACCCCGGTGGGCGACTCGATACGGTTTGGCCTGGAGGCCATTCGCAACGTCGGCGGGCAGGTCGTCGACGCCGTTGCGGCGGCCCGGACCGAGCAGGGCCGGTACGCCGACTTCAACGACTTCCTGGCCAAGGTGCCGGCGGTGGTCTGCAACAAGCGGACCGTCGAGTCCCTGATCGCGGCCGGGGCTTTCGACTCCCTCATGCACACCCGACGGGCGCTGACGGCGTGCTTCGACGAAGCAGTCGACGCGGCCGTGACCGTCAAGCGGGAGCGAGCGAAGGGGCAGTTCGACCTGTTCGCCGGCTTCGGTGATGCCGAGGACGGCGCCGGCGGCATGTTGAGCGGCCTCAGCGTCGCCGTGCCGGACCTGCCCGAGTGGGACAAGCGGGAACTGCTGACTCGCGAGCGGGACATGCTCGGGCTCTACGTCTCCGATCACCCGCTGCGGGGCGTCGAGGCCGCACTGGCGGCGCTTGCCGACCGCACGATCGGGGATCTGGTAGCCGATGACTCCAGGATCGAGGCACCTGTCCGCTCCGAGGGCCGGCCGGGGCGATCTCGGGTCACTGTGGCCGGCCTGGTCACCGGGATCCAGCGCAAGCTGTCGCGGTCCGGGCAGCAGTGGGCGATCGTCACGCTGGAAGACCTGACCGGCTCGCTGGAGGTGCTGGTCTTTCCTCAGCAGTACCTGATCTCCGCGCCGGTGCTGGCCGAGGACACCGTCATCGTCGTCACCGGCGAGGCGACCCGCTCCGACGACGGGGTGAGCCTGCGGGCCGCCGACATCAAGGTGCCCGACATCGCCGCGGCGGCCGACCATCAGGCGGTGGTCATCGCGCTACCGATCGAGCGGTGCACGCCGCCGGTGGTCGAGCGGCTCAAGGACGTGCTGAGCACCCACCCCGGTCCGACCGAGGTCCAGGTCAAGCTGACCCGGTCCGGCAGTACCGACATGCCGCGGGCCACGCTGATGAGGCTGGACGACAAGCTGCGGGTCGACGCCTCCCCGGCGCTGTTCGGCGACCTCAAGGCCCTGCTCGGCCCGGCCTGCCTTGGTTGAGATCAGGGCGCCCGAGACGACGCCGACGCACCCGATGCCCACCTCACCCCGGGGTCGGCTGCGGCGCACAGCGTTGCGGTGGGTGGCGCCACAGCTGCTCCTGGCGCTGGCGCTCGGCGCCGCCTGGTGGCTGCTGGCCCCAGGTGGCAGGACCGCGACCGACGAAGGGTACCTGTCGGCCGTCGAGGCGCTGGGATCCCAGGACGCCTGGTTCGCGGTGCTGTCGCTGGCCGTGGGGCTGGCCGTGGCGCTGCTCTGGGTGGCCCGGCAAGGCGGCGCGGCGGACACCGGCGGCGTCGCCGCACTCCTCGGAGCGGTCGTCGGGGCAATCGTGGGTAGCCTGCTGGCCTGGGCCACCGGCAGCGTCGTGGACACCCTGACCGCATCCGGCGCCGCGACGGCACCGGGGGCCATCACCGACCTGGCGCTGCGGGCGCCCGGTGTGTTGCTGCTCTGGCCGATGGCCGTCGTCGCCCTCGTGCTCATCGACACCACCCGGGAGATGACGGTGACCTGGGCACGCGAACGACCCGCACGCGAGGCGCAGCGGCGCGGGACCGACACCGGCGAGGCCGGTCGGTTCATGCAGTGACGCCGTGCGAGAGGGAGTCAGTTCAGGCCGGGCGCCATCCTGGCGGCGTCGGTTCCAGGCACTGCGCCTAGCTCGCGCAGGATGACCGCCTCGCGGCGCAGCAACCGCAGCGCCAACCGCAACCGTTGTGTGGTGTCCGCGGCCTCCAGCAACAGCTGCCGGTCGGACTGATCGAGCAGCATCGCCGAGGACACGACATAGGACAGCAGACCGGCGTCGAGGTCTTCTGTCCGCACCGGCGATACGCCGAGCGTCTCGCGGTAGCGAGCGAACTCGGTGCCGACGGCGCGGGCCACCAGGTCCGGGGCTTCTCCGGCCGGCTCCGCCAGCTCGCCGATGGTGGCGCGCAGGTAGGCCGGGGCCGCGGCATCAGCCGGTTCACTTCGGCGCCGTCTGCCCGGTCGTGGCGGCGGCGCGGCGGGCTCACCCCCGCTCGCCCGGGCGTCCTGCTGCGAGCCGAGGCCGTGGACCTCCAGCAGTGAGAACCGGGTAGTGCCGACGCTCACTACGTCATAGCGCCCGTCGGGCAGTTCCTCGGCATCCTGCAACCGGGCCAGGCAACCGACCGAATGCAGCGCGTGCACGGACCCCGCACCGACCTCGTGGCCAGAGCGGATGGCCACCACCCCGAAGACCCGGTCGGACTCCGGTCGGCTCAGCAGATGCTTCACGAGCAGCCGGTACCGCGGCTCGAAGATGTGCAGCGGCAGCACCAGTCCCGGGTACAGCACGCTGCCGAGCGGGAACAGCGGCACCTCACGGGTCATGACCGCAGGGTATGCGCGAGGCCGCTGGTACCTGACATCCCCCGGCTGCTGCGCTGATCGCCCGCTTGGCATCCAGCACGGCGGCGAAGGCCTTCCGGTCCACCTGCGCCTCGACCGGCACGATCCCCACCGCCGACGCGGCCCCGCCACGCTCGCCGAGACCGCCGCCGGCAGGGCGGTGGTGGCGGCCGTCGCACCACCGTCGTGGCGTTCCCGCGTGCCATTGCGGTGACTGTGGCGGCCGCGCCCGGTCCTCCGGCGGCTCGCTCCGTACACTCGCACCCGTGATCCGAACCCTGGACCTGCGTGGCCGCGACCTGGACCACCGGCGGCTGCGCGGCACCGTGCCCCGGGCCGGGCTCGACGTCGAGGCGGCGGTCGCACTGGTCCGGCCGATCTGTGACGAGGTCCGGGACCGGGGCGTGGCCGGGCTGCTTGACCTGACGGAACGCTTCGACGGGGTTCGCCGCGAGGGCATCGCGGTGCCCGCCGCCGACGTCACGGCGGCACTGACCCGGCTGGATCCCGAGATCCGCGCCGCGCTGGAGGAGGCCGTCCGCCGGGTTCGCCTGGTGCACCGGGCCCAACGGCCGCAGGAGCACGAGACGACCGTGGTTCCCGGCGGCACGGTGCGGCAGCGCTGGGTGCCGGTCGAGCGGGTCGGCCTCTACGTGCCCGGCGGTCTGGCGGTGTACCCCAGCAGCGTCGTGATGAATGTCGTCGCGGCACAGGAGGCCGGGGTGTCGTCGATCGCCGTCGCCACCCCGCCGCAACGCGACCACGGCGGTAGCCCACACCCCACGATCCTGGCCGCGTGCGCCCTGCTCGGCGTCGAGGAGGTCTACGCCGTCGGCGGCGCGCAGGCGATCGCGATGTTCGCCTACGGCGTGCCCGGTCCGGGCGGCTGCGACGCCGTGGACATCGTCACCGGCCCCGGCAACGTCTACGTCGCCGCAGCCAAACGGCTGCTCAAGGGCCGGGTGGGCATCGACTCCGAAGCCGGCCCGACCGAGATCGCCATCCTCGCCGACCACAGCGCCGACCCCGGCTTCGTCGCCGCCGACCTGATCAGCCAGGCCGAGCACGACCCCCTGGCCGCGGCCGTCCTCATCACGCCCGACGCGGATCTCGCCGAGGCGGTCCGCCAGGAGCTGGCCGCCCAGGTGCCGGCCGCCAAGCACAGCGAGCGCATCGCCACCGCGCTCGCCGGACCGCAGTCCGCCGTGGTGCTGGTCGACGACCTGGAGGCCGGCATGGCGGTCGTCGACGCCTATGCCGCGGAGCACCTGGAGATCCACACCGTCGACGCCGCCGAGCGGGCCACCCGGGTACGCAACGCGGGGGCCATCTTCGTCGGGGACTGGACTCCGGTCAGCCTGGGTGACTACGCGGCGGGGTCCAACCACGTGCTGCCGACCGGCGGGTGCGCCGCTCACTCGGCCGGGCTCAGCGTCATGACGTTCCTCCGGCCGATCCATGTCGTGACCTATGACCAGGCTGCGCTGGCCGACGTGGCCCACCACGTCGTCGTGCTGTCGCAGGCCGAGGACCTGCCCGCGCACGGCTCCGCCGTCACGGCGCGGACCGCGCGGTGAGCCTGGCCGGGCTGCCGCTGCGCGAGGATCTGCGGGGTCTGACGGCCTACGGCGCGCCACAACTGGATGTCGCGGTGCGGCTCAACACCAACGAGAACACCCATGACGTGCCCGCCGAGGTGGTCGAGGCGGTGGTGGCCGCGGTCGCGGCCGTGGCCGGCACCCTCAACCGCTACCCCGACCGGGACGCGGTCGCGCTCCGGGCCGCGCTGGCCGAGTATGTGGGCCGCAAGGGTGGGGCCGGCATCGCCACCGAGCACGTGTGGGCGGCCAACGGGTCGAATGAGATCCTGCAGCAGCTCATGCTCGCCTTCGGTGGCCCGGGCCGGCGGGCGCTGGGGTTCGTGCCGTCCTACTCGATGCACGAGATCATCGCGCGGGTCACCGGGACCGGCTGGCTCGCCGGCGCCCGGACCGGGGAGGACTACGACCTCGATGCGGCATCGGCCGCCGCGCAGGTCCGGGCGCACGCGCCCGACCTGGTGTTCCTCTGCTCGCCGAACAACCCCACGGGTACCGCTTTGGACCCGTCGGTGGTGGCGGCCGTGCTGGCCGCCGCGCCGGGGGCGGTGATCGTCGTGGACGAGGCCTACGCCGAGTTCGCACGGCCAGGTTCGGTCAGTGCCGTCCACCTGCTGCCTCGCTCACCCCTGCTGGTGGTCACCCGCACGATGAGCAAGGCGTTCGCGTTCGCCGGCGCCCGGCTGGGATATCTGGTCGCCGACGGCGCCGTCGTCGAGGCGATGCAGCTGGTGCGGCTGCCGTACCACCTCTCGACGCTGACCCAGGCGGCCGCCGTCGCGGCATTGCGTCACGCGCAGACGCTGCTGGGCACGGTCGCCGACATCATCGAGCAGCGGGACCGGCTCTGCGACCACGCCACTGCCCTCGGGTTCCACCCTGTCCCTTCCGACGCCAACTTCGTGCTGATCGGCGGGTTCACCGACGCCGCCGCCGCGTGGCGGGAACTGCTGCGACGCGGGGTACTGGTCCGTGACGTCGGACTGGCCGGGCACCTGCGGGTCACCGCCGGGACCGCGGCCGAGACCGACGCCTTCCTGGCGGCGCTGGCGCAGCTGCTGCCCGAACCCGGCGCCGGGTCCGCCGCCCTTCCCGGCCGGGCACGGGAGAGAGAGGTCCGAGCATGACCCGAACCGCCCGCATCGAGCGCGCCACCTCCGAGAGCCGGGTGGTGGTGGACCTCGACGTCGACGGCTCAGGTGCCGCATCGGTGGCCACCGGGGTCAGGTTCTTCGATCACATGGTCGCCAGCCTTGCCCGGCATGCCTTGTGGGACCTCACGGTCACCGCCGATGGCGACACCGACGTCGACGCCCACCACAGCGTCGAGGACGTCAGCATCGTGCTCGGTGACGCGCTGGCGCAGGCCCTCGGCGACAAGCGGGGGCTGCGCCGCTTCGGCGACGCGACGGTGCCGCTGGACGAGACCCTCGTGATGGCCGCCGTCGACCTGTCCGGCCGGCCGTACTGCGTGCACACCGGTGAACCCGAGGGCCAGCAGTACGCCCTGATCGGCGGCCACTTCATCGGCTCACTGACCCGCCACGTCTTCGAGACGCTCAGCGTGCACGCCAAGCTCGCGCTGCACGTCCGGGTGCTCGCCGGCCGGGATCCGCACCATATCGTCGAGGCGCAGTTCAAGGCCGTCGCCAGGGCACTGCGGGAGGCCGCGGCGCTCGACCCCCGGGTGGGTGGCATCCCCAGTGAGAAGGGGCAGCTGTGAGCATCGTCGCCCCTGACGGCTCCGCTGCCACCGTCGTCGTGCTCGATCACGGCTACGGCAACGTGCGCTCGGCAGCGGCCGCGCTGCAGCGGGTCGGGGCCCACGTCACCGTGAGCGCCGACCCGGTCCTGGCGGAGTCGGCCGACGGGCTGTACGTACCCGGTGTCGGTGCCTTCGCAGCGGTGGTCGAGGGCATCCGCCGGGTGAGAGGTGACCGCGTGATCGCCCGGCGGCTGGCCGGCGGGCGACCGGTGCTCGCCGTCTGCGTCGGGTTGCAGGCGATGTTCGAATCCTCCACCGAGCCCGGTCCCGGTGAGCGCCGTGGACTGGGGGAGTGGCCGGGGACCGTGGAACGGCTGCCGGGCGGGCCCGGCGCCCGGGTGCCGCACATGGGGTGGAACACGGTGTGCGCGGGGGAGGGGTCGGCACTGTTCGCCGGGGTTGAGCGGGAGCGCTTCTATTTCGTGCACTCCTATGCGGTGCGCGAGGTCACCTGGGATGCCGAGCGGGCGCCGCACAGCGTCATCCGCGCCCCCGTGCTGACCCGTGCCCACCACGGGGTCGACTTCGTCGCCGCCGTCGAGCAGGGCGCGCTGGCCGCGACGCAGTTCCACCCGGAGAAGTCGGGTGACGCCGGGCTGCACCTGCTCGCCACCTGGGTCGGGAGCCTGCGGTGAGCAAGCAGCGGGCGCAGCGGCGGGCGCAGCGTGCGGCGGTCGCAGCGCAGGCGAGCGGTCGAGCAGAGGACCGCCGCCTGGCCCAGGTCGAGCGGCGCCGGCGGCGCTCGACCATCGGCGCCGCCCTGCGCCGTGCGGTCGGTCTGCGTCCGAGGCCGGTGCGCACCGCCACCGGGCGCGCCCGGGCCCGTCGGTGGGCGCCCATCATCGCCACGCTGTTCGTGCT
>CAZEYA010000115.1:0-12506 GCA_964516515.1 uncultured Kineosporiaceae bacterium | reverse complement strand
GCCTGCGGCGCCTCGGGGTTGGATCGGTGTCCCGCTACGTCATCGCCCGCGCCGTACCCCCCGTCGTCGTCGTCCGGGCCCCACCCGACCAACCCCTCGACGACCACCGGTGACGGTCCTCGGGCCGCGGCGGGACCCTCGACCCTGGGCCCGCCGCGACACAGCAGCCCAGGCTGAGGCGCATGCCCCGAAGCGTCCTGACTGCCGATCCGGTGCCACCGACCCTCCCCCCAGCCGACCCATCCGCGGTCTCGGGCCCGCACCAGCCGGTGTCGCGGCGCTCCATCATCAGGGCGCTGGGCCTCGGAGCCGCCACCGTGCTCGTGGCAGGGACGGGTCTACTGGGGTACCGGGTCTATGACACGGCCGTACTCAAGCCGGGCAGCGGGGCTGCCTACGACCCCTGGCAGCAGTGGCGCGAGGACCTCGGCCCGCTGGGTGCGGTGGCGGCGGCCATCCTCGCCGCCAACCCGCACAACACCCAGCCGTGGATCTTCGCGGTCGCCGTCACGACCATCGATGTCTATGCCGACCCGACGCGCACGATCGGCACGATCGACGCGTTCCTGCGCGAGCAGCACGTCGGCCTGGGCTGTGCGCTGGAGAACCTGGTGCTCGCCTGCCGAGCCCGCAGCTTGGAGCCCGACGTCGAGCTGCTTCCCGACCCCCGGGACGAGACGTGGGTGGCACGCCTGACGCTTGTCCCGAGCGCGGCGACAGCCGACGATCGGTACGAGGCGATCGGATCCCGGCACACCGACCGTGGACCGTACGACACCCGCGAGGTATTGCAGGAGGACCTCGCGCAGCTGGTCGACACCGCCGAGCTGACCGGGGCCGACGTGCACTGGGTGACCCGGCCCACCGACGTCGCGGCCATGGGCGAGCTGCTCGTCGACGCCGCCGCGGCGGTGATCGCCGATGAGGATCAATCACGTGACGGATTCGCCTGGTTCCGCGGCAGTGACGACGAGGTGCAGCTCAACGCCGACGGCCTGACGCTGGACGCGCAGGGCCTGAGCCCGTTGCTGCTCAGCGCCGCCAAGCTGCTGCCCGCGTCCTCTCGCAGTGCCGGTGACGCCTTCTGGGTGGACCAGACACGTGATGTGCACACCAAGACCGCCAAGGCCTACGGAGTCATCGTCGTGGCCGGCCCAGACGACCGCGCCGTCCAGCTCACTGCGGGTCGGCTACTCCAACGAATCCACCTCACCGCCACCAGCCGCGGCATCTCGCTGCAGCACATGAATCAGATCACCGAGCGGATCGACCGGGAGCAGGTCACCGGCGCCCCTGCCAGCTTCGGACCCCGCTTCGCCGAATTCTTGCCGCCCGAGGTCGCGCCGCTGGTCACGTTCCGCGTCGGCTACCCCACGCAAGCGGTACGGCCCAGTCCTCGTCGGGCACTCGCGGCGGTGATCGCATGACCACGGCTGCGCCGGGTCGCCACCGGCTGGTTGCACGGCTCGGTGTCCTCGGCGGCGGGCTCGGCCTGGTCGCCGGAGTGATCCAGGCCAGTGTGGGCTCCCGCATCCCCGAGTGGACGGGCAACAAGGCTGACCCGGTCCCGCTCGGTCTGCTGACCATCGCCCTGTCCCTCCTGGCCATCGTGATGGCGCTATGGCAACGCCGGTCCGGACCGGCCACCGCAGCACGCGGCGCCGCCGCCCTGGCGCTACTGGTACCCGGGCTGCTGTGCTTCACCACCGTCGGACGGCTGTGGTTCCTACCCGCTGCCCTGCTGCTGCCGGCGGCGGCAATGGCCGTCGACGACTGGCGGGGCACCGCAGCTGCAGTGGGCCGGAACTGGTCACGCTGCCTCCTCGCCGCACTCGGCGCCATCGAACTGCTGATGGCCGCCGGCGCCACGCCGTTGCTCATGATCGTCGCATCGGTCGGCGGCCTGGCGCTGATCACGGCCGCCTGGCTGCCGGGGCCGTCCCGACCGACTCTCGTCGGGCTGCTGGTCGTCGGGACAGTGCCGTTCGCCGTGCTGGCCTGGACCGCGATCGTCCCGGTACTGCTGCTAGTGGTCACGGCCGGTATCGCCGCGCCGCTGATCCCGCGGTCCGGACCAGGCGAGTCAGTGGTGGGACATGGAGACCTCCTGGGCGTCAGGTGAAGGTTCAACTGGGCATGGCAGGGCGACCGGCCCGGGCTCATCGGGAACCCGGGACGGGGTGGGGTGCGTATGGGGTCAGGCCGTGGGCAGGAAGCGCCGCGCGAGGCCGTGAGGTCCTCGCCGCCGTGGCCGTCGGCGGATAGCCCGCGGTAATCCGCCAGGGCCGCGCGGGTCATGGGGGCCTCGCCGCCGACATCGCCGGCCAACTCGGACAGGTAGCGCAGGTCCTTGGCGACGAGGTCGACGGGGAAGTTGGGCGGGACGACGCCGTTGGCCCGCCCGGTGAGCATTCCACCCGCTGCTCGGGTGCCGCCGGGGCTGGCGATGGGCAGGCTACCGATGAGTTCCTGGGTGGCCGTCGGCGACAGCCCCGCGCGGGCGGCGACGCCCAGCAGCCCGGCCCAGGTGGCGACCTCGGTGGCGAGCATGGCATTGATCAGCAGCTTGAGAGTTGCCGCCGTCCCCACGGGACCGGTGTGCTCCACACGGGCCGCCGTCACCTCCAGGACGGGGCGGGCGACGTCCAGCGCGGCGGTCTCACCCCCGACCAGGTGCACGAGCTGTCGGGCGTCCGCCTGCGGCCGGGACCCGATCATCGGCGTCTCGAGCGACACTTCCATCCGCTTGATGCGGTAGCTGAGGCCAGGCTGGCTCAGGTGGAGGCGGGCGGCCGCCCGGCCCACGTGCAGTTCCTCGGCGATGACGACGAGCATCCTCATCTCGTCGAGGTCCAGGCGCGCAGTGTTCACGCACTCAGTCTCGCCCGCGCGGTACGCCAAGGACGATCACAGCACCGTCAGGGCCCCCAGTCGGTCACTGTGCACCGGCGGACGAAGGTGCCGAGACCCGAAAGCCTGACCAGCGTGTTCGATAGTTGGGCGAACCGCTGCAGGGCTGTCCGCCATGCGGCGATCCCGTCGTTCGAGCGGTCGACGAGCATCCCCGCGTGCAGCAGGACGAACGTGTTGTCGGGATGATCGGCCGCGACCCGCGTCATGTCCGCCATCTGCTCAGGGAACACCTGAACCTCGAACAGCAGTCGGCGGTCGCGCAGTGCCCGGAGCCCCCGCTGCCAGCGCGGGTCGAGCATGACCGGCATTCGGCGTGGCGCCGTCCCCGCGGAAGTCCCCGTGGTCGCCAGCGCCTCGTCAACCGCCGCGAACGGCAGCCGACGAGGCAGCGGTCGGCGCCAGAGTCAGGCGTCGACGAGGAGGCGGTCGCCGGCAGTCGACAGACTGCGGTCCATCCGAAACTCAGGGTCGATCTGCGCCGTCAGGTCCTCGCCGGTCTCGGTGTTGCCCCAAGAGGCCGCCACCCGGCGGTGGAACTCGTGCCCGAGCCTGGTGAACTCTGCCCAGTCCTTGTCGGTGTCGTCGACCAGGGCGGCCAGTGCCGCCAGAGTCGAACGATTCCCGGGTTCGAGGTCGTGGATGGGCCCCGGGTGGCCCCGTTCGGCGGCCCGCACGTAGGCGGATCGCCCGAAGGTGGCGACGAGGTCGTCGCCCACCTGCTCACGCAGGAACGCGCCGTCGGCCTCGTCCTCGACTTTGTTGCCGACCACTGACACCGCGATGCCGTACTCGCGGGCGTAGCCGGCGTACTGGCGGTAGACACCCACGCTGCGCAGCGTGGGTTCACAGACCAGGAAGGTGCGGTCGAACCGGGTGAACAGTCCGGACGCGAACGCGTCGGCGCCTGCTGTCATGTCGACCACCACGTACTCACCGGGACCGTCCACCAGGTGGTTGAGTAGCAGTTCGACGGCGCCCACCTTGGAGTGGTAGCAGGACACGCCCAGATCCTCCTCGGCGAACTCACCGGTCACCGCCAGCCGGACGCCGCCGACCGTGCGCACGCAGGCCGCGTAGATCGGGTTGTCGTCCTCGACACGCAGCAGCCGGGAGCCCCGGCCGGGGGGCGTGGTCTTGAGGAACGACTCGATGGATCTGATCAGCGGATTGGATCCCCGTAGGTACTCCTTGATCGCCGGGAGGTGCTCCCCGAGCGCAGGGATCGATGCTGCATCACCGTCGACGCCGCCCAGAGCGGCCGCCAGGTGCTGGTTGATATCGGCGTCGATGGCCAGCAGCGGCCGGGACCCGGCCGCGAGGTGCCGAGCGAACAGCGACGCCATGGTGGTCTTCCCGCTGCCGCCCTTGCCGACGAACGCGACCCTCATCGGCTCGTGCCGATGATGACTTTGAGGTTCATTCTCATTTCTCTGACTCTAGTCGGATCGATCGACGGCGTGTGGCAGGAGCGCCGGGCTGTCATCTGTTCGCGTGGCCGGGGCCCGCCCTGCGGCCACGTCAGCGGGCGGCTAGGTCGCCGACAGTTGTGCCTTGCTGCACTACCGTCAGGTCGCCGCCGCTACCGACGAATATCGTCGCCCCGTCCGGGCTCAGGGTGACGGTGCTGCTCTGGCCTAGGGATTTGCCCTCGACTGGTCCGGAAATGAGCGTAGGCAGGGCGACCAGTGCCCGACGATCCGGTGATAGGTGGCCGAGGCGGGGTCGGCATCGATCAGGGTCAGGGGGTCGCCGTCCGGATGCTGGGTCACCAGGCCCGCGTACATGATTGACAGGGCCAGTCGGCTGGCCGAGCCGTTGGGCAGGCGCAGCAGCGAGAATGTGAACGTAGCGGTGTCGATGGTGTTGACGTCGTTGCGGGTATCCGCCCACGTCTGCGATGACAGGTCGGTGTCCTCCGCCACCGCGCCCCAGACCGCCCGGTCGTGGGCGCCGAGGCGGGGTCGATAGTTCTCGACAACGTTGCGCGCCGCCGAGTACCTGCGGGGTGCGGGGTGCGGCCGATGCGGCGCGATCGCTCAGTCGTGGGTGATCATGTGCATGCCCTGTGTGGGATCGCCGGGAGTCAGGCGCAGGTCGTGGGGCGCCAGCTCCGCTGCGAGCTGATCGGGCGAGAGGACGTACCAGTGGTCTCGCGCGCTGAAGGTCGCGACGGCGCGGCCGTCCTGCTCGACCCGGTACGTCATTTCCCAGGTCACCGCATCCTCGCCGGCCGGTTGGGCGGCAGCGGAGGCCGTGTACCGGCGACGTCCGATCGTGGCCTCGCCCATCGGCGCATTGGGCACTGCCTCGGGCCGGTAGGGCGGGTAGAGGTTGAGCACGGCGCGGCCCTGCGGGACCAGGCGCTCGGCGAGCAGCACCCACACCCTTGCCCGCTCGACCGGTGAGAAGTGACCGATCACGTTCATTGCTACCAACCCGCCGATCCGGGGCGGCAGTTCAGCACGGAGCAGGTCGGTGTCGAGCACCGTGACCCGGGTGCGCAGGTCCACGTCGGCGCCGACCATGGCGAGCAGGGCGGTGCGCAGTGCGCGGTCCGGCTCGACAGCGATGATCTCGGCGTGCGGGACGGCGGCGGCGATCACGCGTGTCCCGAAGCCGTTCCCGGCGCCCACGTCGACGATCGGTCCGGCTGTGGGCTCCAGGCCGTCAAGCGCCGCGGTGAGGGCAGGTCCAAGACCCTCCCATAGCGCGGCGAGGAGCACCGCGACGTACTCGCCCGTCTGGTCGTAGAACGCGCTCACTCGGGCCGCACCAGGCCTCGTTGGTACGCCCGAACGAGTCGGCGTGGCACCCTGACCCGCTGAGCGTCGATCACGATCTCGACGAGATCCACCGGCGCTGCCTTCCATTGCGAGCGGCGGTGACGGGTGTTGCTGCGGGACTGGCGCCGCTTGGGAACGGCCATGGGCTCTCCTCGTGTGGTGACGTCGTGCGGGTGGGGGCGCGCGCAGCTACCAGGACGACTTCGTGATGCCGGGCAGCTCGCCGCGCAGCGCCATCTCGCGGAAGTGGATGCGCGAGAGGCCGAACCGGCGGTAGACCGCCCGTGGGCGCCCGTCGATGACGTCGCGACTGCGCAGCCGGGTCGCACTGCTGTCGCGGGGCAGCGCCCCGAGCCGGCGCACGGCATCCTGGCGGCGGGCGGGATCGGTAGCGGGGGACGCGATGGTGCGCTTGAGCTCGGCCCGCCGGTCCGCGTACCGATCCACGAGGACCTCGCGTTGCCTGGCGGGCCCGCTTGCTGGTCAGCCGGATCCAGCGGTGCTCCCTCGGCAGCCAGTAACGCTTGCGTTGGATGTTGAGGTTGAAGCGGCGCGAGGTGCGCACGTGGGAGTGGGAGATCTGGTTGCCGAAGCCGGGTACGGCACCGCTCACCTGGCAGCGCTGTGACATGTGGACTCCTATTGAGAACGATTGTCGTTATAGTAGACTGCATGACGACGCCTGTCACCGTGATCTCTGGGCCCGACCAGGCCGTCGGCCTCGCGCTGGGCCGCCGCCTGCTGGGTGGCGACCCCGGCCGGGTACTGCTCCACCACGACGTGTGCCAGGTCGGCGACGGCCTGGTCGGGCGGACCACCGAGTACGGCGACGGCCGCTTCGACGCAGCCGTGGTCGAGCTCGAGCACGGCTGCATCACGTGCACGGTCAGGCTCGACATCCTGCCGACCCTGGTGGCGCTGGCCGGGTCCGACGCCGTCAGCCACGTCGTGCTGGTCCTACCGGAAGTGGTTGAGCCCGGAGGTTTCGTCGAGGCCTTCTACGGGGTCGTGATCGAGCCCGAGGACATCACCGCGGCGCAGCGCTGCCACATCACTCGCATCGTCGCGAGCGTGGCGGCGGCCGATCTGGTGGACACGCTCAGCGAGGGTCTCAGTCTGTCCGAGGCGGGCCGACAAGCCGCCGACGCCGACGATCGGACGCTGTCGGAGGTCGTGGTGCGCCAAGTGGAGGCCGCCGACGTGATCGTCGTCGTTGACTCCGGGGCTACGGAGCGGGCGCTGCTGCGACTACTGAACCCTACTGCGGTCCTGCTGGCGGAGGTGGACGTCCCGATGGACATCCTCCCCGAGAACCTGTTCGACCTCCAGGCCGTTCTCGACCGGACGGACCCCAGCGTCGTCCCGGCCACAGCTGACGTGCGCCGTGAAGACGGTGCGTGGTCCATCGTGTGGCGGGCCCGGGGGCCGTTACACCCGGCTCGGCTACAGGAGGTGCTCGACGGGGTGGTCGACACCAGCCTGCGCAGTCGGGGCATGCTGTGGCTCGCCGGTCACCCGGAGGCGATGGTGGGGTGGGACGGCGTCGGCCCGCGGGTGTCACTTGGTGTCGTCGGCCCTTGGCTGGACGGCGCTGACGACCATGCCTGGGATCACGCCCACCCGCACCACCGGATGCGCGCAGAACTCGATTGGCATCCCGACACCGGCGACCGCTACGTCGAACTCGTCCTCACCGGTGTCGGCGACCTGCCGCACCGCGCCCTGGACGCGCTGAGTGCGGCGGAACTCACCGACAGGGAGCTCGGCGTCAGCGACCACGGCCGGCGCCCGGCGCCCGGTGACGACCCCTTCCGCGACGTCTTCGAGACCGCTCACGATCGACTGTCCCTGCCGAACCCCACCTTCACCCCACAGGAGCTGCCATGAAGCCCGGAATCCACCCTGACTACCACCACGTCGTGTTCCGTGATCGAGCGGGTGACATGGCCTTTCTGACCCGTTCGACGGTCACCTCGGCGGCGACGATCCTGTGGGAAGACGGTCACGAATACCCCGTTGTCGACGTCGACATCTCGACGGCCAGCCACCCGTTCTGGACCGGCGGCTCCCGCGTCGTCGACACTGAGGGTCGCGTCGAGGCGTTTCGCCGCCGCTACGGCAGCAGCTCGTCAGCCACTCGAGCGGCACGAGACCCACGATGAAGGTCCGCGCCTGCCTGGAGTCTCTCAAGGACAAGCCGGGCTCGCAGGTCGTCCGGCGGCACGGTCGGATCTATGTCATCAACAAGCTGAACCCGAAGTGGAAGGGACGCCAAGGTTGACCCAGCTACAGGTGCTGTGGGTCATCTCTGACATGAGTCTGCTGCTGCCGGTAGCTTCTCAGGCGGCATGCTTGCAGGTGGCGCAGGTGCAGTCACTGCAGACGCAGTTGGCGCAGCTGTCCGTGCAGTCGGCGCAGGCGCAAGCCGCGTGGTTACAGGTGGCGCAGGTGCATGTCGCACAACTGCAGGCAGCGCACGAGTCGGTGCAGTCGCTACACGCGCAGGTGGCGCACTCGTCGTAGTGACCGGCGTGCTCGTGGTGGAAGTGCCCCTCGTGCAGGTAGTCGACGTGGTCTAGGTGGACGACGGCGTCGTGACCGCAGGCGGGTCCGTGGGTGTGTTGATGGGACTCGGCGGGGCGGTGGTCGGTGGTCGGGTCAAGGGTGATGGTCATCGGTCAGGCTCCTCGATGTGGTGGAGCGCGTCGAGCAGGACGTGCGCGACGTGCTCGTCGGACAGGGCATAGACGACCTCTCGTCCGCGTCGCTCGGTGGCTACCAGGCGGGCGCCCCGCAGGATCCGCAGGTGCTGGGAGACCAGCGACTGCGACAAGTCCAGCGCTTCGACGAGGTCGTGAACGGCCACTGGGCCACCGGCGAGGGCATGCACGATGCGCGCCCTCACCGGTGATGACAGGACCTTGAACAGCTCCGCGACACCCTCGAAGTCCGGGGAAGCCGCCGTCGCTGTCACATAAGGACTCTCGCACATGAACACCTGTTCATGTCAAATCGCCCAGGATGCCGCCCGTGGCTTCCGGTCCCGTCGCCTGGCTCGGCCGGTCAGCGTTGGGGCGGGTAGGACTCGGCCATCGCCTCGCGCAACAGGGCCGGCAGGGGCTGGCCGTCACGCAGCGTACGGACGGGTCCTGTGCCCTCCAGCCATCGGACGAGGGCTGCCAGCCGGGTGGGGGCATCCATGCCGGACAGCGGCCACCACGCCGTGCCACCGGACCAGCCAAGGAGTACGCGAGCTCCCAGCTCGCACCGTCCCAGACAGTTGGCACCGATCAGCACCGCATGCTGCGTTCCCCGGACGGCGGCCCGCAGCCGGCCCAGTTCGTCCCCGGAATCACGCATGGTCAACAGCGCGCCGCACCGTTGACCGGTGCACACCACAATGGCCGGACCGGGCTCGTGCGAACCCCCCGCCGCCGGCCCCGAGCTGGTGCCCGGACCCTGCAAAGCCATGCCTGCTCCTCCCCCGCGGCGCCGGCGTCACTCCCGCCGACGGCCGGCTGACGACGCTGCCTGCCACCGCAGCGGCGCGGACACGCGCTCCGCGTCGCTGCGGGTTGGCGTCAGCGTCGCCGAGTCACTGTCAGCAGCTGACGAGGGTGGGGGATTGGTTGAGGAGTTGCGCCCGCGTCGAGGTGAACCGGGCAAGGGCTTCGTCGGCGGCCGGGTCGAGCGGGAAGGCCGCTGCCCGGTGGCAGTTCTGGAAAGCCAGCCGGACGCCGAAGTGACGCTGCAGGGCGCTGCGAATCGAGTCGCTGGCCATGGCGCGCAGCAACTGCCCGCGCTCGACCTCGCTGGGCTCCTCGCGGTTGTCGGCGAACGGCATGCCGTCGGCGGTATCACCCCTGGCCAAGCGCGCCGACAGGGTGGACACCATGTCGTAGGCGTAAGGCAGCGACTCGCGGACCACGGCCACGAAGGTGGCATCGTCCACGTCGCCGTTCTCGGCACGGGTCAGGACATCAGCGGGGACGGTGAGGGACATCGGCGCTCCTTGGTCGGGGGCATCTATGCCACCATGAACGATTATCATTCGCAAGAGGGCAGCCACGCTGATGACGCTCCTATGTTTGTCAAGCTGCGGGGGTGAGGGCGTTCGTCCGGGCCGCGGCCTCCGTGACGCGGTAGAGGCCGCAGGATGAATTCCTCGTCACTCGATTCGCGAGTACCCAGGATCCCACCGTGCCCGAGGTGGTGGACCTGCCGGCCACGTTCACGACGTCGCAGGCTCGACGCGCTGGCATCTCGTTCAGAGATCTCTACCGGGCGCGTGATGAGGGTGGCGTCATCGAACTGTCCAGGGGAGTGTTCCCGCAGGCGCACGCTCCAGCGCCGTCGTACCCGGACCTGCTGGCCGTGGCCCATCGGGCGCCGCCGGCAGTGGTCTGCCTGCTCTCAGCGGCAGCTGTGCACGACCTGACCGATGAGGTGCCAGCGGCAATCCAGATCGGCGTGGAGTTCGTCGGCGTCCTCACCGCCACGTGAGCGCCCTCGTGACGGCCCGGTGCCCCCACCCGGGCCGGCCCGGCCGAACGCGCGATCCTGGACCTGCAGAACCTCAGCCGCAGACAGGGCCGCTCCACCCACTCCCTGCGGTTCCGCGGCGGACTACCGTGACCTGGGTTCAGGATCTGACTTGCGCCTAGGGACCGGCTCCCAGATGCCACGGCCGTGTTCCCACACACCGGTGGAGATCTCATCGCCCAGAAGCGGATCAAGGCACGACCCGGCCTTGGCTAAGGCCCCGACCAGGTCACGCAGACCGGGGTCCAGGATGCTGGCGTTGGCGATGACCCGGTAGCCGCGTGGCCAGTCCGGTCCGGGGACGGTCATCGCTGAGGGCAGGGTGAGGTGACGACGCCGAGCCTCCGCGCTCAACGCGGCCACCGTTGAGGATGCGTCCAAGGAGAAGCTGGATGTGATGAGCACCAGGTCGACGAGGTCGCGGAACCTGCTCGAGGGCGATTGACGGTCGCCGTGCCGCTCGTACATCGCGCACACCTTGTCGGCGACCTGGTCCGGAAGCGGATAGAGCGCGAACTCGGGCAGAGCCGGAAGCCCGGGCATGTCGATGACCGGGGTGGGGCGAGTCCGCTCGAGAGAGCCGATGGTGTGAAGGTCCGTCGACAGGTCGATAGTGAAGCTGTCGACCTTAGTGGCGTCCAGGTAGGCATCGACCGGGATCTGCGCCCCGGCAACACCGCCGGCCAGTGCCTCCGGTTGACCGAGGACGAAGGAGTACGGGTCGCTACCCGGGCGCGACGCCAGCTCACCCAGCTCGGTGACTGCCCTGTCGAGCGTGGCGTCGGGGTGGAGCAGGTCGATGTCCTTGCTGTGCCGGGCACCGGGCAGCCGCACCAGCAGGCCAGTGCCGCCCTTGAGGATCCATGGACCGTCGGCGTCGGCGAACACCCTGGTCAGGAATCGCTGCATCAGGAACTCGCGGTGCAACTGCGGCGCGTTGCGAGGGCCCGTCCTGGCCTGACTCTTGATCCGGTCACTGAGGCTGCGCCGGAACGCCTGCCCTGACAGTGCACCAGGCGCGGACGGGGTCACGTCGAGGTCCCCGTGGATGCCGAGACACTCGCTGACGACCCGCCCTTCCGAGTTGTCTGCGCGACCGCGGGCAGCGGCCCGGTCCGCTGGTCCGCCTCGACCACGGTTGGCTCCGTTACCGGCGTCACCTGCGCCCGCACCACCGCCCCGACCAGAACACCCCCGGACAGTGCGGCGGCTACCCGAGTGGCCTTGGGGACACCCGCAAGCTGGAGCAGATCCGACAGCACAGCCCACCCATCGCCCACCGGCGCCCCGTAGTGATGCGCGAAAGGCCGCAGCGCGCGCGCCACCTGCTCAGGATCCAGATGAAGGGTCGTCACGGCGTCCCGCACCACCCCGGCAAGGTGCCCCCCGTCAAGTCGACCCCGAGCGAGATCAGTGATCGTGCGCAGTGCAGTGGTCACCGGGAGGCCCTCCACCAGGGTCCACTCCTGCGGGGGCACCGAGCCGTGATGGAAACGGACAGCGCGGTCCCGGGGCTGCCGACGCTCTGGCGAGGTGAACTCCACCCGGTCCGCGTCGACGTCACCCAGCCGGTACAGCTGCGCAGCGGACCGATGTGACACCACCTCGACCACCTCCCCGGCCAGACGCTCACCGTGCCCCAGCCCCGGCTCGATGGCCAGCCACGCCGCCCGCAGCGGATCCGAAGGGCCAGGGGGAGCGCCCGCAACCCGGTACACACCGTGCCGGACACGCTCCAGATGACCGGCATCGGCAAGCCTCGCCATCGCCTGTGGAGACACGCCCTCCCGGCGCGCCTGCGCGGTGGTCACCATCCCCCACTGACCAGACGCGAGATCCGCCAGCACCACGGTAGCCGACACAGGCCCGGACATGCTGCAATAGTACTCCGTGGCGTTACTATCGCAGTAGTCACCGAGGACAACGCAGATCCCGGTGGCGGCGACTCGGTGCGACCATTCTTACGTCGAGGCCGAACCAACCACGACCGGCTCCCCAAGCGACCGACCACATGTCGCGCCGTAGCACCGTCGAGCAGCCTCCGTGGGACTCACGGGGTCGCCTGGACGCACGCTACTTGCTGTGCCGGTCATTGGATGATGACTTGGCCCTCGCCGACCGAACCGGTGTCGTCGACACCAACGTCAAGGGAATGCACCCCGAAAGAACCACTGGGCCGACCAGCGGGTCCCGCCACCAGCAGGCGAGAAAATGGTGACGACCCGATGGCGCCACCCGAGCGACCTGGGTAACCATGCGGCGAGCTAG
>CAZEYA010000114.1:0-12507 GCA_964516515.1 uncultured Kineosporiaceae bacterium | reverse complement strand
CGGAAGGTGTCGACCATCACCGCGAGCTCGTCGAAGAACTCCAGTCCCAGGCTCCGCTCGACCGCACCGGGCTGCGGGCCGTGGGAGTGCCCGCCCGGGTGCAGGCTGATCGAGCCCTGACCGATGCCCGAGCCACGGCGCGCCTCGTAGTTGCCGCCGCAGTAGAACATCACCTCGTCGCTGTCGACGTTGGAGTGGTAGTAGGGCACGGGCACCGCCAGCGGGTGATAGTCGACCTTGCGGGGCACGAAGTTGCACACCACGAAGTTGCCGCCCTCGAAGACCTGGTGTACCGGCGGCGGCTGGTGGACCCGACCGGTGATCGGCTCGTAGTCGGCGATGTTGAAGACGTAGGGGTACAGGCAGCCGTCCCAGCCGACCACGTCGAAGGGGTGCCGGGGCACGACGTGGATCGAGCCGGACAACCCGTTCGGGCCACCGCCGCGGTGCTTGATGTAGACCTCGACCTCACCCTCGTCGGTGACGACCAGCGGTTCGGCGGGGGTGCGCAGGTCGCGCTCGCAGTAGGGCGCGTGCTCTAGGAACTGCCCGTACGCCGAGAGGTACCGCCGCGGTGGCGCGATATGGCTGTTGGCCTCGACGATGTAGCAGCGCAGTGGGTCGACCCCGTGGTCGACACCGCCCGAATCGACATGGCCGGCGGGCAGCCATCGGTGGGTCGTCGAGCGCGGCAGCAGGACGTAGTCGCCCTGGCTGACACTGAGGGACCCGAAGACGGTCTCGACGGCGCCCGCGCCGGACTCGATGTAGACCAGCTCGTCGCCGGTGGCGTTGCGGTACAGCGGTGACGTCCGGGAAGCCGCGACATAGGAGATCCGGACGTCTGCGTTACCGAGCACCAGGCGCCGGCCGGTCACGGGGTCCGCGGCCCGCCACGCCTCGTCGGTGAACAGCTCGGTCAGCTTGAGGTGGCGCGGTAGCAGCGGCTCGTTGGGGGTGGTCGACAGGTCGGGCAGCTGCCAGGGCCGGGCGTCGAGGACGGCGGACGGAATCCCCGCGTGATACAGCAGCGAGGAGTCGGAGGAGAAGCCCTCCTCCCCCATCAGCTCCTCGTAGTACAACGATCCGGTGGGCGTGCGGTGCTGCGTGTGGCGCTTGGGCGGGATGCTGCCCACCCGCTGGTAGTAGGCCATGCCTCATCCCTCCCGCGACGGTGACCGAGTCATCATGCTGCGCCCGTGCCGAGGGCCGCCGTCAGCGCGACGTCCCGATCAACGGCACCAAGACAGCGCCTGGCCGCTGCCCGGCACTCCTGCGGCGAGCGGCTGACAGCGGCGACGTAGGCATCGGGGCGCAGCAGCCAGATCTCCTCGCCCGCCATGCCCAGCATCGCCGCGAGCCGGCCCGAGGGGTCCAGGACAGCTGCGGAGTGCACCTCGAACGGGGCCGGTAGGCCGACCAGGGCGGCCGCCACCTCCTGCGCGTCGACCGCGGCGCCGGTCAGTGCCAACAGCCCCCGCCTCGCGATCTCGCGCAGCTGCGTGATCTCCGGCCGGCCCGGCACGGACACCGGGGCGTCAGGTACGAGAATCCCTGGGCCGGGTGGCGGTGCCTGTCCCTTGGCAGGGCGGCCGGCGAACGGCCGACGGGGATCGGTTGTGGTCAGCGGGCTGTCGACGTACCAGAAGGGCTCGGCGAACCGGCCGGAGTCGATGCGGCGGGCAGCGTCCGGATCGGTGGCGGCCGCTTGCAGCAGGGCGCGGCGGCGTTCGCGGCCTACCTCGTTCTGCGGCACCAGGAAGTCCATGGTGGCCGTGGTGACTTCGATATTCTCCACGGTCGCAGCCAGCCGCTCGGCGTCGTAGCTGTCCAGCAGCGACTCCGGCGCCCAGCCACGCGCCACGAACGCGATCTTCCAGGCGGCGTTCTCGGCGTCCAGGACGCCGGTGTTCAGACCCCGGGCCCCGAACGGTGAGACGAGATGAGCGATGTCGCCGGCCAGTAGCACCCGTCCCAGCCGCATCCGCTCGGTGCGACGGGAATGGAACCGGTACAGCGACTTCCACACCACCTCGTACGGCCGGTCGCCGATGATCTGCCGGATCCGGTGATCGAGGCCGCCGCTCGCCTCGTCGGCGTCGAGGTCGTACTCGTCCGGCACCTGCCAGTCGATGCGGTACACGCTGTCGGGGCAGGGATGGATGAGGACCTGGCGGCCGGGGTTCCACGGCGGGTCGAAGTAGAACCGCCGCTCGTGCTCCCACCCGGGCAGCTCCGTTCGGATGTCGCAGATCAGGAAGCGGTCATCGAAGGTGCTGCCGGCGAAGCCCAGCCCCAGCAACGCCCGGAGCTCGTCGCTGCGTGCCCCGGTCGCGAGCAGGACGAACGGCGCCCGCAGCATCGAGCCGTCGTGCAGGTGCAGGGTCACCCCGGCCCCGTCCTGCTCCAGGCCCGCCACGCCGACCCCCCAGCGGACGTCGATGCTCCCTGGTTGGTCGGCGTTCGCCGCGGCCACCCGCAGGTCCAGCACGGCCTCGCTGCGATTCTGCCCGATGTTGACGTACGGCGGCAGCGGCGACGCGCCGGAGTCGACGAACGACCACGAGCTGATCTCGGCGTCGCGGTAGTACGTCCGAGCCGTCGTCCAGGTCACACCCTCGGCCGCGAGCGCCGCGCCCGCCCCGACGCTGCGCCACACGTCGAGCACGTCACGAGCCTGGCACAGCGCCTTGGAGCCGATCGGCTCGCGCTCGGCACGGGCGTCGAGCACGACGACGTCGAGGCCCCATCGGGCCATCAGCAGCGCGGTCGTCGTGCCGACCGGCCCGGCTCCGACCACGACCACGGGCGGGCCCGGCACCCGGTCGGCGACCCGACGAAACGGTGTGGTCGCCGGGTCCTCGGCGGGGATTGTCATGTCGCCCATCAGTCCTGCATCGCCGCCCAGACCTCGCGGTCCCGCTCGGCCGTCCAGATCCGTGGCCAGTCGATGCCGTCGAACTCGTCCCACAACCGCTGCACGTCGAAGGGCATGCAGTGCTCGAAGATCGGCCAGTGGCCGTAACGCCCGACGAGGGCGGTATGCGCGCCCTCGAACGCCTGCCGCAGCGTTCCGCCGGCCGCATGCACCGCGCCCACCTCGCGCTGCATGATGAGCAGGAAGTCCCTGGTCTGTTCGATGGCAGCCGTCACCTCGGCACTGCCCCGGGCGATGGCGCCGCGGCCGCCGACCAGCGCCTGCGCCCCGAACGCGGCTACCCGGTCCAGTGTTTCCGAGGCCCAGTCCAGATGGAAGGCGTCGCCGGTGTAGAGCGCGGCCTGCGACTCCACCAGATCCCCTGCCAGCAGCACCTTGGGCACCGGCAGCCAGGCGACGATGTCGCCCGCGGTGTGTCCACGGCCGCAGTAGTGAAGCTCGAGGTCGCCGCGCTCACCGCCCAGCGGGATCGTCAGGGAGTCGGTGAACGTGACGTCCGGCCACGTCAGGCCCGGGATCGAGGCCGGGGTGTCGAACAGCCGGGGCATCCGGCCGAACTCGCTGTCCCAGTCCGCGCGGCCCCGCTCGGCGATGAGCCGCCGCGTCTGCTCGTGCGCGATGATCACGTCCGCGCCGAAGGCGGCGGCGCCGAGCACCCGAACCGCGTGGTAGTGCGACAGCACGAGATACTTCACGGGCTTGGTGGTGAGCTCGCGGAGCACGGCCAGCCACTTCTGCGCCGCGACCGGTGTGGCCAGCGCCTCGAACGCGACGACGAAGTCCTCGCCCTCGATCGCCGCCAGGTTGGGGTCGCCGTCGGCCGTCAGGACGAACACGCCGTCGGCGAGGACCTCCAGCTTCCGGACCTTCTCGCCCAGATCGGCGGAAGAGGCGAAGGGGCGTGCCATGACGACTCCGTTCCGTATCGAGGAACACGGTACCTGCTCTGTTCGTGACGATCGTCATTCAGACGGCATGCTTTGTCAACGGCGACCACGGGCGCGGCGGTCGGGCGGACCTGCGACCATGGCGGCCTGGATGGAGGGACACCATGGCGACATACGTCTACGACTTCACCTACGGCGATCGGACCCAGCGCGAACTGCTGGGCGGCAAAGGCGCCAACCTCGCCGAGATGACCCGGCTCGGGCTGCCGGTGCCGCCGGGCTTCACGATCACCACCGAGGCGTGCCGCTACTACCTGCGGCACGGCAGCGCGCCACAGGAGATGCGGGTGCAGCTGACCACCGCACTGCGCCACCTGGAGGACGATCTGGGCCGCCAGCTGGGCGACACCTACGACCCGCTGCTCGTCTCGGTTCGCTCCGGCGCCCAGGTGTCCATGCCCGGGATGATGGAGACGGTGCTCAACGTGGGGCTCAACGACGCATCGGTGCGGGCCCTGGCCGAGGCGTCCGGCAACGAGCGGTTCGCCTGGGACTCCTACCGGCGGCTGGTGCAGATGTTCGGCACCACAGTGCTGGGCGTCGAGCGCGAGCACTTCACCCGTGCCATGGAGGCGGCCCAGCGCGAGATGGGGGCCGACGACGAGTTCGGGCTGGATGCGCCACGGCTGCAACTGCTCGTCGAGGAGTACAAGGCGCTGATCCGCAGCCGTTCCGGCCGCGACTTCCCGCAGCACCCTCGTGAGCAGCTGGACCTGGCGATCCGAGCGGTCTTCGAGTCCTGGAACACCGAGCGGGCACGGCTGTACCGCCGCCGCGAGCGGATCCCGCACGATCTGGGCACTGCGGTCAACATCTGCACGATGGTCTTCGGCAACCTGGGCGAGGACTCCGGCACCGGGGTCTGCTTCACCCGTGACCCGGCGACCGGCATCACCGGTGCCTACGGCGACTACCTGGTCAACGCCCAGGGCGAGGACGTGGTGGCCGGGATCCGGACCCCGCTGTCGCTGGCAGAGATGGCGACCCTGCACCCGCAGCCCTACCGCGAGCTGCGCCAGGTGATGCGCCGGCTGGAGACGCACTACCGAGACCTGTGCGATATCGAGTTCACCGTCGAGCGCGGCAAGCTGTGGATGCTGCAGACCCGGGTCGGCAAGCGCACCGCCGCAGCGGCGTTCAGGGTCGCCACGCAGCTCGTCGAGGAGAACCTCATCACGACCGACGAGGCGCTGACCCGAGTGACCGGTGAGCAGCTGGCGCAGCTGATGTTCCCGCAGTTCGAGTCGAACGCGACCCGCCGGATGCTGACCCGCGGCATGGCGGCCTCCCCCGGAGCGGCTTCGGGGACCGTCGTCTTCGACAGCGAGGCGGCGCTGGCTCGGGCGGCGGCCGGCGAGCAGGTGATCCTGGTCCGTAGGGAGACCAACCCCGACGATCTGGCCGGGATGATCGCCGCGGTCGGCATCCTCACCGCGCGCGGCGGCAAGACGTCACACGCGGCGGTGGTGGCGCGCGGCATGGGGCGCACGTGCGTCTGCGGTGCCGAGGAGATCGACGTCGACGCCGCTGCCCGGGTGCTGCGCATCGGTGATGTGGTGCTGGGCGAGGGCGACATGATCAGTATCGACGGGTCCACCGGCGAGGTGTTCGCGGGCGCCGTGCCCGTGGTCGCCAGCCCGGTGATGCGCTACCTGACCGAGAGTCTGGACGCGGCGCTGGAGAGTGCCGACGCCGAGACCGCGGACCTGTTGCGCAGCGTCGACACGTTGCTGTCGCACGCCGACGCCGCCCGCCGGTTGCGGGTGCGAGGCAACGCCGACACCGCCGAGGACGCCACCATTGCACGACACCTGGGCGCGGAGGGGATCGGGCTGTGCCGCACCGAGCACATGTTCCTCGGCGAGCGCCGTCCGCTGATCGAGCGCGTCATCCTGGCCGAGGACCCCGACGAGCGTGCCGCCGCGCTGGCCGAGCTGATGCCGCTGCAGAAGGCGGACTTCATCGAGCTGCTGAGCGCCATGGACGGTCTTCCGGTCACGATCCGGCTGCTGGACCCCCCGCTTCACGAGTTCCTCACCGACCGCACGGAGCTGGCGGTCAAGGTGGCGCTGGCGCAGGCCCGGGGCGAGGTCGACGAGCACGATGTGACGTTGCTGGCCGCGGTCGAGCGGCTGCACGAGTCCAACCCGATGCTGGGCCTGCGGGGGGTCCGGCTGGGGCTGGTGGTGCCCGGGCTGTTCGCGATGCAGGTCCGGGCGATCGCCGAGGCCGTGGCCGAGCGACGGGCGGTCGGCGGGCACCCACACGCGGAGATCATGGTTCCGCTGGTCGGGTCGGTCATGGAACTGCACCTGGTCCGTGACGAGGCCGATCGGATCCTCGCCGAGGTCGCCGAGCAGTACGGCATCGACGTCGCCACCCCGATCGGCACGATGATCGAGCTGCCCCGGGCCGCCCTGACATCCAAGCGGATCGCCGGAGTCGCCGAGTTCTTCTCC
Source organism: uncultured Kineosporiaceae bacterium (assembly GCA_964516515.1). GTDB lineage: Bacteria > Actinomycetota > Actinomycetes > Actinomycetales > JBBAYJ01 > JANNOG01. The sequence continues at coordinate 6,163 of CAZEYA010000114.1, read as the reverse complement.
TACGGCACCAACGACCTCACCCAGACCACGTGGGGCTTCAGTCGCGACGACGTGGAGGCGGCGTTCTTCGCGCAGTACCTCGACAAGGGGGTCTTCATGGTCTCGCCGTTCGAGAGCCTCGACGTCGACGGCGTCGGTTACCTCATCGCCAACTCCGTCGAGCGGGCCCGGCTGTCCCGGCCCGACATCACACTCGGGGTCTGCGGCGAGCACGGCGGCGACCCCAAGAGCATCGAGTTCTTCCACGCCGTCGGGCTGGACTACGTATCATGCTCGGCGTTCCGGGTGCCGGTGGCACGACTGGAGGCCGGCCGAGTCGCCGTGCTGGATCGGTCGGCCGAGCCGCAGCCCGTCGATCGGCGCGATTCGTAGCCAGCCGCCTCGTTGGGGAGCGAGCCAAGGCACCCTCACTGGGCCTGTCGTCCATTACCGGCCAAAGCGACCTCGAGGTGCTCGGCGAAAGAGAATCACCTCGGCCACCCCGTATTCATGCGGGTCGGACAGGGCCCTGCGGCTGGTCCGAGCCAAGCATTCGCGCCGCCGCGCTGATGCTGCCGGCTTGGTCGATCGCCACCAGTAGTTCGAGATGCCGCCCGTGCAGCCGCACCTCTTGATGGTAACGGCCAGCTCTTCGCCTCGGTCCGTGGTTTGCCCGGGAATGTCACGCCCCGTCGACTTAGGATCACGGCATGCGACTGGACGTCAGGCACCTGGAGGTGTTGGTGGCCATCGAGGAGGCGCGCAGCATCAGTGGTGCGGCCCGAGTCCTGGGCATCGACCAGCCGCATGTCACCCGGCAGCTGCGGCGCATCGAGCAGCGACTGGACGCGCAGGTATTCCAGCGGTCCAGCAAGGGAGTCGAGCCGACCGCGGCTGGCCTTCAGATCCTCGTCCTGGCCCGGCGTGCACTGGCAATGATCGACGAGGTCAGCGCGTCGCGGCAGGGCCGGGTCGAGACCACCACCGACCTCCTGCACGTCCTGTACTACGGCCTGCCCGCCATCGCCATCCTCGACGATCTCACCACCACCGAGCCCCACCTGCGAGTGAGGTTCTCCACCACCACCCCCCGTGACGCCTACGAGCAGCTACTCAACAGCCAGGCAGACGTCTTCCTCGGCGTCAGGCTGCCTCACGTCGCCTGGCCCGCTCCCGGGCCACTGGCCACCACCGAGGTCCTCGCCGACCCCACGTTCGTGTACCTGGCCGCCGATCACCCACTAGCCAGCCGCGAAGATCTGCAACTATCAGACCTCGCCCACGAAGGATGGATCGCCGGGCTAGATCCCGACAGCTGGACCATGGTCAGCCAGGAGTGCCGCCTCGTCGGGGGATTCGAGCCGGTGATCAGCCACACCGTGGGCGAAGAGGTGGCCATAGCCACCTTGCTCCGGCGGGGTCACGGCATCATCCTCGGCTCATCAGTTGCCGCACCTCGATCCGGAGTGACAGGTCGCGCCTACCGCGGATCCTCCGCCGCCCGCTGGATGCAGGTCCACCGGCCGGGCCGAGTAGATCGCATGCTCATCACGACCATCACAGAACTCCTGCGGCGACGCTTCACCGAATGGTCCTCCACGTCGAGAACCTGACCGCCACCCCTCACCCCAGAGCCGGCGACGGCTCCGGCCCGGCGAACGGAGCAGCAGGCCAGAGATAACCCCCCACGGCACTCTGCGCCGAAATCTCCTCCTGAACAGCCTGACCAGGACCAATCCACACCTCAGAAACCGACCGCCCGGAACTCACCGACCCATCCACCACAGGCACCACCACCACGAGAACACCCACGGCAGCAACCCCCACACCCGCGAGAGTGACGCCACTGACTGCTGAGCCACGAGGGACATCGAGGTACGGGTTGAGCAGACGGGTCGGAGCCGCATCATCCTCAGCCATTTCGACACCTCCTCACGTGGTGACCACGCCATGCCAAGCTCGGTCATCCGCTACGGCGACACTACCCGCCGGGGTACCAGACTGCCGTCGTCCGGGCCGACACCTCATGCCGCCTGGTTCGGCCGCCATGCCGGGGTGTGCATATGGCGACCTCAGGACGCCAGCCGCGGTGAGGTGCGCTTCTCCGTGTCGATGGGAGCGACGTCGACATCCGCTGCGATGTCCTCGACGAGGCCCGGCAGCTGGCGCAGCAGCGGCAGCCGCGCCATCCAGGCGTAGTGCCTCGTCACCAGCCCGTAGCCGCTGGCGACCCATTCCGAGGCGCGCGCTCGTGCGACCACGGTGTCGCCCGTACGCACGGCGTCGAGGAAGACCTGCCAGTCCGTCGTCACCGACGCAGCGAGCAGCACCCGCTCGCCCTCGACCTGCAACAGCGGTTCGCCGGCCCTGCCCGTCCCGACGGCGGCCCCCGCCCTGCGCAGCGCTTCGACCACGTCCGCCGGGCTGGTGCCGCACGGCCAGATGGCGGAGGCGAGGTGCTCGAGGGTTGTGGCGCCGGTGAGGGCGAGGAAGGCAAGGATCTCGATGACCTCGTTGGTGGCGGCGAGGTTCGTCCCGTTCCGCTCCAGTCGCGGGGCGCCGACCAGTCGAACGAGAACCTCGGTCTCCTCCGGTCCAGGCCGCTCCCGCGCCGCCACGGGCACGCTCGACGAGGCCGATCCCGGCCAGGCCAACGATGCCTCGATGTGCAGCAGGCGAGCCACCGCACTCGCGGTTCTGGGCCGGATGGCCTGGGCGCCAACGGTCGCACGCATCTCCGGCCAGGTGAGGACGCCGTTCGGAGCGAGGTGCAACCGCCATCGGGCTCGAGCATCCACTCCGAGGACGACGACCGCGGGGGCACCGGCACGATCAGAAGAAGCGCCGGCGCGCAGTGCCGCCAGGGCCTCGGCGCTCGGGGTACAGGCGGTGAAGACGACATGTCCTCTGGACCGCCGCCTGAGAATCGCCTCGAGGTCTTCGACGAGCCGCACCCGCGGGCCTAGGCCGCAGAGCTCCTGTCCGAACCCCACAAGGGTCAGGACTGGCACCTGCGACCAGCCCTTCAGGGCGAGCTCGACGGCCATGGCCAGTGCGACCATTCGACAGGCGTCCAGCTCGCCCTCAAGCGTGACGATCTCGCCGGCGGGGAGGTTGATGAGCAACCGACCGAAGGCGTCCGAGCCGAGGGAGACCATGCGAGGGAAGTGAGTCGGAGCCTCACGCACTTCCACGAGCGCCCCACGGTCGAGAAGCCAGCGCCGCCCGCTCTCGCTCACCTCGAAGGGGGCGGGCGGGTCCCGGTCGACGTCTCCGAGGCGGAGTTCGAGTAGGTCACTGCCCAGGTGCACGGCCACGACATCCGGTGCCGCCTCGGCTCGCCCGGCGAGACTATGGGAGAGCAGTCGCAGACCCACGTCCAGGAAGGCTGCTCCGCGCCGGTAGCGCAGATCACCCCCGTCAGGGTCGAGCTCGGCGAGAAGGGCGCGACGTGGCCACGTGGCAGCGAGGCTGAGCGCTGTGGTGGTGGTGCCCGGCGCGCCCTTGACCGAGGCGACTGCGATGAGCGACATCACACCTCACGGCACGCGTCTAGGACCTCGATCGGGTCTACGTCGTAGAGAACTGTAGCCGTGAGGGCGCCCGCCGCGCTGGCCCCCGTCACCGCCAGCGCTTCGGCGTCGCCCCCGGGCTCACCGGAGCGGATCAGCACCGACATCGACAGCGTGCCATCCTGCCTGGCCACCGAACGTAGGACGTGCGCCTGCGGCACGATCATGACGGCCGTGCCGTCCGGGTCAGCACGGTAGAGTCGGACCACAGAGGCCTCAGGGACGCCCTCGGCGGGGTAGGCCTCAGGGCGCAGCGTGACACCCACGCTGGAGCACGTGGCCGCCGTTGGCACAGCCACCTGCGGCGGGGGCGTGGAACGCGGCCCGGCAGCCCCGGATGGCGTTCCCTCACCCGACGCGGTCGTCCCAATGTATGCACCGAGGGCGAGGCTGGCCGTCCCGAGCCCGGCAAGCAGGATGCGGCGAGTACGTCCTGGTCGCCATCCGAGGGAGTCCACCGCCTCCGCGCGCCCCCAGACCGTTCCGTTCGGTCTATGGCGTGGCATCAGTGTCCTCGACACCTCGGAGGGCGTCCCGATACGCGTCGAGGACACTCGCGGTCGACGATGGCAATGGCACGTCGACAAGGGTGGCACGCACCACATCGAGCGGGTTGGGCCCGACCGTCGACGTCGGCAGCTCGCCGTCAACCTCAAGGGACGTACGCAGCTCGATGGGAGTGGCGCCGCCGTCGCCTGACACCGCGGGGTCCGGAAGCAGAGGTGATTGCCCGTATGCGACGGCGCCGCCGTCGCCTGACACCGCGGGGTCCGGAAGCAGAGGTGATTGCCCGTATGCGACGACGCCGCCGTCGGCACCGCACTCGTGTCGTCGGACGCCGGCAGCAGACCGGTTCCCTGCGGCCGCGACGCCGCCGCCCGCAGGGACAGCACGCGCTCGGATGCCACGTCGATGAGGGATGTCGTCGCTGGCGAGATGAGTGGTGTGGACATGGAAGACAGCAGGCCTGGGCCGAGGGCGGGCGCCATCGCTTCATCAACTGGACCGGAGACGCCCAAGGGGGCGGCGCCGAAGGCGAAGCGCCAAGGTACGGCCCGGGGCGGGAGCGGATCGACCGCCTGGCGTGCTGCCGGCGCCGGCGGCTCTGCTGGGGGTCGGAAGGTGGGAGACGCAGCATCTGTGTGTAGCGCCGGGGCGTCAGCAACGCTGGAACCCGCGAAATCGAAGGCCGGGGAGGCGAGTGGGGGGGCGGAGACGAGGACGCTCCGGTACTTCGCGAGCAAGGACGTGGGCACAGCGATCACCCGGGTCCGCTGCGCAGACACCGGCCCGGCCGCCGGACGAGGCACGCTGGCGCCAATTGGAGGCATGGCTGGATGTGGCACGGTGACGTAGCGGACCGAGGGAAATGCTGGTGATGCGGGCGTCGCAACGGACGGGACCCGTCGTCCGATTGGCGCGGGCGCCGGCGACGCCACTGGGTCGACAGTTGGGGCGACTGGCGCGGGAACCGGAGCGGGGCCCAGCGGGGGCTCGGTGTTGGTCACCGTCGGTCGGGGGGGCTGGACGGCGCCGCGGATGCCTCGACGGGGACTTGCACGGGCGGGGCCGAGGCGGCGACTGGTGGCTCCTGGGACGGTTGAGACGCTGCAGAGGATCGGATGGCGGGCGGTTGGGGGACCGGCCTGCGCTCTGGCGGCAAGGCCGGCCGACGAGCGGGCGCCACCGGCGTCGGTGCGGGGGTGGCTGACGGAGGAGCCTGTACCGCGACGGGGCTGGACCGTGCGACGCGGCTCGCGACGGGGGGCCGCACGGCGACCGGGAGGGGCTGGGAGGACCTGGCGGCGCCTGGCACGACCGAGGGAGCCGTCCCCGAGACCGCTGAGGTGCGTGTGGGTGCAGTGACGGGAGCCGACGAAGCCAAGCCAGTACCACCTGGCGTTGCGGTGCCCGATGGCGTCGGAGTTGGCGAGGGTGTAGAGGTCGGAGTCGGGGTCGCAGCCGAGAACGGGCTGACCGGGGTCCGGGCGGCCGTGAGTGTCCGGATGGCCGTCGGGGTCCGGGTGGCCGCCGGAATCCGGGTGGCGGCCGGAATCCGGGTGGCGGTGGGCGCCGACGCCGCCGTCGAGTTCGGGGGGACCCCGAGCACGGGGGCCGACGTCGAGGACCCGGTCGCGGCGGTGTTGTCAACGAGAACCCGGTGGCAGCCTGCGTCGCCGTCGAGCTCCGGGTTACCGCCGGTCTCACCACGGCCGTGGCGGTGGGGGGCGGAGTCGGGGTCACCGCCGGTGACCGGGTCGCCTCCGAGGCCGTGGGAGCTGTGCTGGCCGAGGTCGACGGGGTCCGAATGGCCGTGGCCATCGGGGTCACCGCCGATGACCGGGTCGCCTGTGCGCGCGCTGGGGTCCGGGGGCTCGTGGGGGACGGAGTGGAGATCACGGCCGAGGACCGGGTCACCGCCGAAACGGCAGGAGCTGTGGGCGACGGAGTGGAGGTCCCCGCCGATGACCGGGTCGCCTGTGCGCGCGCTGGGGTCCGGGGGCTCGTGAGGGACGGAGTGGAGATCAAGGCCGAGGACCGGGTCGCCGCCGAAACGGCAGGAGCTGTGGGCGACGGAGTGGAGGTCCCCGCCGATGACTGGGTCGCCTGTG
>CAZEYA010000113.1:0-12598 GCA_964516515.1 uncultured Kineosporiaceae bacterium | reverse complement strand
TGCAACGCCACCCGCTCGCCGGCTCAGCGTGCCAGCAGGGTCACCACATCGACGAGCGCCGCGGACCAACACTGAACAGGCAGCCACCGGGCAGCGGAAGCACGCTGATGCGACGCTCCTCCTCCTCGTCGTAGGCATGCCACTCCTCGTCGGTGATCTCCTCGCGGTTGATCGCCCGGTTCACGGTGTCCGGCAACGGCTGCTGAGCGGTCACCGGGGGCAAAGTCGGCGCGACCACGGCCTTCGCCGACCGGCTCGCCACCGCCGTCAGGCTCAACTCGGACCCGCAGGCGCGGCACAGCCGACCGCCGGAGTTGACCGTCTCGCATACCCCGCACCGCCAGATCGCGCTCACCGCGTACGTCGCCCTTCGAGCCGGTCCAACAGTTTGCCGACCAGCGCTCCGGTCCTGCCACCGGAGGCAGGGGCCGACACGGCCGGATCGCCCGGGACCAGCCGGAGCCCCTTGCCCCGCAATGCCGATCCTGCCACGGCGGGTGCAGGTGCCCCCCGAACTGTTGCCCCCCGAACCGTGGTCCCGAGCACCGTCGCCGACGTGGGCATGGCCGCTCGGATCCCCATCAGGTCGCGGTGGACCTCAGCGATCGACGGGCGCTGTGCCGGAGCGGCCGCCATCATTCGGTCGACCAGGTCGACCACCGGCGCCGGCAGTCCGGCCGGGGGCAGCGTCAACCGGGCCCCGTTCAGCACCGCGACAGCCGGTTCGTGGTGGGCGCGGTCGAATGCCGGCGCCGCACCTGTCAGGTACTCGGTGTAGATCAGGCCGAGAGCGAAGATGTCGGATGCCGGCGTCAGATCGGCGGCCGGTGCCGCGCCCTGGATGTAGCGCACCAGCTCGGGCGAGTAGTAGTTCATCGTCCCGACGATCTCCTCCGGCGGCGGCGGGTTGCCCACGATGTAGGAGCTGTCGAAGTCGATGAGCTTGGTGGTGTGGCCCAGCTCGGTGCGCTTGATCAGCACGTTGGAAGGTTTGAGGTCGCTGTGCACGATCCGCAGATCGTGCAGAATCTTCAGGCTGTGCGCGACGGTCTTGAGCAGGATGAGCTGCGCCGGAAAGTCCAGCGCCGCGACGTCGCCGGAGCCCAGCCCGGCCGCGTCCACCTTCTCGGTCACCTTGTAGTACTTGGCCCCGGCCCGGAAGAAATCTAGCGTGGCGATGAGGTTGCCGCCGTAGCTGGTCACTGGCGCGAGCGCCACCTTGATCCCCAGGTGGTGCGCCTCGAAGGCGGCGCACCGCGCCCGCTTGCGCGCCTTGGTCTTCGCGCTGCCTGGAGCGTCGTCGTCCGGGTAGGTGGGCGCGAGGAAGCGCTTGATGAAGAAGTCCCGGCCGCCGCGCTCCGCAAAGGTCCACTCGCTCAGTCCGGCGCCGACCACCCGGAAGTCCTCGAGCAGGGTGTACCCGTTGATCGTGTCCCCGGCCCTCATGGCGTCACCTGCTCCTCGTTGGACGCCTGTTGCTGCGTCAGGTGGTGCTCGTACACCTGCTTGTAGGACCCCCAGAGGTCGGCCGATCCGGCCGCATGGGCCGACCGGGCCGCTTCGAGAGCCCGCTCCGAGTGGCCCACCTCGTCGGCCAGGGCGTCCAGCGGCCCGATCCAGGTCTCCACGACAGCCCTACTGCGCTCGGCGAACAGCTGCTGGAACCCGTTGTGGTCGGCCCCCAGCCCCAGCACGGCCATCGCGGCGTCGTCACCGGTCACTCCAGCGACCCGCGCCTGCACAGCCGCGGACCAGCTCTCGGTGTCGGCCGCGTCGCGCATGGTCGAGAGCACGAGCTCCTCGAAGTGCATCGGCGAGCGCACGTAGCCGAAGCACCCGTCCGTGGCCGCCATCACCAAGAAGGGCGCGGTCAGCCCGATCCGGCGGTGATGAATCTCGAAGGCGGTGTCGGCGGACATCGCGTTGCTGACCACGGAGTCCTGGCGAAGGTTCGCCATCGCGTCGCCCTCGTCCCTGATGTCGTCCAGGGTGAGCTGACGGATGCCGCTGTCCGGCTCGAGGACGTAGGCCCGGGAATCTCCCGCCCACAGGATGTGGCAGTACCAGTCCGGCCCGCCCGGCTCGCGCCGCTGCAGAGCGAGCAGCGCCATGGTGGTCGGCAGTGCCCGCAGCAGTCGCGACCGCAGGCCGCTGGGCGGCGCCTGCAGGTCGGCCAGCCGCTCGTTGAGAGCGTCGGTCACGACGTTGTGCAGGTCCGCTGCGGTGCGTGGCCCGTCCAGATGCCACTCCGGGTCCAGCAGCTGCATCATCCGGCGCTCGACGACGTCGCGTGCCACCCGGGAGGCCAGGTACGCCCCCGTACGAGGCCCGTCCGGCGTCTCGTAGACCGTGCCACCGGCGCCGCCCATACCGTCGAACACAGCGACCAGAGCGAGGTCGCGGCCCTCACGCAGGATCGGATCGGAGTCCTCGCCCTGATTCTCGATCTTCCCGAGGTTGAAGGCGAACGAGACCGATTGGCCCATCGTTGTGCTTCCCGCCTGCGAACCGGACCCGCTGCCGTCCTGCGGGTCCGTGCTGGGGTCCTGGTCCTCGTCCCGGTCCCGATCCGCAGCCGGTTCCTGGGTCACACCGAGTTGCCGATCGAGTCCACGATCGTGCCGTAGTCCACCTCGGACAGTCCGCCGCCCGCCTGCGAGGGGTGGTGCACCACGTTCTCCCAGACACCGGAGATGTCGCTCCACCCTGGGCCGTCGGGAGCGAAGAGGATGAGCCGCTTGCTGCTGCTCCCCAGTGGTCCCTGGGTGTCCTCCCACAGGTCGGTCAGCGCGCTGAAGTCGGCGGGCACGCGGGCGCCGATTGACGGTGGTACGGCGGACGAACCGAGCGGCTGGGCCGCCTGGTCGGTCCACACCACGATGACCTGGCGCCGCCGGTCGCCGCGCATGGTCCACGAGGAGTTCATCGCGAGTGCGACGGCCTCCAACCCGGACTCCGGTGCGTCCCCGCCGCCCTGGGCGGTGAGACCACTGACGAAGGTGCTGAAGTGGGCCTGGTGATCGGGAAGCGTGAAGAAGTCCGACTCCTCCAGCGCCGCCTCACCGTCAGCAGCGAAGTCGCGGAACGCGATAACCCGGACCCGCAGCTCGTCGACGTTCTTGCCCTTGTCGGTGAGGTTGGTCTGGACATCGTCATAGAAGCGCATGGCGTTCGTCTTGACCGCGTCGATGATCGGGCTCATGCTCCCCGTCACGTCGATGCAGAACACGATGTCGACGGAGTAGCTGAGGCCGGTCGCGACGGGAACGAGGGCGGCGGGGGGCGGCGCCGCAGTGCCCGGATCCAGACTGGTCTGAACGGCATCGGGCTCAGCCGGCGTGAGGTCTGCTCCGGTCGCCGCGGCTCCCGGATCGGATGGCGCAGCGGCTGGGTTCGCCGGTGTCGTCGCGGAGTCCGGAGTGGGTGGGGCGAGTGTCGAGGGTGTGACCTCTGGCATCTCAACAGGGGGCTCGATCGGTGTCGCGCCTGCGTCTGAGGGCGAGGTGTCGCCGGAAATCGTCACGCAATCGAACCTACCGACGTCTGACAGGGCCCGCGAGCTGAGTGGGCGAGCCCCGCCCCGCGCCGGTAAGTCACTCCCTGTCCCTTCTTCCTACTCATCGTCCTCGTCCTCGTCATCCGTAGCGCCCTGACCGGCCGGCGACGCTGTCTGCAGGGATGACGTCGGAGCTGCCGTGCTGGACGGCTAGGACGCTTCACGACCCGCCCCGTCGAAGCGGCCCACCGGCTCGATCAGCAGCAGATCGACGCTGCGATGGCCGCCTACCAGGACCCGGTCAGCGACACCACGGGTGCTCCGGCCGGTCGACCCCGTAACCGTCCGGGCCAGGCTGGCGCTGGACACACCTGCCAGCTCGCCGACGACGTCGAGCGCGCGCTCGTCCTGTTCGAATCGGCCGTGAGGTACGAGGAGAACCGGCTGGGTGCGGCCCACCCGGATGTCCACGGCCTCCGGCTCGTGATCAGCGAGGTCCTGGTGGCCACCGGCCGGATCGAGGACGGCCCCGGCGTCTCTGACGGCCACCGTCCGAACGGCGGCCCAGGACCTGGGGCCGGACCGTGCCATCACACAGCAGCTGAGCGCACAGCTCAGCGGGCTGGTAGGGACCCCCCCGCGGCACACCGCTTGTGCTCAACAGTCCCGCCAAGGCATCCGGCAGGTTACCGTCGAAGGTGGCAGGGCGCGGGTATCACGTGATCATCTGCCCGCGTATCGCCTCGGCCGCCCGCTGGGTACCCTCGCCGTCGCTGTAGTGCGCCCACGCGGCCGCGGCGCTATCCCGGGTGGCGGCGATGTCGTCGAGCAGCCGGGGCCACGACGTCGGACTCGGCCAGGTCGCGCTGGCGGCCGCGCAGCCGAGCTGGCTCAGCGCCCTGGCCTGGTCGTGCTGCTCGTCGAAGGGGCGGGGTTGCGGCAGGGCGAGGAACGGCACCCGGGCGGCCGCGACCTCGGCGACCAGAGCCCCACCGCACGGGCCGGCCACGACGTCCACATGATGAAGCAGCGGCCACAGATCTGTGACATGGCCATGGTGGGTGACCTGGGATGTGGCGCGTGATGCCACGTCGCCGACGAGGTGCCAGTGCCACTGCGGGGTGGCGACCATCGCCGTCACGACCTGCGCCGGGGTGATCTCGTGGCCGCCGGCACCGACGACGAGCAGGACACAGCGCCTGCCCCGACACGACAGCCGAGACGGCGGCGGTCGACCGTCGTAACGGGAGAAGGCACCGGTCCAGACGGTCTTGTCCAGCCACCGCTGCGGCCCGGGGCCATGGGACTCCCGCGGCCACGGCGCCAGCAGCAGCCCCGCCGTGTCGTAAGCCAGTGCATGGGCCCGGTCCTCGCGCCGCCCACGCATCAGGATGGTGGCGGTGGGCAGGCCCAGCAGCCGGCCCAGCAGCAGCATCTCGACGGAGACGTCGACAACGAGCAGCCGGGCGCGGTGCTCGTGCGCCCAGTCGGCGACGGCCCGCACCCTCGCTGCCATGCCCGGCTCACCGAGGGGGGACCAGTGCAGGGCCCCCCCGGCTGAGGGGTCAAGAGGATGCGCCGCGGTGTCGTCACGGGCGAGTGGCAACCACGGCACGCCCTCGGCCGCTGCGCCGCTGCCCATCCCCGTGACCGGGGTGCCCAATCGCGGTGCCACGGCCTCCAGCCGCCGCCGGTGCCCCGTGCCGTGGTTGTGGACGTACCAGCCGATCACACGAGTGACCGGTAGAGGTCCTGGTACCGGGCGGCCATGGCCGTTGCCGAGAACTCCCGCAGCGCCCAGCCGCGCACAGCGGAACGGTCGAGGGCGACGGCCCGCACGACCGCGTCGGCCAGTGCCTCGACGTCGTCGGGCGCGGCGAGCGCACCGGCGACCCGCGACACGACCTCCCGCAGCCCGCCCCGGTCGAAGGCTGCTACGGGCGTGCCGCACAGCATCGCCTCGACCGCCACCAACCCGAACGGCTCGTCCCAGCGCGGGGTCACGAGGACAGCGCTGGCCCGCCCCACCAACTCGGCCAGCGCGGTGTGATCGAGATGGCCGGCGTAGCGGACCGAGTCCGACAGCAGTGGCCGCACGTGCTCGCGCCAGAACGCCCGGTCATGCAGCGGCCCGGCCAGCACCAGCGGCCTACCCAACCGGGCGGCGGCGCGGATGGCGAGGTCGGGACCCTTCTCGCTGACCATCCGGCCGAACCAGACTAGTGGGCCGCCACCGGGACCGGCCGGCCACAGCTCGGCCGGGACGCCGTTGGACAGCACCGGCATCGGCCCGACGACCGGGTGCCAGCGCGCGGCGGTGTCGTGGGACACCGCGACGCAGTGCACGTGGGCGAGACCGTCGCGCAGCCCAGCCTCGACCCAGGGGGTGGGCGGGGTGTGCAGGGTGACCACGACTGGCGCTGATACCAGCTGAGCCATAGCCAGCGGCAGATAGTGAAGCGAGTTGTTGTGGACCACATCGACGGCGTCCACCCCGTCGGCCAGGCGCAGCATGATCTGCTGGAAGGCCCGGTGCTCGGCCATGAAGTGCTCCGGGGGCGACGCCACGTCCGCTCGCGCCGCCTGCGACAGCGGCGACGGCATCGACAGCGTCACCACCTCACCCGCCGCCGGGTCGCTACCCGCCCCCGCGAAGAGCACCACCTCGTGGCCGAGGCGGCGCAGCTCACGGCCGAGCGTCCAGGTGTGCGCCTCCAGTCCCCCGGCGAACGGCTGGGCGATCGGAAAGCGGACGCTGGCGACCAAGCCAATCCGCAACCGGCGGGCGGCAGATCTGCGTCGGCGCACACGGCTGGTGGCGCGCTCAGGCGCGCGTCGAAACAAGGTCTCCACAGTGATACTCCGAGGCTTGACTCGCATGGATCGGGCGAGCACGCGACCAGCAGCTCGGGGGCACGGAACACTGGTGCCACCAGTGGTGACAGGCGAAATATACCTCGATCGGCCATACTCGGCGCGATGACCATCCTGGATCGAGTCGAGGGCTCAGCGGACTCATCCGCGGGCGAACCGGGCACCGCCCCGCCTGCCGGCGGTCTCGTCGACCACCATCTGCTGTCGACGGTCCTGGCGCGGTTCGCCGGCACTCTCATCGGACGGTTCACGCTGGACGACGTGATGTCGCAGCTGGGCTGCGACATCCGGATGATCCTCGGCGTCGCGGGCGCAGGTGTGATGACGGGCGACGACGACGGCCAGCTGCACTTCGTCACCTCCTCGCACGGTGTCCTTGCCGAGCTGGAATCGCTGCAGATGGAACTCGACGAGGGGCCCTGCCTGATGTCCTACCGCACCGGAGAGACGGTCTTTGCCCCCGACCTGTCGACCGACCTGCGCTTCCCTGGCTTCGGCCCGAGGGCGGTCGCTGCGGGGATGCACGCGGTCCACAGCTTCCCGATGGAGGTCGACGGCACCAGGGTGGGCGCACTCAACCTCTACGCCGGCGAGCCGGGCGCGCTGAGCGAGCAGCAGATTGCGGTGTCGCGCACGTTCGCCGACGTCGCCACGGCGTACCTGATCCACGCCCGTGACCTACAGCAGCGTGACGTCTTCACGGAGGACCTGCAACGAGCGCTCACCGCTCGGGTCATCGTCGAGCAGGCCAAGGGCTACATCGCCGCCCGCCGAGAGGTCAGCACCACCGAGGCGTTCGAGCTGATCCGCCGCTACGCGAGGGGCCACCGGGTACGGGTGCAGATGGTTGCGCGGTCGGTGGTCGAGGGCGACCTGGACACGGCTGAGCTCGCAGAGACGTGAGCCAGCCGTGAGCGGCGTCAGCGTGGTGACCGTCGTCCGCGGCCGTCGCGCGCACCTGGAACGGCAAGGTTGGGGACTGCGGGCCCAGACCGTCGCGCCGCGGCGATGGATCGTGGTGCACCTGGGCGGGCCGGCCGTGGACGACCTGGTCGGCCGCAGCGGTATCCCCGCCACGATCATCTCGATGCCGGTGGCAGACGGCGATCCACTGCCGCTGGCAGCGGCGCGCAACGCCGGTATCGCCGAACTCGAGGAAGACGACACGGTTGTCCTGCTGGACGTGGATGTGATCCCGCATCGGCAACTCCTCGCGCGTTATCACGAGGCAGTCGAGCTGGTCGGCGGCGTCGTGGCCGGCCCCGTCCGGTACCTGCCGCCCGGTGTGCCGGTTGACGAAGCCGGCCTGGCGGAGCTCGCCCGGCACGGGAGCCCGCATCCGGCGCGCCCCGTCCCGGCCGACGGCGAGCTGCTGCCCGAGGAGCGGTGGGAGCTGCTGTGGACGCTGTCGCTCGCGGCCAGAGCGGGCGCGCTCCGGGGGATCGGCGGGTTCGACGAGCGTTACGTGGGATACGGCGCCGAGGACACCGACTTCGCGATGCGGGCCCGGTCGGCCGGACTGCGGCTGCATTGGGTGGGCGGTGCGTGGGGATACCACCAACACCACGAGAGCACGTACCGCGACCAGGTGCCCGACGTCGTGCGCAACGCCCGGCTGTTCAGATCGATCTGGGGGTGGTGGCCGATGGCGGGGTGGCTGGGTGAGCTGGCCGCGGCGGGTGCGGTCCGCTGGGATCCGGACGGCGAGACGCTGGAGCGAGCGACGAGTGACCGAGCTGCGGGGGCGGCCGGGGGCTTCGACGACACGCTGAGCCGGGAGTTCGAGGCGAGTTACCCGGCGACGGCGTAGCGCAGGCCACGGGCATGCCGGACCCGCATGGCTTCGGTGGTCGGTGAGTCGTCGGTGTGCCAGCCCGGGCGGAGCGCGTCGACGGGCCGGGTAACGCGGGCCACGTAACGGCAGCGGGCCCGCACATCGGGTGGCGGGGCGCCGACGTGCACCCGTGGGTCCTCGCTGAGCGGCCCCCCCGGGGCGGCGGCGTGCCCGTCGGCCAGCCACACCCCGGCGTCGGTCTCACGCAGTAGGCCCGCGACACATCGCGTCGTCTCGATGTCGCGCCAGCCGCCGTCGTCCACCTCGACGACCACGAGCGGGTAGCGCCAGACCAGCCCGGGCGGCCGGTGGGCGGGCGAGGGCAGCAGGCGCGCCAGCACCATCGACTGGGCGTCCATCATGTCCTGCTGGTCGATGTCGCGACCGGCGAACCCCGGGCCGTCGTGCCAGGCGACGGCACCGGGCACGTGGCGCAGTGCGGCCCCGGCCAGCCAACAGCGGTTGGCGAGTTCCCAGTCCTCCCCGCCGTAGGCCACGAACCGCTCGTCGAAGCCGCCGACGGCGTCGAACAGCTCGCGGGGCATGCTCATCACCGCGCTGATGACGAACCGGTACGACTCGTCGTCGGCGTTGCGCAGGTCGTCCGTGCGGCGATAGGCGTCGCTCAGCCAGCGGGGTGCGGGGAGTTCACGCGGTGCAACTCCGGCGTCGCCACGCAGCCAGCGCCGGACCTGGACCGGGGTGGACTCCGCGAGGTCGGCGTGGCGGCGGCGCCCGACGAGGACCACGGCGCCCAGTTCGTCGGCGGCGGTCAGCGTCGCAGTGAGGTAGTCCGGCTCCGGCACCGTGTCGCCGTCCAGGAAGCACAGCAGCCGCCCGCCGCTGGCCGCGGCCCCGAGGTTGCGCGCGGCCGCGGCCCGGAACCCAAGATCGGGCTGGTCGACGACGCGCACGTCGTACTCGTGGTGGCCTGGGCGCGGCGGCACCGGCGAGCCGTCATCGGCGACGACCACCTCGAACCTCGACGGCGCAAGCCGCTGGGCGTCCAGGCCGGCCAGGACGAGGGCGAGCTGCCGGGGGGCGTCGAAGTAGGGGATCACCACGCTGATGTCCGGGCTGGGGCCCGTCATCGCGTCAGCCAGCTGTGTAGTGCCGTGGCCGCTTCGGCGGCGGATGGGCCGAGGGGGACCTCGGGGCCCAGCCAGGTCGAGGCCGGGTCGTGCAGCGCGGCGGCGAGCGCACGGGACAGTGACCGCGGGTGGTCCTCGACCAGGGTCATTGCGCCGGGCAGCCGGTGGGCGAGTTCCTCGGTGTAGGGGGATCGGGTGACGACTGGGCAGCGCCCGGCGCCCAGCCAGCTGGCGAGCGAGCCCGACGCCGAGACGTGACGGTGCGCGAGGACGGGGACCGCGGCCGAGCGGAGCTGGGTGGTCACCTCCGCGTCCGGGATCCAGCCGGTGACCCGCAGCCGGCGTCCGAGCTGGGCCGCCCGGCCGCGCAGCTCGTCGAGCAGGTGTTCATGGCCGGGTGAGGCGCCTCCGAGCACAGCCAAGCCGACCTCGCCCGGTAGGTTCCGGAGCGCGCCGAGCACCTCGGTGTGGCCCTTGCCGGGGTAGACCCAACCGAGGACGGCGATGTCGTGGGGTTCCTGGGCCGGCTGGGCGACGCAGGAGCGTGGCGCAGGGACCGCGAGCGGGATGACGGTGACGGCAGGGGCAGGTTCGGGGGTACCACTTGGCGCCGTCGTCAGCAGTGCCGCGGTTAATAGTGCGTGCTCGTGGTGGCTGGACACCACCGTCGCGACCGCGGCCCGGCTCATCGCGGCGTAGGCGGCGGCGCGCCGTGGCTGCACCCGCCCGTCCGACGGCTGCGGCAGGTCGTGCAGCGTGAGGCTGATCCGGTGGCGGGCGGCCAGCGCCGTCACCACCGTGGCCGCCTCCTCGGGCGAGCGGCCGATCAGATGGTCGGTGACGTGAATGTGGATGTGGCAGCGCGTGGCGGGCAGCAACGCCAGCAGCTCGTCGACGTCGGCGGGGCCGATGGTCCGCGGCACGCGGGTGACACGGTCGTCGGGTACCTGGCCCGCGGCGATGAGGAGCTCGGCGTAGCGGGTGACGCCGTGCCGCATCGGACCGAGGACGAGGTGGTGTGGCGCGGGTGCTGCGGCCGGAGCGGCCGTCACAGGTCGAGCATCCGGAGCGTCTCGGCGTGCCGGGTGAGGCCGGCGGCCACCACTTCCGGATGCACCGCGTACCAGTCGAGCTGCTGGGCGGCGATGGTCTCGTCGGCGACCGGCCGGTCCTGCACCCGCCAGTCCGCCCGCGCCTGGTCGTCGAGTCCCAGCGCGGCCAGCACATGCGGCTCGAGCGGGGTGTACACCGACCGCAGCAGTTCCCGGCCGGGATCGAGGGTGCCCGGCTGCCAGCCGAGGACCGCGGCCACCCGCTGGGCGAGTTCGGTCAGCACCGGGTTGCCCGGGTGGTTGATGGTGTGCGCGGCGGCGGCGCCGGCGGGCCGCAGCAGGTCCGACACCGCAATGGAACCGTGCCGGGCCTCGCGGGCGCGCAGTTCGGCCAGGGACGCCTCGGCCAGCTGTCTGATCGGCTCGGCACCCGCCGCCCGCCGTGCCGATCTGCCCGCGGCCAGCAGCAGGGTCCGCAGGTCGTGGTAAGGCACGCCAGGCGGATCGCCGACCCCGTCCGCCCGGACGATCGCCTGGTAGGGGTAGAGCGCCGCCCACCTGATCACGGGAAAGATCACGTGTCGGGCGCCGAGGGCCTGCTGCGCCAAGACCTGCTCGGTGCCGACGGGCAGCGAGCGGTAGTCGTCACGAACCGGCTGCGCGACGATGACGGCCGCTCTCGCGGCCAGCCGGTGCAGGTGGGCGACGTCGGCCTGCTCCAGCTCATGGACCGGTGGGATCCGGACCGGCCGGTACGGCGCGCCCGGGTCGTCCAGCAGGATCCGTAGCGCCTCGGCCTGACAGTTGCCGAGGACGAAAAGCACCGGCCGGTCGTCGTCGGCCGGCGCAGGCACGACGTCGTAGAACTCGCCGTAATGGCGGGTCCGTCCGGGATCGGGGCTGGCCATGGGGGGGATCCTAAGCGAGGACGCCCTGGTAGAGCCGGTCGTGCTGCTCGGCCAGGTGTTGCCGCTGGGTCAGCCGCGCCGCAGCGGCAGCACGGGGCGCCGGGCCGGCGAGCGCCGCGGTGACGGCGTCTGCGAGTGATGCCACGACGGGACCGTGCACCGTCGTCCGGTACGTCCATACCGGCTGCTGCTCGGCCCAGAATCCCATCGCCGGGGCGACGACCGCGGTGCCCACGTCGTGGCACGCCTCCACCCACCCAGAATGCGTTCCGCTGCGGTACGGCAGCACCGCGACGTCCAGGCACTGCAGGTAGTCCCACAGCTGGTCGTCACTGAACCGTGGGTGCACGGCGAGGCGCAGCCGGCCCTCGTCGGCCCAGCGGGTGAGGTCTCTCGTCAGGTCGGTGTCGTGGCGGACGAAGTCCGCTCGCATCGCCTCCTCGTGTACGTCGACCCGAAACACGGTGTCTGGGGTGGCGTTCACGGCGTCGAGCAGCGCCGCTACCGCGCGGCTGTCCGTGCTCGGCCGCAGGCTCTTGAGGTGGAGCCCGATCACTGGGTTCGGACCGCGTGGCGGGCGAGGGCGTGCCACCACCGGCAGCGGGGCGACATGCGGGTGAGGCAGCACCAGAGCGTCGCGCGACCAACGCTCGGCGATTACCCGCGCGGCACCCGGGGTGAGCGTGATGAGCGCGTCAGCAGCGCGGACCAGCAGCGCCACCTGCTCGCTGTGATGGCGCTGGTCAAGCAGGTGGGGGTTGGTCAGGTCGTGCACTGTATAAACGAGTGGGCACTGCAGGCTCGCCAACGCCGCGAGCCACTCGTGAGTGGCACCGATGGTGAGCGCTTCGAAGCCGAAATGCAGGTGGACGAGGTCGAAGTCGTGACGGTGGTCGCGCAGCCAGTCGGGGTCCAGTGCGGGGGACGGGCGCCAGGGCTGTGCTGGACCGTGACTGTGTTCGCCCTCGTCGGCATCGGTGGGTGGACCGATGTGCTGGACGTAGGGGTGGACGGCCGGGATGGACAACACCCGGACGCCATGCACACAGCCAGGGTAATGAGCTGGTGAGAGGGAGTCGGTGCCGTGACAGGCTGCGGCGTGATGAGGGAGCTGGAGGGGACGTCCCGAGCGCTGTGGCTGTCCGGCAGGATTCCGCCCTCTCGATCGACCAGCCGCTGTTCGGCCAGTATGCGGCGTCGGACTACCTGGACCCGGCGACACCTCCCCGACCACCGCGGAGATCGACGCGTCCTTCGAGGTGGTGGGCCAGCACCTTGGGGTCGACGAGGTCATGCTGCTGGAGCGGCCGCAGGACAATCCGATTTTCCGCAGCGTATCTAGT
>CAZEYA010000112.1:0-12697 GCA_964516515.1 uncultured Kineosporiaceae bacterium | reverse complement strand
TCTCCCGGTCCGATGTCGCAGGAATCGAACTATTCACCCTGATGGGCCAGGGCCGGGCGGGCAGCGAGACGTCCTTGACGGCCTCGGTCGCCCGGCCTATTGTTCGGTCCCTAACGATTTTGCGAGGAGCTCGTCGATGACTGCCCCCACCGACACCAACACCGAAACCGACACCGGCGTCGCGACAGCGGCGGATAAGACCGACGCCGCTGTCGACGGGCGGGTGACGGTTGCCGGGGTGCCTATCGCCTCGGGGCATTGGATCGGGGGCCGCCGCGTCGCCTCGACGAACACTTTCGAGGACATCTCACCGATCGACAGCAGTGTCATCGCCCGCATCGCCCGGGGCGGCGCCGCCGAGGTCGACCAGGCAGTTGCCGCTGCCCGGGCCGCTTTTCCCGGTTGGGCGCAAACGCCGCGCGCCGACCGCGCCCGCATGCTGCACGCCATCGCCGACGGCGTCGAGGCCCGCCTGGAAGACCTCGCCATCGTCGAGACCACCGACAACGGCGCCCTGCTTCGCAGTCACCGCCGCGGCGTGATGCCACGGGTGGCCCACAACTTCCGGTTCTTCGCCGACCACCTGCTGAGCCTCGATCACCCCGACTTCGACACCCGCGGCCACCGCAACCACGTGACGTGGGACCCGGCGGGGGTTGCGGCGCTGATCTCGCCGTGGAACGCGCCGCTGATGCTCGCCACCTGGAAGATCGCGCCCGCGCTCGCAGCGGGTGACACGGTCGTGCTCAAGCCGTCGGAGTGGTCGCCGTTGACCGCCTCGCTACTGGCTGACATCGCCGCGTCGGCCGGGCTGCCGGACGGTGTGCTCAACGTCGTGCAGGGCCTCGGCGAGGAGGCGGGCGCCGCGCTCACGGTTCATCCGCACGTCGACCGGATCTCGTTCACCGGCTCGGTCCCCACCGCGAAGCTGGTGGCGGCCGCTGCGGCGGGCAACCTCACGCCCATCTCACTCGAACTCGGCGGCAAGTCGCCGTTCCTGGTCTTCGCCGACGCCGACCTGGACCTTGCGGTGACGCTCGCCATCGAGCAGTACGACAACGCCGGCCAGGTCTGCCTGTCCGGCACCCGGCTGCTGGTCGAGGACCGGGTCGCGGAGGAGTTCACCCGCCGGTTCGTCGAGCGGGCGGCGCAGCTGCGGCAGGGCGACCCTCGCGACCCGGCCAGCGACATCGGCCCGCAGATCCACCCCGACCACCTCGACCGGGTCGACGGTTTCGTCCGGCGCGCGAGCGCCACCGGCGCCCGGCTGCTGCTGGGCGGCGGCCCCAACACCGACCTGGGCGGGCTGTACTACCGGCCCACGTTGTTCACCGACGTCCCCGAGGGCGCGGAGATCCTCACCGAGGAGGTCTTCGGCCCGGTCCTGACGCTTCAGACTTTCAGCGGCGAGGACGAGGCGGTCGACCTGGCCAACGGCACTGACTTCGGGCTGGCGGCCGTGCTGGTCACCGGTGACCGCGAACGCGCCGAGCGGGTCAGCGAACAACTCGTCGCCGGCACGGTGTGGACCAACTGCTTCTACGTGCGGGACCTGCGAGCCCCGTTCGGCGGCTCCCGCAATTCCGGCATCGGCCGCGAGGGCGGCACCTGGAGCTTCGACTTCTTCAGCGACGTCAAGAACACCGTGTTCGCGCCCACCGGCTGGCGCGAGGGAGGCGAGGACTGATGGGCGAGATCGTGGGCGCCGGCCTGCTGGCGCACGTCCCGACGATCATGCTGCCCGAGGCGGTCCGGCGGGAGCTCAACAACGGCGAGGACAGTACCCTGGTCAGCGGGCTGCAGCAGTTGCGCAGCGAGGTGTTCGAGACCCTCGACTACGACACGGTCGTCGTCCTGGACTCGCACTGGGCCACCACTGTCGAGTACGTCGTCACCGCGCAGGATCACCGCTCCGGCCTGTTCACGTCGGAGGAACTGCCGCGGGGCATGAAGCGGATCCTGTACGACTTCCCCGGCGATCCCGAGCTGGCGCACTCCCACGGCCGCCACGCGGCCGCCCACGGTACCTGGATCACGCCGATCGACGACCACCACCTGCCGATCTTCTACGCGACCCTCAACCTGTGGAAGTTCCTCGGCGAGGGACTGGGCAAGCGGTGGGTCTCCGTCTCGGTGTGCCAGACCGCCGACACCGAGGACAACCTGCGCTGCGGCCGCGCGCTCGCCGACGCGATCGCCGAGGTGGACCGCAAGGTGCTGCTCCTCGCCAGCGGCGCGCTCAGCCACACTTTCTGGCCGTTGCGGCAGCTGCGTGATCACGAGGCCGCGGGCGTCGAGCACATCTTCACCCCCGAGGCCGCGGCCGCCGACGCGGAGCGGATCGAGTGGTTCGCCGCCGGGGACCACTCCCGGGTGCTCGACACGATGGGTGACTTCTACCGCTTCAAGCCCGAGGCGCGGTTCGCCCACTACTTGATGATGATCGGCGCGTTGGGGGAGCGGGCATGCGCGGCGCCGGGCCGCCGCTACGGGGAGTACGAGAACTCGATCGGCACGGGCCAGGTGCACATCTGGTTCGACCGACCGACCGCGGGCTGGACTGGTCGGCGGGGCGAGCAGTGACGCGCGAGTTCCGCCGGATCCTGCTCGAGGGCGCCGTGGTCGAGGTCGAGCGGCACGGCGATGACCTGGTCGCCGGCGACGGCCGGGTGGTCGGCGTGGCCGAGGCCCATCACCTCCCGCCGGTGGTCCCCACGAAGATCATCGCCGTCCACCTCAACCACGTCAGCCGGGTCACCGAGTTCGGTGTCACCCTGCCCGCCGCCCCCACCTACTTCCACAAGCCGACGTCGAGCCTCAACGCACACGGTGGCGCCGTGGTGCGACCCGAGCGCTGCGAGTGGCTCAACTACGAGGGCGAGATCGCCATCGTCATCGGCCGCACCTGCCGGAACATCTCGCCCGCCGACGCCCCGGCCTACATCGCCGGATACACGATCGGCAACGACTTCGGCCTGCACGACTTCCGGGACACCGATGCCGGGTCGATGCTGCGGGTCAAGGGCTCTGACACGCTGTGCCCGCTGGGACCGGGCCTGGTCACCGGATGGGACTTCCGAGACAAGTACCTGCGGACCTTCGTCAACGGCGACCTGCGCCAGGACGGCTCTACGGTCGAGATGACCTGGGACATGCACTACCTCGTCGCCGACATCGCGCGGACCATCACGCTGTTCCCCGGCGACGTCCTGCTGTCAGGCACGCCGGCCAACTCGCGGCCGGTCGGCCCCGGCGACGTCGTCGAGGTCGAGGTCGAGGGCCTGGGCCGGTTGCGCAACACCGTCGTCGCCGGGCCGACCCCGATCCGGGACGATGTCGGGGCCCAACCCACCGCCTCGGAGGAGGTCCGCTCGACCGCCCTCGGCGGGGACTGGGAACTGCGCGGCGTGCGCGCTCCCATACGCTCCTGACGACCGCCACCAGAACGCCACCAGAACGACCTCGACCGAAAGGCCCGCCGTGCACGTCATCGTCGACTTCGACAAGTGTCAGACCCACGGGCAGTGCGTCTTCGCCGCCCCGGATGTCTTCCGGCTCGACGACAACGGCGACCTGCAGTACGACGCCGACCCCGATGACAGCCAGCTGGAGGCGGTCGAGGACGCCATCGACGTCTGCCCGGTCCAGGCCATCTCGCTCGGCTGACGCCCGGCGCCGTGACACCGCGATGAACAACAGCCGGGTCGTCATCGTCGGTGGCTCGCTCGGCGGCCTGCGCGCGGCGGAGGCGTTGCGCTCGGCCGGGTACTCCGGCGACGTCGTCGTGCTGAGCCAGGAGTCGCACCTGCCGTACAACCGCCCCCCGCTGTCCAAGGAGGCGCTTCGCGGCGGCGTCGACCACGCCACTCTCGAGTACCGCCGCCGGAAGTCGGTCGCCGACGTGCAATGGCGCCTTGGTGCGGAGGCGATCGGTGCCGACCTCCTGATGCGTACCGTCACGCTGGCCGGCGGCGAGGAGCTGGCCTGGGACGGCCTGGTCGCCGCCACCGGATTGCGGCCCCGGCGGCTGCCGATCCCCGGCCCGCAGGTGGGCCGCTTCGTGCTGCGCACCCTCGACGACGCGCTGGCGCTGCGCGAGGTGCTCACCCCGGCTGCCGAGGTGGTCGTGCTGGGCGCCGGCTTCATCGGCTGTGAGGTGGCGGCCACCGCTCGCGGCCTGGGCTGCCACGTCACCAACGTGGCCCTGGACCCGCTGCCGATGATCCGGCCGCTGGGTGAACTGGTGGCCGGGGAGCTGCAGCGCCGGCTCGAAGCCCGCGGGCTGTCCTTCCGGCTCGGCGTGGGCGTCGAGGAACTGCTGGGCGCGGACCGGGTGAGCGGCGTCCGCCTCAGCGACGGCGACGTGCTGGGTGCCTCTGTGGTCGTCGAGGCGGTCGGTTCGCTGTGCAACACCGAGTGGCTGGCCGGCAACGACCTCGACCTCAGCGACGGCGTGCTGACCGACGCGGCGCTGCGGGCGTTGCGCCATGACGGCACTGCCGTGGGCGGGGTGCACGCCGTCGGCGACATTGCCCGCTTTCCGAATGCGGGGTTCGACAACGTGGCGCGCCGGGTCGAGCACTGGAGCCTTCCCACGGACACGGGACGCCATGCCGGCGCGCTGCTCGCCTCGTATCTGACGGGCGGCGGCTACCCCGAGGCGACCGCGGGGAGATTCGCTCCGGTGCCCTCGTTCTGGTCGGACCTCTTCGAGATGAGGTTGCAGTCCTTCGGCATGATCGGGTTGGGGAAGCGGGTCGAGGTCGTCGAGGGGTCACTGGACGGCCCGTTCGTCGCCGCCTACCACGGCACCGTCGACAACAGGACTGACGTTCTCATGGGTGTGGTGTCGCTCGACATGACCCCGGCCGCGATGAGCTACCGGTCCCAGCTGACACGCTGATCTCTTCGCTGCGGCTGCGGCTGGCCCGTACCATGACAGCGATGCGATGTAGACCGCACTATCGACGATCGGTGGCCTGATCCCGGGTGGAATGGCTCTTGCTGGGCCTGGGTGTGCTGCTCACAGTGGGCACAGCTATATGTGTCGCGTCGGAATTCTCCCTGGTGGCCCTGGACCGGCCGACAGTCGCCGACGCCGTGTCCGGCGGCGACCGTCGGGCCCGGCCCGTGCTGCACGGCGTCAAGACGCTGTCGACGCAGCTGTCCAGCGCGCAGGTCGGCATCACCGTCACGACGCTGCTGCTCGGTTTCCTGGCTCAGCCCAGCCTGGCAGCGCTGTTGACCGGTCCGCTGCGGGGGCTCGGCCTGTCCGAGTCCGCTGCCGGCCCGGTCGCCGTCGGCCTCGCCCTGCTGCTGGCCACGCTGTTCTCGATCCTCATCGGTGAGCTGGTCCCCAAGAACCTGGCGATCGCCGCGCCGCTGGCGACCGCCAAGGTCGTCGTGCCGCTGCAACTCGTGTTCACCGTCGTCGCCAAGCCGCTGATCGTCTCCTTCAACGCCACGGCAAACGCTGCGCTGCGCGCGATGGGCGTCGAACCGTCGGAAGAGCTGCCAGGCGCCCGAACCCCCGACGAGCTGTCATCGATGGTCCGTCGCTCGGCCGAGCTGGGCATGCTGCCAGCGGAGTCCGCCCGTCACATCACCCGCAGTCTCGACCTGGGCACCCGCGTCGTGGAGGACATCGCGACCCCGCGCACCAGGACGGTGTCTGTGCGCCGCGCTGATGTGGCCTCCGACATCATCGACCTCGCCCGGCGCACCGGGCACTCCCGCTTCCTCGTCATCGACGAGGACATCGACAACGTCGTCGGCGTCGTCCACGTCAAGCGCGCGATCGCGGTGCCGTTCGACAAGCGCGGCGAGGTGCCCGCCGGCGCCCTCATGACCCAACCGGCCCGGGTGCCTACCAGCATGCGGCTGCCTCCGCTGCTGGCGCAGCTGCGAGACACCGGCCTGCACATGGCCCTGGTGGTCGACGAGTACGGCGGCACCGCCGGCATCGTCACGCTGGAGGACATCGTCGAGGAGATCATCGGGGACGTCACCGACGAGCACGACCTGGTCGCCCGGGCATCCGCGGATGCTGCCCGCGAGCCCGACGGCAGCTGGTCCATCTCCGGCCTGCTGCGCCCGGACGAGGTCACCGAGCTCACCGCGGCGGACGTCCCCGAGGACCCCTCGTGGGAGACGCTCGGCGGCTTCGTCATGAGCCGGCTGGGCCGAGTGCCGGCGGTCGGCGACAGTGTCGAGGTCGACGGCGGCCGCCTCGTGGTGGCACAGATGGACCGGCGCCGGGTGGACCGGGTCCGCTTCATCCCCGAGCCGCGCGAAGCGGAGGTGACGTCGTGAGTGACGCTCTGGGGCTGGCTCTCGCGGTCCTGCTGCTGCTCGGCAATGCCTTCTTCGTCGCCGCGGAATTCGCCGTGGTGACGGTGCGCCGCTCGCAGATCGAACCGCGG
Organism: uncultured Kineosporiaceae bacterium; assembly: GCA_964516515.1. Taxonomy (GTDB): domain Bacteria; phylum Actinomycetota; class Actinomycetes; order Actinomycetales; family JBBAYJ01; genus JANNOG01. The sequence goes on along the minus strand of CAZEYA010000112.1, from coordinate 6,275 downwards.
GCCCGGGCGGGGTCGCGCAGCGCGATCGTGACGCTCACCGCGATGGAGAACGTCACCCTGATGATCGCCACGGCGCAGATCGGGATCACGCTGTGCTCGGTCGGCCTGGGCGCGGTCGCCGAACCCGCGCTGGCGCACCTGTTGGAGCCCGCCTTCCTCGCCCTCGGCGTCCCAGAGGCTGCCGGGCATGCGGTCGCCTTCGTCGTCGCCCTGCTCATCGTGGTCTCGCTCCACGTCATCGTCGGGGAGATGATCCCGAAGAACCTGGCGGTCGCGCTGCCGACCAAGGTGGCCCTCGTGATAGTGCCCATGCTGGTCGCCGTCGCCCGGGCACTCCGGCCGGTCGTCTACGGACTGAATGCCACCGCGAACGCCATTGTTCGGGCGCTCGGCGTCACCCCGCGTGACGAGATCGCGAGCGGGTTCACGCTGGCCGAGGTGCGCTCGGTCGTCTCGACCAGCGTCGAGCACGGCACGCTGGACGAGTCCGAGGTGCTGGAGGGTGTCATCTCGGTCGGTGACGTCACGGTCGGAGAGCTGGCCGTGCCGCTGAGCGCTGTGGCGTCGTTGCCGCAGGGCGCGACCGCGGCGGACGTCGAGCAGTTGGTGGCGCGGACCGGTTACAGCCGGTTCCCCATCACTGCGCCCGGTGGCACACCGACCGGCTACGTCCACATCAAGGACGTGCTGACGCTGCCCGACACCGGCCGGTCCGGGCAGCAGCCGGCGGTCACCCCACGGCCGCTGCCGCAGATGCGCGCCGACACCGAGGGCTTGGCGGCACTGAACCGGATGCGGCAGTCGGGAGCCCACCTCGCGTTGGTAGCAGATCCCGGCAGCCCGCCCGTCGGCCTGCTGTTCCTGGAGGACCTCGTCGAGGCCATCATCGGCGAGGTTCGGGAGCCCGATACCCGGCAGCACGCCGCTCGCTGATTCACAGGGTTCCTACAGCCACGCCATAGCTTCCGGCGGGTCGTGGGTACGATGATCGCGGTATGACAGCCACGCCCCGTCCCGGCGCCGCGGCACAGCTGAGACGTCCCGACGGCTCGCCGGTCCGCGTGCTCGTCGTCGACGACGAGCCGACCCTGGCCGAACTGCTGTCGATGGCGTTGCGGTACGAGGGCTGGGACGTCCGGACGGCGACCACCGGCGCCGCGGCGGTGAGGACCAGCCGCGAGTTCAACCCCGACGTGGTCGTGCTCGACATCATGCTGCCCGACGTCGACGGGCTGACCGTGCTGCGGCGGCTGCGCGACACCCAGATCGGGGTCCCGGTGCTCTTCCTGACAGCGAAGGACGCGGTGGCCGACCGGATCGCCGGCCTCACCGCGGGGGGCGACGACTACGTCACCAAGCCGTTCAGCCTGGAGGAGGTCGTCGCGCGGCTGCGCGGGCTGCTGCGCCGCAGCCGGGCCGTGTTCGGCGGGGATGACCGCACCATCGTGGTCGGCGACCTGATGCTGGACGAGGACAGTCACGAGGTGACCCGAGCCGGCGAGCCGATCGCCCTGACCAACACCGAGTTCGAACTGTTGCGATACTTCATGCGCAACCCGCGTCGGGTGCTGTCCAAGCCGCAGATCCTCGACCGGGTGTGGCAGTACGACTTCGGTGGGCAGGCCAACGTCGTCGAGCTGTACGTCTCCTACCTGCGCCGAAAGATCGACGCCGGTCGCCAGCCGATGATCCACACCCTGCGAGGCGCGGGCTACGTGCTCAAACCCGCCGGATGAGGTGCCTGGGCGTCGAGGGCTGGACCCTGCGGCGCCAGCTCGGTGTGGCGGTGGCCGTGCTCCTGGTGCTGGCCGCGGCGGCCATCACGACGGCCACGACGCTGGTGATGAGTTCGGTGCTGCAGGGTCGGATCGACGACTCGCTGCGGTCGCTTGACCAGCGGGCGGCAGGTCCTCGGGAGGATGGACCGGAGGACCGTTTGATCATCGATCCCAGGCAGTGCCTGAGCATCCGAGGTCAGTCGACCCTCAGCCTTTGCGGACTGGTCGATGGCCAAGGGTCCGGCACCGTGGTCTACATCGCGGAGGATTTCTCGACCGGCGTGCTGGGCGCCGAGCAGTTGGCCGTTCTCGGTGCGTCGTCGGCGGCCGGCGAACTGCGGACGGTCGACCTTCCGGAGCTGGGGGCCTACCGCGTGCTGGCGGTTCCCGCCGGTGGTGGCCTGACGCAGATCGCCGGGATCGCACTGGGCCCGGTCAGCGACGCGGTCGGCCGGACGGCGTTGACGGCCGCGATCATCACCGGCGCCGCGGTGGTCATCGCCATCGCCGTCGGTGGCGCCCTCGTCGGGGTGGCGCTGCGCCCGCTCGATCGGGTGGCGGCCATTGCCGCGCGGGTGTCGCAGCTGGAACTGGCGACCGGCGAGGTGACGCTGACCGAGCGGGTGCGCGCCGCCGACACCGATGAGCGGACCGAGGTCGGCCGGATGGGCGGGGCGCTGAACCGGCTGCTCGGGCATGTCGAGGAGTCGTTGGCCGCTCGGCACGCCAGCGAGATGCAGGTCCGGCAGTTCGTCGCCGACGCGAGCCACGAGCTGCGGACGCCGCTGGCCGCGATCCGGGGCTATGCCGAACTGGCCAGGCGCACCGGCCAACCGGTGCCGCCCGACGTCGCTCACGCGATGGCACGGGTGGAGTCCGAGTCGGTTCGGATGACCGGGCTGGTCACGGACCTGTTGCTGCTGGCCAGTCTGGATGCCGGTCGCCCGCTGCAGCGGTCACCGGTCGACCTCTCGGCGCTGGTGGTCGACGCGGTCGGTGACGCCCATATGGCGGGCCCCGGGCACGCCTGGCTGCTGGAACTGCCGAGCGAGCCGCTGATCGTGGGAGGCGATGCAGCCCGGCTGCAGCAGGTCATCGGCAATCTGCTCGCGAATGCCCGGGTGCACACCCCGGCCGGGACGACGGTGACGACCCGGCTGTGGGCCGACGAGGCGGGCGGCGACGTCGTGCTGGAGGTCAGCGACAGCGGGCCCGGAGTGCCGACGGCACTGGTCGACGCCGTCTTCCAGCGGTTCGCGCGCGGCGACTCCAGCCGCTCGCGGGACGCCGGCAGCACCGGTCTCGGGCTGGCCATCGCGGCCGCGGTCGTCGAGGCCCACGGTGGCAGGATCGGCGTGACCTCGGTCCCGGCGCCGGGCCACGGTGCGCGTTTCACCGTGCGGTTGCCGGCGGTGGCTGCCGCTGCCGCCTTAGCCTGACGGGCGTGATCCGCCTTCCTGATCCCAGCCTCGTCGTGCTGATCGGGATCTCGGGATCGGGCAAGAGCAGTTGGGCGGCGGCGCATTTCGAGGCCTCGCAGATCGTCTCCTCCGACCGGCTGCGAGGGGTGGTGGGCGAGAGCGAGGCGGACCAGGCGGCCAGTGCCGACGCCTTCGCGATCATCGACATGATCGTGGCCGCGAGGCTGCGCCGGGCGTTGACCACCGTCATCGACTCCACCGGTCTGGACTCCGAGACCCGGCGCGGGTGGCGGGAGCTGGCCGCTCGGCACGGTGTGCCGTGCGTGGCGGTGATCGTCGACACGCCGGCGGTAGAGGCTCGCCGCCGCAATGCCGCCCGGGATCGGCGGGTGCCCGGTGATGTCATCTCGCAGCAGGCGACGCGGTTCTCCTCGACGCTGACGAGCCTGCCCTCGGAGGGATTCGATCAGGTCATCACCGCGCAACCCGTGCGTGTGGTGGCGCCTGGCATACCTACGGCCGACGCGACTCGACCGCTGCCCTCCGGCGGTTCGACCGGCCCTGGGCCAAGGCGGGACGGGTTGCGGTTCGGGCTGCAGTTGTCCAGCTTCGGTGTGCCGCAGCCGGTTTCCTTGGGGGAGCGGCTGCGGGACGTCGCGGTGCGCGCGGAGGCCGCCGGATTCGACTCGCTGTGGGTGATGGACCACATGCGCCAGCTGCCTCAGCTGGGCCGGCCGTGGGAGGACATGCCCGAGGCGGTGGCAGCGCTCGGGTTCCTCGCGGCAGCTACCAGCCGGGTCACCGTGGGCTGCCTGGTGCACTGCGTGACCTACCGCAATGTCGGGCTGCTGGCGAAGTCGCTGGCCACGCTCGACGTGCTGAGCGGCGGGCGGGCCTGGTGCGGCCTGGGGGCCGGCAGCTACCAGGCCGAGCACCTCGCCTACGGCTGGCCGTTCCCGCCTGCTCGGGAGCGGCTGGACCTGCTGGAGGACGCCCTGCAGGCGTTGCCGCTGCTGTGGGGGCCGGGGGCCCCTGGGTTCACAGGTCGCAGGATCTCGGTGCCGGAGGCGATGAGCTACCCACGACCGGTGGCCGGCTCGATCCCGATCCTGGTGGGCGGTGGGGGTGCGCGGCGGACGTTGCGGCTGGTCGCCCAGTACGCCGATGCGAGCAACTTGTTCGGCGACCCGGCTGCCGTAGCCGACAAGGTGGCGGTGCTGCATCGGCACTGCCGCGAGGTCGGCCGGGATCCCGCCGCCGTCGAGGTCAGCCATCTCTCGACGGCGCTGGTCGCGCGGGACGCCGGTGAGCTGCAGCGGATAGTCGCGCGACGGCGCCCGGCCACCGGTCATGCCCGATGGGCGGCCGCGACCAACCCCGGCACCGTCGAAGACCACGTGCTGCGGGTGAAGGCGCTGCGCGGCGCCGGCGTCGATCACGTCATCGTGGCGTTGGACGACGTGTGGTCGAAAGGCCCGGTGGAGACCTACGCCGAGGTCATCGCTGCTTGTCGTCGGTGACCCTCGACCACTCCGGCTTGACCTGGGTCACCTGGCGGGTGTCTCCGCCACGGCGACCCGGTCCAGGAAGGCGTTGACCAGTTGCGCCGCCTGCCGACGGGCTTGTGGCTCGATGGCGGCGGTGTGGGCGAGCAGCCGCTCGGCGTCCAACCCCGCACGAGAGACGTCGGCGTGGCCTCCGAAGTCCAGCCAACCCTGCAGCATGTCGGCATTGAGTTCCGGATGGAACTGCACGCCCAATCCTCGGCCGTGGACGAAGGCCTGGGATGCGGAGGCGTTCCGGGCCAGTTCGCGCACCCCGCGCGGCAGCTGCCAGCGGTCGAAGTGGTACTGGAACCACGGACCGGCAGGCACCAGATCCTCGTCGTCACTGTGAACGACCGCCCAGCCCAATTCGGGTGCCGGAGACTTCGAGACGCTGCCGCCGACGACATCGGCCAGCAGCTGACCACCGAAGCACAGTCCCAGTACGGCCGTACCGCCGTCCAACGCACCGCGAACGGCCGCCTTCTCCGGCAGCAGCCACTGCCCGATGACGTCATCGGCGTAGACGCCCCACACCGCACCCATGAGCACGAGCGCGTCGTACTCGTCGAACTCCGGGAACTGCACCGCGACATTGGGCTGCTCGAAGTGCTCCTGCGGCACCACGAGAAACGTCTCGATGTCGTATCCCCGATCGGCGAAGGCTTCCCCGACCAGACCTGTCGGGGAAACGTGATCGTGCTGGACGAACAGCACTCGCTTGGACATGGCCGCCTCCGGTCCTCGGCGGGCATCCGCCGGTCATCAGGGTACGAACGACGTAGGGGTGGGCGTCAACAGGGCCGCGTGATTTTCGCAGCGTCAACGAAGCGGTCAACGGGGACCGGCCGCCAGGCGCGGCGACGCCCGCCGCCCCTAGACTCGCCCGACATGAGCTTCGCCACCGATGTCCTCGTGACCGCGCTTGACGACCGGGGGCGGATGCAGGCCAACGGTGGCATGAACATCGCCCTTGCCGGATCGCTGCTCATCGAGGACCTGCTGGCCGGTCGCAGCCTGCGCGATCTGACCGGCCTGGACGGTGATCCGAGTGATGCCGTCGGCAGTCGGGCCCGCGGTGTCGTGTCCATCGTGCGCTCACAGGCGGTCGCCGAAGGCCGCGTCAGACTCGATGACCACCGGCTGCTCGGCGTCATCCCACGGCGTCGCTACCTGCTGGTCGACACCGCGTCGCGCGATGCCCTGGTCGAGATGATGTCGGCGGCGCTGACGCCCGGCGCCCAGCCGGATCGCTTCGCCGCCGCGTTCGCCGTGGTCTGTGCGGTCTCCGGCATCGCGCGCCGCTGGCTGCCGACCCCGGGCACGGCCGAGGACCGTGCCGCCCTCGCCCGGCAGATCAATGACCTGTGCGCAATCGCCGGCGAGTCTGTCACGACAGTGATTCGCGCCATGCGGACGCAGTACCGACGCACGGCGGCGACGAGCGATGGGTCGGTGCCCGTGGTGCTGTTGGCGACAGACGGCTCCGAGGACTACGGCGATACCGGCCATGCTGGTGGGGGCGACGGCGG